>CAZCZP010000095.1:2110-14432 GCA_964502895.1 uncultured Bifidobacteriaceae bacterium
TCGCCGTGTTCGATGAACACGCGAAGCATGGCGGCGGCGACGGCGACAGCTTCGTTGGGTTTGACGACGATGCCGGCGTCGCGGGCAAATTGCTTGTGGCCGGTGATGCCGCAGAGTTCGACACGGAAGTAGGTGCCGGGATGGACACATGAATTACCCCCACCCCTAACCCCTCTTCCATCCGATGGGAGAGGGGAACAGCTAGCGGGCGCTTCTCCGTTTTTGGAGGGCTGTCCAGTAGTACCTGCAACTTGGTCATTGCGAGACGCGGCGGAGGTTTCTCCCTCGCCCATCGGATGGGAGAGGGCCATTTCGGGAACGCGCACCGCCATGAACCCGATATCATTCGTGTCCGCCACCGTGTCCACCGCGCCGCCGCCTTCAAAAGCGATGTTGAACTTGCGCGGCAGATCGTAGAGGTCGCGGTGATTCAGAATGTAATGATGCAACGCGTGGGCAAACGGGCGAACGTCCAGAAGTTCCTGCGGATCAATTCCCGCCGTCGGTGAAGCGGTCACGTTGCGCACATTGTCCACGCCGCTGCCGCGTGAGGTCAGGCCGATGGACGAAAGTTTCGTCAGGACGTTGACCAAGTTCTTCGGAGCGATTTCGCGGATCTGGATGTTCGAGCGCGTCGTGATGGCGGCTTTGCCATTGCCCCAGGCTTCCGAGATTTCGGCCAGCCCGCGCATTTGCGCCGAAGTCAGTTCGCCCGCGGGAATCCGGCAGCGCAGCATGAATGAATTCTGCGCGGGCGCGACATAGAAAAGACCGTGATAGCGGAAGCGAAACGTGTCGGCCTCATCCGGAGATTTGTTGCCCTCAGCGTGCTGAAGCAACCGATCCCAAGCATCAAGCCCGTGCAGTTCGTGCTTCCACAATTCCTGTTTCGTGCATTCCGAGAGTGGCGTGCCGAAAATCGTTTCCTCCTTTTGTGCGGCGAGGTTCGCGCCGCCCTGGGCAGGGTCGGCGGTCAACTGGCCGTTGCCCGTCTCGCCGACGTAGGGGTAGAGCTGCCGTTGCGCGATGCCGGCCATGAAGCCGGAGAGATATTCTCTTTGTTCAGGCGTGAACTCGCCTGAGCCAGACGCGGGCAATTGAACGACTTTTGATTCCATCGCACTCATGGCGCGGCGGTGAGATATTCGTTCCCCCTCACCCTTACCCTCTCCCCCTCCGCGGGGGAGAGGGGACAGGTCTCGCGCGTCTCTTTAGATTTCAGGGTCCTTCGAGCTAACCTCCGCCGCACGCTTGCGGTTGGACTGAGTGTAATTCTCCCTCTCCTCTTCCAAAGGGGAGAGGGCCGGGGTGAGGGGGAAAATGCGGCGAGAGGGATACGATTCATGCCCCCTCCTTTTCCAATCGCACCGCGCTGAACTTCAATTCCGGTTCGCGGGAAACCGGGTCACACTCCCCTTGCGTCAGCGTGTTCACGCAGCCGTTCTCGTCGTGCAATTGTCCCCAGTGAAACGGCATGAACAATGTGCCGGGCGAGACAGCATCGTCGCATTGCAGCGTCGTGCGCGCAAAGCCACGTCGCGAAATCACGCGCACGATGTCGCCGTTTTTCAGGCCAAGAGATTCCGCATCCGCAGGATTCGCCGCCACGAATGGCGACGGATTCATCTTGTTCAACTTCGCGACATGGCCGGTTTTGGTGCGCGTGTGCCAGTGGTTGCTCAAGCGACCCGTGTTCAGCACCAACGGGAATTGCGCGTTCGCCTGGTCGGCGGGCGGGAGGTAGTCCACGGGATGAAACTGTGCGCGGCCGGTCGAGGTCGGAAACGTTTTGTTGCGATAACGCCGGGCCAGCCCGGGACTGGAGCCGGTCGGGCACGGCCATTGAACCGCGTGACGTTTGAGCCGTTTGTAACTGATGCCGTTCATCTGAAGCGAATAGACATTGGCGCAGCACCGCTTGTGTTCCTCGAAAATATCGCTGGCGCTGGTGTAAGAGAAATGCTCCTCATGCCCAAACAGCGCCGCGAAGCGCGTGGCAATTTCCCAATCAGGCCGCGCTTCGCCCGGCGGCGGCACGCAGGGTTGCAGCAGGCCGATGCGGCGTTCGGAATTGGTCATCGTGCCGGCGACCTCCACGCTCATCGCGCCCGGCAACAATACGTGCGCAAGCCGGGAAGTTTCGGTGGGATGATAGCAATCCTGCACCACGAGCAGACGCGCGCGTTCGAGGGCGCGGCGGATTTGATTGCTGTTGGGCATCGTGGCGAGTGGATTGCATCCCACGATCCACAGCGCTTTCAGCTTGCCGGTTTCGAGTGCCTCGAACATCCGCACCGCATCCAGTCCGGGCTTCGATTGAATCCGCTGCGGCGGCACGCCCCAAACGCGTGCGATGTCTTCGCGATGCTGCGAATTGGTCACGTCGCGGTAGCCAGGCAACTGCCCGCACAGGTAGCCGACCTCGCGTCCACCCATCGCGTTGGGCTGGCCCGTAAGTGAAAACGGGCCGCTGCCCGGCCGGCCAATTTTTCCCGTGGCGAGATGCAGATTGATCAGGGCAAGATTTTTTGCGACGCCGCTGGTGCTTTGGTTGACGCCCATCGTCCAGAGGCTGAGTGCTTCGGCAGATTGACCGAACCAGAAGGCTGCGCGATGAATTGCCTGTTCCTCCACACCACAAACCTTCGCGGCGCGCGCTGGTGACCACGCCTCCGCCACGGCACGCACAGCTTCCCAACCTTCAGTGTGCGCGCGGATGAAGTGCTCGTTGATCCAGCCCTGCGTAATCAACACGTGCAGCATCGCATTCAACAACGCCACGTCCGTACCCGGCTTGATCGGCAGATGCAAATGCGCTCCCTCCGCCGTGGCGGTGCGGCGCGGGTCCACCACGATGACACGGATGCGTTTGCGCGCAGCGCGGCGCTTGACGCGTTGCCAGAGCACGGGATGACAATCAGCCATGTTCGCGCCCACGATGAGAAAACATTCCGCCAGTTCGATGTCGTCGTAGCAGGTGGGCGGGCCATCGCTGCCGAGGGCCATTTTGTAGGCGCTTGCGGCGCTGGCCATGCAAAGACGCGAGTTGGCGTCGAGGTTGTTCGTGCCGATGACGCCCTTGGCCAGTTTGTTGAACGCGTATTGGGATTCGGTCGTCAGTTGGCCCGAGATGTAAAACCCCACCGCGTCGCGCCCATGTTCGTGGATGATTTCTCGAAAGCGCATGGCGACGTGCGAGAGCGCGCGGTCGAGACTCACTTGCGTAAACGGGAGCGCGGCGGTCGCGCGCAGTTGCGCGTTCGTAAGCCGATTGGGCGTGGCGACGATCTCATCAATCTGCGCACCCTTGGGGCAAATACCGCCCAGCGTGGACGGATGAGTCTTGTCGCCGCGAACCTCCACAATTTTTCCGTCGTGGACCTTCACTGCCAGACCGCACCCAACGCCGCAGTAAGGACAAATGGTTTTGACGGTGGACTCCATTCAATCAATGGTGAAACACCCGTCTGACGAAACTCTGCCTCACGCAAAGAGCGCAGCGGACGCGAAGGATGAATATTTTACGGAAGTGCTTCGCGAACTTTGCGTCCTTGGCGTGAGATTTTCCTGGCATCGTTTAGAAATTCACATTGAGCTGGAGGTAGAAATAATCCGCGTCCGTCGAGCCGTGCGTCGCGGCGGAAAGGCTGCTCTCGATGTAATCGCCGACAAAGAAATGGCCGTAGCCCAGTTCGAGCTGTGCGTAGCGGGTGAGCGCGACGCCGGCGATGACGTCTATTTCCGCGCCGACGTAGCTGTCGTAGTCGGGGTTGATGCCGTAGCCGTTACCCAGCGGTGTTGCCGCCACCCCGCCGCGCGGCGCGCCGCCGACGTTGTAAAAATTGTCGGACGTGTCGGCGAGCCAGAACCCGTGGGCTTCCACGGCGAGGCTGATGCGCGAATGCGGTTTGAGCTGAACGATGCCGCGCAGGTTGTGGATGTTTTGCAGCGAAACAAAATCCATGTAGCCGTAAAACTTGTGATTGGTGGGGAAGAGATTTTCAAAAGTCTCGTGATCGCCATCGGTCGGATCGC
Organism: uncultured Bifidobacteriaceae bacterium; assembly: GCA_964502895.1. Classification (GTDB taxonomy): domain Bacteria; phylum Verrucomicrobiota; class Verrucomicrobiia; order Limisphaerales; family JADLHS01; genus WYBW01. The sequence continues at coordinate 6,146 of CAZCZP010000095.1, forward strand.
TGTCGCCGGAGCCATACGCGTATTCGAGGGCGAGGCGTGGTTTGCCCCATGAGTCGTTGAACGTGTATCCGCCATTCGCAACGAACATCCACGCCTCGTGATCGAGCCGCGGCGTGCCCGCCAGCCGACGATCCTGAAAATTGCCGAGTTGTCCGGCGGCATCGAGCAGGTAATCCCAATTGCCAAGTTCACCGGGTTTGGACTTGAGCCTCAAGCCAAAGGTGTAAATGTCGCGCGCGCTGGGTTGCGGAGCTTGGGGGCTGGGTTCGGCGGCGATGGCTTGCGAGTTCGCATTGCGCGCGAAGAAATAAACGTCGAGCAGATGCTTCGGCACTTTGGTGCTCGTGGCGTAAATGCCGGAAAACCAATCGTAGTCATTGTTCACGTTGAATCGGTCGTCCTCGGGAATCACGACGCGGCTGGCAAAGAAATCCGCGCCGAACCATTCATTTTGCCAGCGCAGTTTCCCGGCATCAAACACGCGGCCAATGTTGTTCCACCCGAACGCACCCACGAGACGTTCTTCGCCGTAAGAAAGTTCCTGGCGGCCAATTTTTGCGGAGATGGGAAATTCCTTGTGGTTGCCGACAGTAACAAACGCCTGGTGCAGATCAATCGTGTCGGATTCCGGGCCCTTGCCCTCGCGATTCTCCGTGCCCGCGGGCAGCGGGGCGGCAAAATAGGCAAACCGGTCATCGCTCTGAACAAAACTGCTGCGCCCTTCGACCAACGCACTCCACCATTTGTCGGTGTAACCCGCGCGAATTCGGATGCGTTCCATCAAGTAATCATTTTTTACATCCGCGCCATCCTCGCGAAAATCCACCGACCCCGGCTCGCCGGGAATGCCAAAGCCATCCTTGATTTCGTAGCGAACGCGGACGGATCCGCCGAAGTCCCACTTGTTCATGTAGGGATCATCCTTGCGCAGCCATTCGTTTATGAAGCCGGGAAATGGCGCCGGTGGCGGCGGTGGCGTGTATTGGCCATAAACCTGGTTAAGTGCGGCGAACACCATTGCGGCGGCAGCGGAGGTTTTTGCAGTTGTTTTCATCGAGTCATCTTCGTGGCGATTTGATCTTCTGAGTTTGATTTGGGTCAAAAAAGTCTCAGAACGACTTCCTTCGATGTCATTCGGTGCGGTGAACCGGGAGGCAACGACGCCGGCGGATTTTCCGGACTCGTTTCGGTCGGTTTCGCCGGTGATTTCTTGTGCGCGTGCTCTTCCAGGAACGTAATGAGATGTGCGCGCAGGTTGTAATAATCAGGATGCTCCAGGACGGCTTTGCGGTCACGCGGCCGCGGGAAGGGGACTTCCAGAATATCGCCCACTTCGGCCTCCGGGCCGTTAGTCATCATTACGATGCGGTCGGCGAGGAACAACGCCTCGTCCACGTCATGCGTGACCATGAAGGCGGTCTTCCGGTCTTTGCGCCAAAGCTCGATGAGAACTTGTTGCAGTTCCATGCGCGTCAGCGAATCCAACATGCCGAACGGTTCATCGAGCAAGAGCATTTTGGGCGACAGCGCAAATGCCCGGGCAATCCCGACGCGCTGCCTCATGCCTTGAGAAAGCTCGGCGGGCTTTTTATGCATCGCTTCAGCCAAACCAACAACGCTCAGGTAATACTCGGCGATTTGATGCCGCTCCTCTTTGCTCGCCGTGTAAAAAACCTGGTCCACGCCGAGGCAAACGTTTTCGTATGCCGTCATCCATGGCAACAAGCAAGGCGATTGAAACACGATGCCGCGATCCGGGCCGGGGCCAACGAGTTCTTTGCCGGCGAGAATGATCCCGCCGCCGGTGATGTCGTTCAGGCCAGCGACCATCGAGAGCACGGTGGACTTGCCACAGCCGGAGTGACCAATGAGGCAGACAAATTCGCCTTTCTTGATGTGTAGGTTGAAGTTCTTGACGACGGCAATCGGTCCTTTGGGGGATGGATAAACCTTCGTCAAGTTGTCAACAATCAGGTAGTCGCTCATACGTCCACCTCCACGGTTTCGCGTTTCACTTCATTGCGGCGAATCGGCCGCTTGCGCCAACCCAACAGCGGCGGCGGCACGGACAAATCCTCCGGTTCGATGTCGGGCAAAATCAATTTCTTCGTCACGGCCGTGTGCTTCTTGCCTCCGTCGCCGAGAAGGAATTTAATCACGTCGCGCCGGATTTCCTTGTAACGCGGAATGTGATTGATGGCCGTGCGGTCGCGAGGACGCGGAATATCCACGGCGATGGCCGGGCCAAGCGTGGCGTTCGGACCGGCGCTGAGTGGGATGATGCGATCGGCCAACAAAATTCCTTCGTCCACGTCATTCGTGATGAGCACGACGGTCTTGCGATTCTCCTGCCAGATGCGGCCAATTTCGTCCTGAAGCGTGGCGCGCGTGAGTGCATCGAGCGCGGAAAGCGGTTCATCGAGCAACAAAATCTGTGGGTCCATCGCCAACGCGCGCGCCACGCTCACTCGTTGCCTCATGCCGCCGGAGAGTTCGCTGGGCCGCTTGTCGCGCGCGGGCGTGAGATTTACCATCCCAATATGAGTTTCTGTGTGCTGCTGCTTCTTGGATGGCGACCAATTCGGGAAAACCTGATCCACGGCGAGGTGAATGTTTTCATAAACGGTCATCCAAGGGAGGAGCGAGTAATTTTGGAACACAATGCCGCGGTCGGGCCCCGGCTCGGTGATTTCAAGGTCATTGAGTGTGAGGCTGCCGGAGTCGGGTTTGATCAACCCTGCAATGAGCGAGATGAGCGTGGTCTTGCCCGCGCCGGAATAACCGACAATGGCCACGAATTCGCCTTTCTCGATGCTGAGGTTGATGTCGCGCAGGACCTCACTCCGGCTGCCGTTGGCGCGGTAGCCCTTGCTGACGCTTTTTAGTTCAAGAAAAGGCATGGCAAACTCACGCGGTTTTGAATCGTCGTTCCGCCAGACTCATCAAGCGGTCCAGAACGAAACCCACCACGCCGATGGTGACGATGCAGAGGATGATGTGTTCGTAAATCAGCGCGTTGTATTCCTGCCACAGAAAACCGCCCACGCCGGGCCGGCCCGTCAACATTTCCGCTGCGACGATGACCAGCCACGCGATACCGAGACTCAATCGAAATCCCGTGAACATGTAAGGCAGCGTCGCGGGGATGAGCACTTTAAAGAGCGTCTTGGTGCGCGAAAGCTTCAAAACCTTTGCGACGTTCAGATAGTCCTGCGGGATTGCGCGTACGCCGACGGCGGTGTTCAACACCGTTGGCCACATGGCGCAGATTGCGATCGTGAACAGCGCGCCGAGTTCGGACGCCTGCTTGCCGAAGCTCAGGAATAAAACCAGGCCCAGCGGCAGCCACGCGAGCGGCGACACCGGGCGCAACACTTGAATGATTGGATCAAATGTCTTTGCGAACGGTTTCGACAGGCCGAGAAAAAATCCAATCGGTGTGCCGATAATCAATGCGAGCGCATAGCCTTTAGCGACGAGTACTAGCGAATACCATGTAAAGCGCAGGATGCCCTGATCCATCTCCCCGCGTTTGGCGAAGGGTTCGAGGATATAAGATTTACTGGCTTGCCAGGTTTTTAACGGCGACGGCAGCTCCTTCGCCCACGTGGAACTGGAGACGGTCCAGATCACGAGCACAAAGGCGATGCCCACCAGTGGCAACAGCAGCCAGTCAATTTTTTTGAGAAGCGAGTCGTTCATGAATTGTCTTGTTCGATAGTGCGTTGCACCCAGGTTTCTGCCGCAGAGAAAAGGACGAGCGTGAAGCCGATGAGCGGCGAGACGATGGATTTGAGCAACACCGTCCGATCCACGGCCTGACCCAGCCAATGGTCGCCCTGGTTGATAGCAGCTTGCAAAAAGCCGACCGTGAGCCCCAGTTTCACCGCACGCATCCAGACCGAACGCTGATGAAAGGCCTGCCGCCACAATGCGCGGCGTGCGAACACAGTGCTCCCCGTAATCGCTTTAATGGCAGGCTGAGTTGTTGTCACCCGTTTCAGCCCTTGAGGTTATTAATTGGAAAGCTTTTCGCATAAGCTTCGAGGTCGCCTTGTGGATCAAACGTCACGCCGTCGAACAATGTTTCTTTGTCATGGTTCAGACCGCCGTGTGCGTAGCCGATTTCCTTCATGGCTTCCTCGTAAATATCCGTGCGCATCACTTGTTTGGTGATGACTTCGTAATCCGGTGCGCCAGTGGTCATGCCCCAACGACGGTGTTGTGTGAGAAACCACTTGCAGTATTTTGGCTGCGGGTAATTGCAGTTACGCTTGCTAAAATGCATGTAGAACTCGTCTTCCTTCTTGCGGCCGTCCCCGTAGTCGTAATGACCCTGCAAACGCCCGAGAATCGTCTTCGGTTCGCAGTTGATGTAGGTTGCCTTGCTAACGATGTCGCATTGCTCCGGGCGGTTGTTCAAATCGTCGAGCCACACGCTCGCTTCGTGCAATGCTTTCAAACACGCTTTGACCGTCTTTGGATTCCTGTCGGCGAATTCTCCGAGAAACGCGCAAACTTTTTCTGGATGGTCCTTCCACATGTCCTGCGTAGTAACGGAGGTAAACCCGATGCCATCCCCAATTGCTCGCGCGTTCCACGGTTCGCCGACACAAAATCCATCCATCTTCCCGATCTTCATGTTGGAAACCATTTGCGCGGGCGGGACAACGATGAGGCTGATGTCTTTGTCCGGATGAATTCCCCCAGCAGCAAGGTAATAGCGCATCCACATCGCATGTGTGCCGGGCGGAAAAGTCATGGCAAACGTCAGTGGCTCGCCCAATTTTTTGGCCTTTTCCACGAACGGTTTGATCGCCTTTGGATCGTCGGCAACCTTGCCTTTCCAGTCCATCTTTAGCGAAATGGCTTGGCCGTTACGATTCAACAGCCACGGAATAATCATCGGCTTCTTCGGCGAACCGGCCAGACCCATCGTTGAAGCGATCGGCATCCCGATGAGCATGTGCGTGGCTTGGATCACATCACTGCTCAAGTTGTCACGTATCGCCGCCCAGTTCGCTCCTTTGAGAACGGTGGATTCGATGCCGTATTTCTTGAACAGACCCTTTTCGTGCGCGATCACGATGGGCGAACAGTCCGTGAGCGCGATCATCCCGAAGCGCACTTTTGTGGTCTCGGGCGCATCGCTCGCAAACGCGCTGCCGACCCAGGCCTTCGGCAGGCCGGCAAACAGCGCGCCCAACGTCAGGCCTTTGGCTGTTTTGGCGGCGAATTGCCGCCGGCTCAATTCAGGCGAGGGCGGTTTCGATTTCGGATTCAATTTCATTTTCATTTAGAGGAGCAGTGGTGTTGCGAAGGCGAACGGCTTTTTCAAAAATGTCCGGGCGAAAAACGCGGCGTCCGAGGGCGAAATCAATTGCCGAAGGTGTCTTGCACAAACCGCTGGTACGAACCGCCTGCAACGCCCAGGCCGCTTTGTCGCTCGATGGCTCGTTGGTGTTGTTCCGGTGGAACGAGTTGAAATCCGGCACCGCGCGGACCCGGCCGTGGCCGAAATCAAATTCGCCATCGAATCCGCGCCGCAAAGCCGTTGCGGGTGCGTTCACGTATTCCAGTCGCGCCAGCGTGGCTACGATTTCGCTGCGGTTCTCCGGCGCGTCGCAAAATTCACAGGCTTCCAGAAGCGCCGCGACCAGCGCCAGATGCTCATCCTCGCGCTTCTCGGCAAACTCCCGGCGCACCATGAGGACTTTTTCCGGATGACCCGGATCGAGTTCCGCGCTGGTGGCAACACACCAGCCCGTGCGCGCTTGAACCGCAACCGAGTTCCAAGGCTCGCCGACGCAATAGCCATCGAGATTGCCCGCCTTGAGGTTGGCAACCATCTGCGGGGGTGGCACCACCACAATGCGCACGTCGCGGTCCGGATTGATGCCCGATGCCGCCAGCCAGGCGCGCAACAGAAAATGATGTGACGAAAATGGAAAGACGACGCCGAAGGTGAGTATCTTCGCGGTGCGCGTGCGGAGGATTTCCCCGCGCAACGTGGCGCCGTCGCGCACGCCGCGGTGCCAGAGTTCGTTGGAAAGCGTGATGGCGTTGCCATGCAGATTGAGCACCAGCCCCGTCAGGCAATCGCACCGCACCGAGCCCAACCCCAGTGAAATCGCGGCGGGCATGGCCGCCAAGGCGTGCGCCGCGTCCAGTTCGCCGTGGACGATCTTGTCGCGGATCGTGGCCCAACCGAGTTCTCGGCTGAGCGCGACGCGCAATCCGTATTTGTGGAACAGGCCGAGTTCCTGCGCCATCACCAGCGGCGCGCAATCCGTCAGCGGTACAAAACCGGCGCGTAACACGCGCCGGGGCGCGGCCCCGTTCAAAGTTGTCAGTGTCTTTTTCAAGTGATGGCGCTGGTTCGTTGCCGGGCGGCTTTTAGCGGCGCATGTGCCAAGGCGCCGGTTCTGGCGCAATGAGTGCTCCGCGTAATTCCCATGCGGACAATGAATCCCCTTCATAGATGAACGCTCCCCTCGACAGCCGGCAGGTGCGCGCCTTCTGTGTGTTGGCGCGCACCGGGAGTTTTACGCAGGCGGCGCGCGAACTTCACCTCACCCAGTCGGGCATCAGCCACTCCATGAAGGCGTTGGAACGCGACGTGGGCTGTCGCCTTTTGGACAGACTGGGAAAAAAAATTGTGCTGACGCAGGCTGGCGAACAACTTCTGCATCATGCCAAGAAAATTTTGCAGGAAATGGAAAACGCGCGCGAATCCCTGGCGCATCTTGGTAAATGGGGCCGCGGCCGTTTGCGTCTCGGCGCAAGCACGACGGCTTGCCAGCATCTGATTCCCCCGGTGCTGCGCGAATTCAAGGAAAGTTTTCCCGAGCACGCCATCTCCATCGAGCCGGGCGATACGCCGGAACTCGTCGCGGCTGTGTTGCGCCAACGCATTGACCTGGCACTTTCGCTCGAAGCCGATAAGGAAACTCAGCTGGATTTCCATCCGCTCTTCACGGACGAACTGCAGTTTATCGTAGGCGCGCAGCATCCGTGGGCTTGCGTTGGCCGAGTCGAGCGCTCCGAAGTTCCGCGGCAAAACTACATTCTCTATGGCAAACACAGCGTCACCTTCAGATTGGTCGAGGATTATTTCCGCCGCGAACAGATGGTCTTGAACACCGTGATCGAACTCGGCAGCATGGAGGCGACCAAGGAACTTGTGAAGCTGGGCTTGGGCGTGAGTATTCTGGCGCCGTGGATTGCGCAGAAGGAAATCGAGGAAGGTTCGCTCGTCGCGTTGCCGTTGGGCCGGCGCAAGTTGCAGCGGCGATGGGGCATCCTCCATTGGCGCGGCAAGCGTCTCAGCCTCGCGGAGGAAACCTTCATCGGCTTGTGCGAGGCTGCGTGCGTGCCGTTGCGCGTCCAGACAGGAGGCTCGGGCGAATGAGCTTTGAACCATAACGGCTGGGCGAAAGCACTCGATTTTAACAGTGCTCGGGTGTTCGAATTACAGATTCAGATTCACCCGTCTCAAATTACCGCTTGCGCCCGCCACACCGCTTACCTATAGTGCGCGTCCTTTTTAAGAAGACTGAGTTTATGCGACGTCCCAAAGGCATCAAAACGAAGAAATCCGTGTCCAAGCGGTTCAAAATAACGGCGACGGGCAAGGTGTTGCGCGGCCGCGCCGGCCGTCGGCACTTGTGCCAGACGAAAAGCCCCAAGCGCCGTCGGGGCTTGCGCGGCTCCGCCGTCGTCCACGAAACTGACGCCTATCGCATCAAACAAAATCTGCCATTCAGCCACTGAGTCCAAGAGATTTTCATTTCACTCATAACCCAAGATGCGCGTCACTAACGCTCCTGCTTCCCGGAAACGCCGCAATCGGATGCTGCAAGCCGCCAAAGGCTTTCGCATGCGGCGCTCGAAACTCTACCGCTACGCCTCGGATGCCGTGGATCACGGCCGGCAATACGCCTATCGTGATCGCCGCACCAAAAAGCGCACGTTCCGTTATCTCTGGCAGGTGCGAATCAATGCTGCGGCGCGCGCAGCCGGCATCACTTACAGCCGGCTGATTGAAGGCTTGAAAGCCGCCAAGTGTGCCCTTGACCGCAAAGTGCTAGCTGACATCGCCGCGCAGGACGCGCCAGCATTCGTTGAGTTGGTCAAGGTCGCTCAGAACGCCCTCAAGGCCAAAGGCGTGAAAGGTTAGCGCGAACCAGGATCCAATCGAGGTGAACATGCGGCCAGCTATGGCCGCCCGTTTACTTGGAGCGATTCGCGCCAGGATGTCGGGGGGACCTCCCTGCAAGCTCAGTTT
>CAZCZP010000096.1:0-14263 GCA_964502895.1 uncultured Bifidobacteriaceae bacterium
CGCAGGTCGAACCGTGGCCCATCATGCGGAAGCGACCCGAGTTGTAGATGATGATCAGGTCCGCGCCGCCTTTCTCGATGAACTTGGCACTGATACCCGTGCCCGCGCCGGCAGCGATGATGGCGTCGCCTTTTTTCAACGTGGCCCGCAGGCGTTCGATAACTTCCTTGCGCGCATAGGGATTTCCTTTTCCGGTCCAGGGGTTGGGCATGGTGCGCTGTATGTGTCTGGTTGGTTCGTATTGTTGCCCGATGCAAATACCTGCTACTCACGCAAAAGACAAGCACGCGGATGGATGTCAGCCCAGCGGCGGCCATGGCCGGAGGCAAATTCGCAAAACTCAACCCAGGCGGCCGGACCTGTGTTCGCTGGGAGCGTTTTTGAGTTGATTCATCACCACCGCTTGCGAACAAAATGTTTCGGCCTGTCCGCCTCCGACATGCAGCGGCGGGTTGACCATCATGCTGCTCGTGTTCAACAAACCCTTCGGCGTGCTTTCGCGATTCACGAGCGACGGCTCGCCGAATCGGACCCTGGCAGAATTCGGAATTCCAAAAAATGTTTACCCGATTGGCCGGCTCGACGCGGATTCCGAAGGCTTGCTGTTGTTGAGTGATGAACCGGATTTGAACGAACGGCTGCTTCATCCACGCCACGCGCACCAACGCGAGTACTGGGTGCAGGTGGAAAGAATTCCCACCTCGGAGTCGCTTCAGAAACTTTCACGCGACCTGGTCATTCAAGGCCGGAAGACTCTGCCCTGCCGCGCCTGGCTGCTGGACCCGCAACCGGAGGTTGCCCCACGCGATCCCCCAATCCGCTTCCGCAAAACCGTGCCCGCGTGCTGGATTGGCTTGGAACTGACCGAAGGAAAAAATCGCCAGGTCCGCCGCATGACAGCCGCCATCGGGCATCCGACGTTGCGATTGATTCGCGTGCGAATCGGGAGTTTTCGCCTGATCAATCTGACTGCGGGTCGTTGGAAAGTGTTGAACGCAGAGGAGAGAGATTTGGTTTTGGCCTGAATCAATCCCGGCAAAAAAGACTGGCCTCCCGCGCCCGGACGATTACGTGCTTTCCGTCACCGACAGGTGAAGCGCTCGCCGAGAATTCATCTGGATCGGCACGGCGAGCAACTTCCGCCCGCTCACGCCTCACTCATCAGGTGCAGCAACGAATTCCGGACCGTGAGTGCGACGAGATCGTTAATGACATCGAGCACGATGAATTTGCGGACCTGTCCCCAAATTTCGGTTTCGTAAGCAGTACCCACATGCAGCAAGAGCGAGTCGAGCATTTCGCGCGTGTCGTCGCGCGCCAGGATGCGCTCGAAGCCGCGCCGGATGGCCGGATAGGAAACATGCACGAGGTTCGTGTGCTCCAACGTTGCCTCCAGCGCCAGCCGGAGTAACGCGCGTATTTCCTCGGAAGCAAGGCCCGTTTCGCAACCGTCTTCCCGCAGGGCGGCCCGCTTGGAAAGGAGCAGGTGCAGCGCGCGAAAACGGATTTTCTGCGCGGGTGCTTCCAGCCACGGTTCCGGATTGAGAATTCCCAACACCGCGCGCGCTGGTTCCGCCGAATTGTTGACGCGCTCGAAGAGCGGCGTTCCAATGATGCGTTCGTCGTCCCACCAACCGGGAATCTCTTCAAGTTTGCGATGGCTTTCGCGTGCCATGCGCAGGTCGAAGTCGCGGACCAGGCGGATTTCCTTGTGGAGATAGCCGTAGGCGAGCGGCACGAGCGCGGCCTTGCGCAGGCGCAAAGGCAGTGGCACGAGGTCGGGCAACACGAGCCGCACTTCGAGTTTGCCGCCGTGGTGTTCCAGCGCGGCGCTCATGCAGACATCCCAGCAACCTTCGATCTTGGGCAGGTCCGCGTGCAGGTTCATTCCCGCCAGCAAGGAAACCGCGGCCGTGTGTGTGAGTTCGCGGCTCAACAACGGCGTCAGGCCGTGCCGGCTGGCGATGCTGTACAAAAAGTCATACGCGGAAATCCCCTGCTCCGCCCAGCGCGCCGACCATTCGGAGAAATGGTTCACCGTGCATTGCCAGACGACTTGTTCCCCCTGCTCCACAATGACACCGAGTCCGGTTTCAAACAGTGCGAAGGCGTAGGCACTCTTGAGCAGCGCCCGGCCCCGTGCGCCCTTCCATTTGCCATATTCCTGTTCGAGTTCCCACGGCTTGAGGTGGTGCGTGCCCCAGCCAAAGTACTCCGGCGCGACCCGATGCAACGCGGTGAAAGCCGACACCCCAAATCGCGAAAGTATCTGTGGCGACACGTCGTCAAACAACCGCGCCCAACGGCGAAATGACCGCGCCGCTTCGTAATCCAGTTCGCCCGACTCGGTGAAAAGTTGCGGCTCAGTTTCACGCACTTGATCGAGCACGGTCCCGGCCACGCGGTCGAGAACTTCCCAGATGGCTTGCTGGCTGTCGTGACAAACGCGTTGCGGCACGGCCGTGACTTTCGCCAGGATTTCCGGCGGGAGATTGCCCGTGCCGATTTCATCGAGACACCGCGTCAGCACCGCGCGCCAGTCCAGCAACCCGCTCTCGCGCATGAGCCGGGGGGAAACGCGCACGCCCAGCGAGAGAAACGCGTCCTCCCAATCGGTGCGCCCGAACGCGCCAATGTTCCAGCGCGGCCGGCCCGCGTCGAACGTGACAAGTTGCAGGCCGTATTTGATCTGCCAGAGCGCCGCGTTGATCAGCATTTCGGCCGCGCGTTCGTCGCTGAGTTCCTGGCGCAGCGTGAGTTTCCAAGGCCGCACCGCCGGGTCTTCGCCGCGCGTGCATCCCGCAAACGCCACTTCCGGCACGGCGCTCGAACGTATGAGCCGGAATCCCGCGCGCCGGAACAGATGACGCAAGTCCGCGCTCTCGATGGCTGCACACGTGCGCAGGCCAAATTTTTCGAGGATCAGATACCGCAAATAGATTGGCGCACGCCGGTCAAACACGATGCGTTTCGCAGCACTTAGAGTTTCCAAGGCGACGGGCGGTGCGGCGTGGGACAGCGGACATAGCAACGACTTTGGGTAAGAACCGAGGAATCCTTCCAAGCCAGGCCGCACACAATGCCACGCCGCGAGGATCAGCAGTTCGTCGTAATCGGCCGCCTCCGGCACATTTGCCATACCGGCCAGGTTCGCCGCCATCCGGAAGACCCGTTCAAAGTGCGGAATTTCCGGGCCCTCGGTTCGCCGTTCCCGCCCGCGCAGATTCCGGTATTCCGCTTCCGCGAGCGGATAATGTTCGGATATCACGATGGCCTTCTCCAGAACCGGAGCCTCGAACGCCGGCAATTGGATGCAGGCCCGCGCCTGGTCCGGCCCGGAGCAGATGGAAGACGGCACCGGCCAACCATGATGCCAGCGCGGTGGCTGAGTGGAATAAATGATCCCCGTCGCCGACGCGGCTTGCGGCGATTGCCCGTCGTTCGCGGCCTGAACCGATGGAAGCGGTGGGCTGGCCCCGCCTTCAGGCCACGGCAACGGAACCTGCGAAGTCGCAGGCTGGATTTCTTCAGCGTCAATCCGCACGGCTAGTGGATGTATTTACCATTTTGGCCAGCGGATGTCACCTGTTTCGTCAGCCTAATTATTCAATTTACTGGCGACTCGAACCGAGCTTTGCTTCGTTGCGAGAATGCACTTCTGAGCTTGAACTTCTGGCGCAACACGCGTATGCACTCTTCGCAAGATGAAACGTGTTGCCACGCAATCCCCGCGGTCCTTGGTCACGTTACGGGAATGGCTGGCGTTTTCCATCGGGTTTGAGGTTCTTACCCTGGCGTGGCCGGTGTGCGCCGCGCTCGAATCCGGCGTTTATCAAACACCTCCCGGGGCGACGGTGGTGGAATGGGGTGATCGGGTTACGAACACCACGCGAGTTCTGCCCATTTCGGCAACTTTGACGGTTGATTTGAGCGCCGTGCCACCGTCCGTTACCGCCCAAATATCCAACGCAGTCTTGGAAGGCGGCGATCCCTTTGCGCTCACCGTGCGCAGTGAATATGGAGCACAACTCCCCGACGGCACGTACACGTTTAGGGGCGACTACCTCCAGGAGATTTATCCAACCGGGACGCAATACGGGTTTGACTGGAGCGTTTCTGTTTCCACCACTGGACAAATTGTGTGGGATGGAATCGTCGGTTGGGAGGGGGGACACATCTGGCAAGTCACGATGACCAACATCGCCTTGTTACCGGTGGCTCGATTGAGCATTGAGAACGCGGGAGCCGGCTTTGTCCAGATTGGCTGGGCAACAAATTTTGCCGACCACACTTTGGAGTACGCCAGCAACCTGTCCGCTGGTGATTGGAACGCGGTCACCAATACCGTCGCCACCGTGGGAAGCCGCTTTTCCCTTACATTCAGCGCGAACGAGCCGAGGCGGTTTTATCGCCTGCGCAAGCCCTGACGACGCCTCAGCCGGACGCGCGCCTGACACCAGCACTTCGAAAAAGGCTTTTTCTTGGATTTGAATGCCGACCGAAACTGCTCCGAGCCAAGCAACTTCCCGAGCCGGATGAAGATTTCCGTCTGTCTCTACCACTGCTTGGGAAGCGCGATTGCCTTCCTGCTCCTTTCCTCTCACGGCACGACTGGCCACGAATGGCATTCCGAAGCCGGCTACCGCTGGGCTGAACTGGAAGTTGGGAAAACGGGGAGGACGGGTTTTACTTTGCTCACCCCAAGTCAAACCGGAATCGCCTTCACAAATCTGCTGGATGAAGCCGCAGCGGCCGCCAACCGTGTGTTGCTCAACGGCTCAGGCGTCGCCACGGGCGATTTTAACAACGACGGTCGAGTTGATCTCTATTTCTGCGGGTTGAATCAGTCCAACGTCCTCTACCAAAACCTGGGGAATTGGCGCTTCCGCGACGCAACCCGCGAAGCAGGACTAGCCTTGACGAATCGGTTCTATCGGGGGGCTGTGTTCGCCGAACTCAACGGAGACGGCTGGCTTGATCTGCTGGTTTCGACGGTCGGGAACGGGGTGCTTTGCTTCATGAACAACGGCGATGGCACGTTCACGGATCGGACGCAAGTGTCTGGCACCGCGAGCAAGTTTGGCAGCTCGGGGCTGGCGCTGGCGGACGTTGACGGCAACGGGACGTTGGACCTTTACGTCGGTAATAACCGTGCGGAAGACATTCGGGATCGGGGACGGGTGGAGTTGCAGTTGCTGAGGGGACAGGTGCTTGTGCCACCCGCCTTGAAGGACCGCCTGGTTGTAACCAACGGAGAAGTACTCGAATACGGCGAACCCGACCAATTACTGCTCAACGATGGGAAGGGGCGGTTTGCGCCGGTATCTTGGACCGATGGAAGATTTCTGGACGAGGACGGCAAGCCGCTGGCGCGACCGCCATTGGACTGGGCTTTAACCGCGGCATTCCGCGATCTGAACGACGACGGCAGCCCGGACCTTTACGTGTGCAACGATTTCTGGACGCCGGATCGCGTTTGGATAAACAACGGCGAGGGGAAGTTCCGCGCGATCGAACGGCTGGCCATGAGAAACATGAGCGGCAGCTCGATGGGGGTGGATTTCGCCGACATTGACCGCGACGGCCATCTGGATTTCTTCGTTGTGGACATGTTGAGCCGTGATACCCGCCTTCGGCGACGCCAGTTGCCAGCCCAGAAATCGTCCCCGACGCCCATTGGAACCATTGACGACCGCCCTCAAATCGTTCGCAACACGTTGTTTCACAATCGCGGTGACGGCACTTACGGAGAGATTGCGAACTTCGCCGACCTGGCCGCGTCCGAATGGTCCTGGCAGCCCGTGTTTCTCGATATTGATCTGGATGGCTACGAAGACCTGTTGATTACGAGCGGGCATGCCCATGACGTTCAAGACATGGACGCCGCGAGAGAAATCCGCTCGCGCCAGCATTCCTGGAAAGGGTTCACCAACGCAGTGGAGCGGCAGAAAGCGTTCACGCAGGAATTGATGCTCCACATGCGGCTGTATCCCCGGCTCGAAACACCGATCTTCGCATTCCGCAATTCCCGCGGCCTGACTTTCACGGACATGACCACGGATTACGGCACGGGGCAGCGGGGCGTGCATCACGGCATCGCGTTGGGCGATTTTGACGCCGATGGCGATCTTGACTTTGCGGTGAATAATCTGGACGCGGCGGCGGGCATTTACCGCAACGAAACCCCGGCCCCACGGATCGCGGTGCGACTGAAGGGAGTTGCTCCGAATCTTCACGGGATCGGCGCGAAAGTCACGCTGCTCAACGGAGCCGTTCCTAGGCAATCACAAGAGGTGGTCGCCGGCGGCCGGTATCTCTCGGGGTCGGACCCGATGCTCGTGTTCGCCGCCGGCTCTGCAACAAACGCGATGACGCTCCAGGTTGCATGGCCAAACGGGAAGCAGAGCGTCATCACGGGCGCGCGAGCCAACAGGATTTATGAAGTGGATGCCGGGCAAAGTTCAACACCGGAACCGCAAAGCCCAACGCAAAATTCTCCACCAATCTTCGCGGACGCGAGCCATTTGATTCAACATACCCACGCGGAAGGTCCATTCGATGATTTTGAGCGGCAGCCGCTGTTGCCCCGGCGGCTCAGCCAATTGGGGCCGGGTGTGGCGTGGTTCGATGTGGACGGCGACGGGTGGGAAGACTTGATCATCGGCAGCGGTCGGGGTGGAACGCTCGGCGTGTTCATAAACAATCGCCAGGGCGGATTTGTCCCAAACCGCAATCCGCCCGTCACGGACCCAGTCACGCGTGATCAGACTGGCGTTTTAGGTTGGCGGCGGGCCAACGGTCAAAGCCTGCTGCTGGTGGGTTCGGCTAATTATGAAGATGGGGCGGCCGGTGCCGCCGTGCGGCAGTATGATCTCCCGAATCGAGCGATTGATGACAGCTTGCCAGGCAATGCCTCCAGCACCGGCCCCCTGGCGATGGCCGATTTTGACGGGGACGGTGATCTGGACCTTTTTGTCGGTGGCCGCACGGTGCCGGCGCGTTATCCGCAGCCAGCCTCATCGCTGTTGTTCAGGAACACCGGCGGAACCTGGCGACTCGATACAACAAACACGAGCGTGTTGTCGGCGGTCGGAATGGTCAGCGGCGCAGTTTGGAGTGATCTGGAGGGTGATGGCCTGCCTGAGTTGTTGCTGGCTTGCGAATGGGGGCCGGTGCGCGTGTTCAAGAATCGCTCGGGAAAACTCGAAGAGATCACAGACCGTCTGGGCCTGGACCAGCACCTGGGTTTTTGGAATAGCGTCACAACCGGCGATCTGGACGGCGACGGCATGCTCGACATCATCGCCGGTAATTGGGGACTCAACTCCGACTATGGCCGGCCCTCCGTCGGGCATCCGGTCCGCATTTATTTTGGCGACTTCCAGGCGATTGGTGTTGCGGACGTCATCGAAGCATCGCACGACGATTCGCTCAAGCGCTTTGCTCCCCGGCGACGGCTCGACGTTCTGGCGAAGGCGTTGCCATCATTGCAAAGCGTGTTCCCGACCTATCGGGAATACAG
Organism: uncultured Bifidobacteriaceae bacterium; assembly: GCA_964502895.1. Classification (GTDB taxonomy): domain Bacteria; phylum Verrucomicrobiota; class Verrucomicrobiia; order Limisphaerales; family JADLHS01; genus WYBW01. Next base: position 7,523 of record CAZCZP010000096.1, read on the forward strand.
CGAGGCGACCATCGAAGCCGTGCTGCGGCCTTGGTCATCCCGCGTGCGGCATTTGGAAGTGACCACGCTGGCAACCACGGTTTTCTTCAACCGGACCAACCGGTTCGAGGCGCTGGCCTTGCCGCTGGAAGCGCAACTTTCCCCCGTCTTTGCCATTAACCTGGCCGATTTCGACGGCGACGGTGACAACGACCTTTTCCTGGGCCAGAATTTTTTTGCGACCGAACCCGAAACGCCGCGCCTTGATGCTGGTCGCGGACTGCTCCTGCTCAACAACGGGCGCGGACATTTTCAGCCCGTCGCCGGCCAACAATCCGGAATCAAAATTTACGGCGAACAGCGCGGTGCAGCCACGGCTGACTTCGATCACGACGGGCGCACGGATCTCGTTGTGGCGCAGAACGGCGCGGCTACCAGACTGTTCAAGAACGTTGGCGGCAAGCCCGGCTTGCGGGTTCGATTGTCCGGGCCTCCAGAGAATCCGGATGCCGTGGGTGCCAGTGTCTGCCTCGTCTTCCCAAATCGCCTTGGTCCAGTCCGGGAAGTTCATGCGGGCTCCGGCTATTGGTCCCAAGACAGCGCAGTAATGATCCTCGGGACGGACGAGCATCCGAGCCAGGTATCGGTTCGATGGCCCGGCGGCGCGACGACGATTACTCCCATTCCAACCACGGCTCGTGAAATAAACATCCGCCAGCCAGCGCCGTAGTTTGTCCTGCAAGCCGGCACGAGTCGGCCTACGCAAGCCGAACTAATTCGTTTGGAATCGAACACAGCCTGTTCGTTTCTACTGTATTTTCCTGAATGTACCCTTCAAAACCCCGGTCGCGCCGTCGAATCTCATTCGTGCGCGCGGCGTTGGCGGCAACGGCAGCTCCAGAACTCGCGATCCAGATGGTTGGTAAAAAAAAGAAAGACCGGATGCGATCCGGTCTTTCTTTGATCTGACGAATTGTCCGCCTTATGGTCCCTGCACGCGGAAGAACTGGTTGCCCGTGCCGCGAGGCGCCGTGTACGAACCGTCGCTATCGCCCGTGGTTACCCAAGCCGCGCCGGTGCCGATGCTGCCCGATGTGAACAGCGTGCCACCACCTTCCCACGTGACAGTCACGTTGCCGCCAGCGATCGTGACTCCCGTTATGCGGCGATCCGGCGCCGGCGGAGGCACGATGACCGTGTTCAAAGCCTGACCTTGCTGACCAGCCTGATAGATCAGAGCGGGTTCATTGGAATTCAGACCCCGTGTCCAGATGGCCACGTCGTCCATTTGGCCCAGTACGACGGCCGGATTGAGTGGGTCCTGGATAATGGTGCCCGCGCCATCGTTCGCCAAGCGGCCGCCAATGGACAGCCAGGGTATCCCTGGCGGGTTAATATCCTGCGGGTAGTCGAGTGACCCGATTTCCACGCCGTTGCGATAGAGCCGGAGCTGTGCTCCGTCGGCGCTGAACGCCACGTGCTGCCATGACCCGAGCGTAAACGGCGTTGGGTCTGTAATCCGGGCGAAGTTAGGTCCGGGCACGATGGCAACTGTGAGCCTCAACAAGCCATCCGTGAGGTCGGTGACGAAGCCGAATTCAAACTGCTCGGCTGGATTTGCGAGGTCAAGGTTGCCGTCGGCATTGCGAATGATCGCCGGCGGCACGGTGGTGCCCGCATCCAAATTCACCCAAGCCGATACGCCCATCTGCCGCTTGGCTTTCGGGTAGTTCGTCACGAATACGTAGGTCGAGGCGCCATCGAAGCCTAATGCGTTGCCGATGCGGCCCGCACCCCACGTGGCGGTCCCGCTGACCACGCCATTTGATCCGCCGGCCACGGAGTTCGCGGCGACGGCACCGCCCGTCTCGTCGAATTTCCAATAGCCGACCAGCGATGCGTTGATGTTGAACGTGGATATACGGAGCGACGCACTTCGGCTGATCGCGCTGCCAGCCGGATTAAACACGGCCACGCTATAGTTGGCTTCGTCGTTCGTGCTTACGTTGCTGATCGTCAAGGTCGCGGCGTTGACGCCACTAACGGTTGCACTTGCAGGCAGCGTTCGCCCATTCTTCAGCCATTGATAAGTCAGGTTTTGGCCTGAAGCCACGACCGTGAGCCTGGCGGTGCTTCCCGCCAAGGCGACGGTGGGCTGTGGATCGGTGGTGACCACCGGTGGTGCTCCAGGGTTGGGTGCATTCAAAATCAACTGCACGCCATTAACGGGGACGCCGCGGTCACCACCGCCCAGACTTGCCTTATCCCATCCGAATTCAATACTCCCGCCGGCCCCGCCCAGCGGTTGCACGTTGTCAAACCGGACATAGCTGGCCAGCGGTCTCACGTTCGGATTTGCACTCGATCCCCGGTAGAATCCCGGAGCGGCGTTGTATTCATCCGCATTCATCGGGCGGATGTAGTTGGTCTGACTTGTCTGCCCAATTACCCAGTAATCGGCGTTCTGGAAATGCAGCGGGATATGGACGGTATAAGCGATGATGGCATGGTTTCCGGCGGGCACGTTATTGAACGTAACGCGGCCTGGCGAGGCTCCCGGAGTATTTCCAGTGTGGATCAACCCGTTTAACATCCGCTGCAGCGGCGAGGCGTCTCCCGTCCCAGCGCCCCATTCGCCTGAAGACGCGTAGTCCACAGTAATTGTCGATGGCACATTGTCGCTGTCAACCACCGGGTCAGGCGCAAGGGAAAGTCCGTCGCCGCTGAAGCCTAGACCAGTGGTGGCATTGTTCCAGAAAGCCTGTTGCTGAACGCCGACAATATCATTGGTCAGTATTGGCGTCGGCGCCCCATTCGCGCCCGAGCCTTCCCAACTAATCGCAATGCTCTTGGTGGTTGACGGGGTGAAGATCGTCGCCCTGACCACTGAACTCGTTTGGCAGCCCACGATGGCGCAGGAATACAGGTTCGTGGTGTTAATTGAATTCACCGGCGGCGTCGTATAAGCCAGCGCCGTCGCTCCAGGAATTGGCACGTTATTGCTGTACCACTGGAGCGTCCACGGACCGTTCACGACCACGAAGAAGGTTGCAGGCGAGCCGTCCAAGACTGGAGTTTCAGCCGGCTGCACCAAGAACTGGGTTTGTCCGCACGGGTTGCTCTGGGTGACCGCGAGGAATTCAACCTCAGCGACCTGCATGCAGCATCCGTTGGGCGCCGCAGTCGCAATAACCGTCCAACGGTAATGCTTGTAAGACTTCCGGTTCGGAAAATAAGTTTCCAGTGTCTGAAAGCGCGCTGTGTAGGTACCGTTCGTGAATTGGACGATTTGTTCCCATGTATTCGTCGGGTCGTTCCATCCGCCGATTGCGCCATCATTTGATCCTTCCAATCTGACTACGAAGGGATCGCGTTCCGGCGCGTCGTTGGCCGACTGGATCGCCAGACCAATGACTGTGGTAGCGCCAACCGCTGGAGTCACAATGAATCCGGAAGGCGGTATCGGCTCAGGGGTCCGCTGATCAAAATTCAAATATTTGGTTGGCCCGTTGTCAATCGCGTTGGCGACGCCTTCCGAACCGGGGCTGTTCGCGGAACTGGCAATTAAAGTATCGCCGGGCTGGGTGACATCTTTGGGTGCGCCCGTACCGAGCAGTTCGATTTCAGCCACCTGCATACAGCACCCGTTCGCAGAGGCCGTTTCAATGGTGACCCATCGGTAGTGGCGATAAGGTTGGAAGTTGTCGAACAGAATCGTCTGCCTTTGAAACCGCGTTGTGAAGGGGGCGTTGGTATATCTACCGATCAGAACCCAAGTATTCGTTGGGTCGTTGTAGCCGCCGACAGCCGAGTCATTGCAGCCTTCCAATGTGAAAATATAGGGATCGCGTTCCGGCGCGTCGTTCGCGGATTGAGTTACGATTCCGTTGATCAGCGTGCGCCCGATTGAAGGGCTTACGACAAACCCGGATGGAGGTGTGGGAACCGGCGTGCGCGTGTCAAAATTCAGATACTTGGTCGGCTGGTTGTCAATCGCGTTGGCAACACCCTCCGAGCCGGGGCTGTTGGCGGACGAGGCGATAATCGTATCGCCGGGCTGGGTTATGTCGCTCGGCAGCACCGTCCCCAATAGCTCGATTTCGGCCACCTGCATGCAGCATCCGTTTGCGGCCGAGGTTTCGATCGTAACCCATCGGTAATGCCGGTAGGCTTTGAAGTTGCTGAACAGGATTGTTTGCTTTTGGAATCTGGCGGTGAAGGGCGCGTTCGTGAACCGGCCGATCATCTCCCAAGTGTTCGTCGGATCGTTATATCCGCCAATGGCCGAATCGTTGCAGCCCTCCAAGGTGAAAATATATGGGTCGCGTTCCGGCGCGTCGTTCGCCGACGTGGTCGCGATGCCTATGAGCCAAGTCACTCCCACCGAAGGCGTGACCACAAACCCCGAGGGTGGCGTGGGCACGGGAGTCCGCGTGTCAAAATTAAGATACTTGGTTGGCTGATTGTCTATGGCGTTCGCCACGCCCTCGGAGCCGGGACTGTTGGCGGACGAGGCGATAATCGTATCGCCGGGCTGGGTTACATCACTCTGCGCGAAGGCTGTGGTGGACAGCGACAAGCAGAGGACTGCGACGGACAGTATGAGTTGACAATAGTAGCTGGGTGTACGCATGAAGTTGCCTTTCGTGTAATAGGGTCTGATGTGCGCTGTAATATCAGTGTGACATATTCGTGTCAATAGAATTAATGACAATCCATCTCATAATTTTGGTTTCCCGTGGCGCAATCCTAGCTTTCCAGCCCTAAACTCCAGCTTTCCGGATCAGGCCCAATTCAAGGCTGGATCGCTCCAACACCTGTGGATTAATGCAATTCAGGGGCCGCCTCCCCGCGCAGGCGGCCAACAGATTTTCCAGAGCAATCATCCCCATGCTTGTGCGCGTCCCCATGGTGGCGCTGCCCAAGTGCGGCGCGAGGACGACGTTTTCCAATTTGTAAAGCCCCGCCTCCAGTTCCGGCTCGCGCTCGAACACATCCAAACCCGCTCCCGCGATTCGCTTGGCTCGCAACGCTCCAACCAAAGCACTCTCGTCAATCACGGCGCCGCGAGTTGTGTTTATGACAAACGCCGACGATTTCATCAGAGCAAACTGCGGTTCGCCGAGCAGGTGATGTGTTTCAGGACTGTAAGCCACATGCAACGAGACAAAGTCCGCCTGCCGCAACAGTTCGCTAATCGTTGAGTAGCGAACGCCCAACACCGTTTCCTCGGCTTCGGGCAGCGGCGTGCGATTCCAATAAATCACACGCATGTCGAAAGCCCGTGCGCGCCGCGCCATTGCCCGGCCGATTCTGCCGAAACCAATGACGCCGAGCGTCGCCCCGGTCACGTCCGCCCCCAACATCTGCATCGGCTCCCAACCCGTCCACTGCTTTGCCCGCACGAACCGCTCGCCCTCACCCAAGCGACGCGCAACCGCGAGCATCAAAGCAAACGCCATGTCCGCCGTGGCGTCGGTCAAAACGTCGGGCGTGTTTGTGACTGGAATTCTTCGCGCATTCGCGGCGGCAACATCAATGTTGTTGAAGCCGACGCCGAAATTCGCAACGACTTTCAGTCCAGGACATGTGTCGAGAATCTCCGCGTCAATCTTGTCTGTGATGTTGCACAACAGCGCATCACATCCTTGCAAGCCGTGGATAATCTCATGTTTCGTCGCCACGCGATCTTCCGTGTTCCGCTTCAGCTCGGTTTCTTGCGCCAGCCGATCCATGACGGCGGGCGGGAGCAATCGTGTGAGAAAAACTCTTGGCTTCATGCGTTGATCAGTTCGTTCTGCCAAACTTGTAAGCGTCACGCAGCACCTGCATGGTGTGGCGCACGGGCAGTTTCGAGCCGAGCTTCGCCAGGTGGAAGCGCAGTTGCGTGAGACAACCGATGTTCCCGGAAACCACCATTTCTGCTCCAGTCACCAGCACCGCACGCGCTTTGGCTTCACCGAGCGACGCGGCGATTTCCGACTGGTCGAGATTGTAAGTGCCCGCGCTGCCACAACAAAAATGCGGGTCCGACAGTTCGCAGAGTTGAACCCCGGGAATGGCCCGCAACAGATCACGCGGCTCGCGACGAACATTCTGAGCGTTCGCAAGATGACAGGCATCGTGATACGCGATGCGCCGCGAACGGCCCTCGCTCGGCAAAGGTTCACACAAACCAAGCCGTTTCAGAAAAACACTTGCATCCATGACGCGCTTGCAAAAAGCCTCGCCTCGCGCTTCATCGGGCGTGCCGCGCAACACAAGGTGATATTCGTGCATGGCCGAGCCGCAGCCGGCGGCGTTCGTGAGAATCGCATCCACGTCATTTGGAAACGCGTCGAGATTGCGCCGGGCAAACGCCTGTGCCGTGGATAAATCGCCCGTGTGCCACGCCAGTCCGCCACAGCAACCCTGTGCTGGCGGGACGACAACTTCCACGCCGTTCCGTGCGAGCACCTCGATCGTCGCGGTGTTGATGTCAGGATCGAGAACTTGCTGCGCACAACCCACAAGCAACGCGGCTCGAGTCCGGCGTTCGCCGTGCGCGGGCGTGACTTCCGGCCAACTCTGTCTGGCTGGAATTGCATCGGGAACAAGATCGAGCATTGGTCGAATGGAACGCGGCAACAGAGGGCCAAGAATTTTTCCCATTCTCCCGGCAAGCATAGCCAGGCGAAATCTCGCCGGGAACGGAATGGTTTGCATCGCGAGAAAATGACGCAGTTTCTCTCCCGCTGAGCGATGGAACTTCGATTTCGCCAG
>CAZCZP010000097.1:0-14168 GCA_964502895.1 uncultured Bifidobacteriaceae bacterium
AAATCAGTGGAGCGGGTGAAGGGAATCGAACCCTCGTCTCAGCCTTGGGAAGGCCACATTCTACCATTGAACCACACCCGCGTCGTTGAGGGGTGTAACAAAGCCGCACGCGTCGCGCAACTGATTTGACGGACGATTTCGCCGCGCGTGCCGGCGCATTTTTTTGTTCGTGCTTGACGGATGCGTTCGATGTGGTTGCATGGCCAATATGAAAACGAATTTTCTTGTGGCTCTGTTTGGATTGGCGATTGGCGCGGCCGGTTGCGTGAGTACGGTGGACGGGCGGCGGCAGGCCGCGGTGCCGTTGGTCAGCGACACGGCCGAGGCTAAATACCCGCGTTCCGTGGACCAGGTTTTCGAGGCAGCCAAGTACGTCGTTGGCCAGAAAGGCACGGTGACGCGGGAATCAAATCTCCTCGGGCTAACCAACACCGTGAAAGTACTGGAGGGCAAAGTGAATCAGCGCAGCGTCTGGGTTCGCGTTGAAAGCAAAGACCCGGGCGTGACCGGCGTGGCCATTCAGGTCCGCACTTCCGGAGGGGGTACCGACCAACCACTGGCTTATCAGTTGGACAAGGAGATTGCGCTCAGGCTCGTCGGTCAGTGAACCCGGAGTCACTCCGGCTCTCAGCCGTTCTGCCGAATGATCCGATCCGGATGCCGGGCGCGGCTTACCGCCGTATCGTAGCTGATCTGGCATTTGCAGTAGAGGTCATAGAGGCAATTGTCCATGAGCATCATGCCATCCTTCTTTCCCATCTGGAGAGTGTTCTCCAACTGGTGAAGCTGGTTTTCCCTGATCAGATTTCGCACGGCGCCGCTGGCGGTGAGCAATTCGTAGGCGAGCACGCGTCGCGTACGGTCCGCGGCGGGCAACAAATCCTGCGCCATGATGCCCTGCAAACCGTTGGCCAATTGCAGAATGATCTGACGTTGGGCGCTGCCTTCAAACACGCCGATGATTCTCTCCAACGCGTGCGAGACATTGGGTGAATGCATCGTGGCCAGAACCAGATGACCCGTTTCCGCCGCGGTGAGCGCGGTGGAAATGGCTTCGTAATCGCGGATTTCACCGACTACAATCACATCCGGGTCCTGGCGCAGCACATGCACCAAAGCGCGATTGAAGGAACGCACGTCGGTGAGCACCTCTTGCTGGACGACAATGGCGCGCTTGTTTTGATGAACGAATTCAATCGGGTCCTCGATGGTAACAATCTTGCAACGACGCTCGCTGTTGATGAGGTCAACGAGGTAATTGAGCGTGGTCGTCTTTCCCGCGCCGGTCGGGCCGGTGATGAGGACCAACCCATTCGGCTTGCGCGCGAGTTCGTCAATTCTGTCCGGGATACCCAGTTCCTGCCGCGTGGCGATGCGTTCGCCACAGAAGCGAAAACTCATTTCCGCATGTCCGTTGCGCCGGTAAAATGTGGCGCGCACCCGGCCCGCCGCGCTGTGCAGCAGCGAAATGCACAGCTCCCATTCCTGCTCGAATTTTTTCTTTTGTTGCTCGTTCAACAAACCGTCGGCCATCGCCGTGACGTCGGCTTCAGTGAGCGCGTCCGCGTCCGCAATGATGATTTCCCCGTTCACGCGGTACGCGGGCGGCACGCCAGTGATCAAGTGAAGATCGGAGGCATCGAAGTCGTTGGCCGCGGAGAGGAAGCGGTTTAATTTTTCGATGCTCATCGGCTGAACAATTGCCGCCACCAGCCGCGCAGTCGAGTCCCGAAACCGACTTCGGAAAGCTTCGCCAATGCGGACCGGGCCTCGGTGCATTGCGGGTTGAGTTGCTGGGCCTGGGTGTAGGAATTCCTGGCCAGCGTGACCAGTCCGACCCCCTGCTGGCAACGCCCCAATTCCAGCCAGAGGAGGAAATGGCCAACGTTCAACTCGACCGCTTTCTGAACCAGCTTCATCGCCAGGGCGAACTGCTCGTAGTAATAACGAATCCGCGCCGCGAGCCAGGCGACCAGCCAATCCTGGGGCGCGAGCAGCAGGGCCTTGTCGAAACAGTAGTCCGCGCGCGCCTCCGCACGCGCCAGCAACACATCACCGCGCGCGAGCCAGACGTAGGGCGTATCGCCGCGTTCTTCAATTGAAGCATCAGAAAACGCGAGCGCTGCCTGAAGATCACCCGTGCGCCCCAACGCCACCGCTTTGGCGGCGAGCAACTCAGGTTCATGGGGAAATTTCTCCAGCGCCTTGTCGGCCCAGAGTTTTGCTTCACGAAATTCGCCCAGTTCGATCAGCATGCGGACTTGCCCGGTCCACGCGGCGGCTTTCTGCGGATTGAATTCAAGCACCTTGGAATACAGACGCAACGCGGATTCGAAATTCCCATTTTGATAAGCCGACTCAGCGTCGGCGAAATAAAAAGCGTCGTCCTTGACCAGGTCTTTTTGCTGATCGTGCGACTGGCCTTCGTGTTCATCGCCGAACTCCAGGTTGCCAAATCTGCTCATGCCCAAGCGCCGATTGCGCCGCGTTTGCCGCGATGCGTAAGCGGGTTTATAGCAGGAGAAACCAAGAAGAACCAACAGTTTTCAGCGCAGCTTGCAAGCGTTAACCTTTGACAGCTCGCGGGACGCTGGCGTTGCGAGCGCGGCCTTCGGCCCAACGCCGGAGTTGGCCGATTTGTTCATCCATGGTTTTGGCCAGCGGCACGGTTTGGGCCAGGGCGGTCAGCACGTGTTGCGTCGTCAATTCACCATGAAGATCGAAGGCGTCGTAGAGGGCGCTGTTGATGGCCTCTTCGATTTCCGCGCCGCTGAAATTGCCGCTCGCCTCAGCGAGCGCCGCGAGGTCGAACTGCGCGGCATCCCTGCCCCGCTTGTTCAGATGAATGCGAAAAATCTCCTGCCGTTCTTCGCGGCTCGGCAGGTCCACAAAAAAGATTTCATCCAGGCGTCCCTTGCGGAGCAGTTCGGGCGGCAATTGCGAAATGTCGTTCGCCGTGGCCACCACGAACACCGGGGCCGTCTTTTCCGATAGCCACGTCACAAACGTGCCGAACACGCGCGCCGTTGTTCCGCCATCAGTGGCGCCCGAGCTTTGCGAGCCGGCGAAGGCCTTGTCTATTTCGTCCACCCACAAAATGGCGGGCGCGACGGATTCCGCGACCGAGATGGCTCGACGCACGTTCTCTTCCGATGATCCAACGAAGCTGCCGAACATGCGGCCCATGTCGAAACGCAACAGCGGCAGTTGCCATAGATTGGAAACCGCTTTGGCCGACAGGCTCTTGCCGCAGCCTTGCACGCCAAGCATCAGAATGCCCTTGGGCGGCGGGAGGCCAAACGCCCGGGCTTCGCTGCTGAACGCCACGGCGCGTTTGTTCAGCCATTCTTTCAAGACGCGCAAGCCGCCGACGTTCCCAAAATTCTCGCTCGTGGCGTAATACTCCAGCAAGCCGCTCTTGCGAATGATTTGTTGTTTCTCGGAAAAAACCTCGCCCACGTCCTCGCCGCTCAATCGCTCCTTCTTGACTAGGATTTTGGCGAACACATTTTCCGCTTCACCGAGCGTCAAACCCAGAGCGGCTTGCAACAAACGCTCGCGGCCCGCATCGTCGAGTTCGATCTTTACCTGCTTGAACTGGCCGACGTCGGCGATGATGCGGTCCAACAGCGCTGACAAATCCTCGCGCGACGGCAGCGGATGATTCAATACGGTGATTTCCTTCTCCAACTCCGTGGGAATTTCCAGCACCGGCGAAATCAGCAGGATAGTCTTGAAGCTGTTCTTCAAATGGAGCGCGATCTCCTTGAGCTTGCGCGTGACGGCGTGGTTGCCCTTGGTCAGGAACGGATGGAAATCCTTGAAGATAAAAATCGCCGGCTCCACCTGTTCAATCACTTGGTCGAGGGCCACCAGTGGTTCCTTGGTGGCCGGGTTACGCAGCCGCTGTGATTGAATGGACGTTCCGGCCGGCACAATGCCGGTGCTGTAGCTCCACTCGAACACTTTTTTCTGCCGCTTCTTCGCGACGTCCAACACCAATTGTTGCACGCGCATCTCCTCGCTCGAAATGATGTAGAGGATGGGGTAGCGCGCGCGAATGAGTGTCTCGATTTCTGCCTGGAAGTTCATGCAATCGCTTTTGGCGAAGCCAGTGTGTTCCCGATTCCGGCGCTTAGCGATTCAGAAATCGTTGCCACCATGAACGCGCCGGCTTGGGTTCATTCTGGATGGAGCGCGCGAGGCGTTCGGCGATTTCGGGAGGAACGGCGGTTTGATTCGCATCATGCCGAAGCAACTCGTCCGAGGAGGCAAATTCAAGCGCCGAGCTTTGTTGCGATTCGACTGCGGAAAGTTGTTCCTGTTCTTTAGCCGCGTGTTTTACCTGGCGTTTCATGTTTCACCTCATCGGTTTTTTGGAAAAGGACGGCAAAAGCCTTGCGTGCGCGATGCAGCTTGCCGCGGACGGCATCGGCGGTTTGTTCGGTCAGTTCGGCGATCTGGTCGTAACTCATTTCCTGATCCGCAACGAGCAGCAGGAGCAGACGATATTCGTCAGAAAGACCATCGAGCGACTTCTGAATGCGTTCGCCGAGTTCCTTGATTTCCAGCACGCGCAACGGTGAATCCACCCGGGCCGCAGCCGTTTCCCAAACGGAATCATCGGTGGTCGTGACCAGATTCCGGTTCTGCCAGCTTTGGCGGAGGTTGTGGCAATGGTTGATGGTGATGCGGTAGAGCCAGGTTCGCAACGAGGACTCGCCGCGGAATTCCTTGAACTTGCGATAGACTTTGAGAAACACATCATGCGTGGCGTCCTCGGCTTTTTGCGGGTCGCCGAGCAGGCGCAGGGCGAGATAGTAAATGGCGTGGCTGTGCTCCTCGTAGAGCCGCGCAAACTCCTCGGGCTCCAGCGGCACGCGCGGCTGGAGGGGCCGCTCCGGTTGAACCGATATTTCACTCACGAAAGTGTCCACCGCGGATTAGACCAAACCGCGGCTCCCACGTCACGCAGGTTGATCTGCCGTTGACGGTGAATCAAGACGGCGCGCCGGGCAGGCGCGGAACTGAGTCGCGTTTCAATCCAATGTTCTGCTCGTAATGGCCCAGCTTCACGGGTTCGCTTCGCTGCTTGGCTTTGAGTTCGAGTTTGATCAGATCAATCCGGTTGCGCGCCATTCCCGCCGCAGCCAGGTTCGGATAGCGCTCGACGATTTGTTCCAGTGTGGTGCGGACGGTGTCGTAATCCGCTCCGTGACGAATTTGCAAATCAGCCAGCAGGTTCAACCAATGCACAACGTTGCGGGGCGGCTGATTCGGCTGGTTGATCAACTGGTCCAGTTGGTCGGTCGCCAGGTCCATCCGCTTAAAATGATCGGCGTAAAGGATGGCCAGTTTTTCGCGGGCGTCCGTGTCTTGCGGATGTTGCTCCAGGTGTTTGACGAACTCAGTCGCGAGTTGCGCCGGGTCGGTCGCGGTCGGTTGAAGGTGCGCGGAGGATTGAAGCAGGCCAATATTCTTTACGCCCTCGGGAACGTGGATGCGCTGGCGGTTATGCGCCGCGAGGAGCGTTTCCGTTTTGGCCAGATGCCCGATGCGTTGCGCCGCCGCCAGGGCGAATTCCGAACCGGGCAACATCAGAATCAGCTTTTCAAGATCCTGCTGCGCGGCCTCGCGGTCCACGCCAAATTTGATATGCCAATCGGCGAGCGTGTTCAGCGCGAGGGCAATGTTCCGCGGTGGATGGCTGGGTTGTTCGCAAAGCCGCTGGACTGTCAACTCCGCCCCCGGCAGATCGTTCAGGTTCTCGACCTGGATTTCCGCGAGCTTCATCTGGCCGTCGAAGTCGGTCGGAAATTTCTGGAGCTGCTTGCGAATCTCGGCAACCGCCTCGGTGTATTGGCCGCGCTTCCGTTTCGCCTCGGCGATGGAGTAATAAGGGCGCGGCTCGATCTCGATATCGCCGCCGTCATACAACGCGGTGAAAGGCTTGGCCACAATGGAAGCGATGCTCTCGCGCCAGATGACGGTCAGGCAAATCCCCCCGAAGAGCGCCGCGATGACATCCGACCAAACCATCGGGCTTTTAGACCAAGGTTCGACCACCCATATCAGCCAACCCACAATGCCGGCCGTGACGCCCCATTTGAGCATGAGCACCGCCGGCGAGTCGCTGCGCTTGAGCACGCGGATGAAAAACCAACCGAAGCAGAAAAGCCCGAACACGCTCAGGACGATGCCCGCGATCACGAGAAATGGAGACGTGCTGTTTGGCATTGCAATGGAACGTTTACCGGTTCGGCGTTTGTTTCAAGGCGATTGTCATCATCCATTCGACAACCGCGCCTTCGTTTCCTCACGCCCTTGGCCTATGCAAACAACGCGAAAAGGACAGGTCGGCGGCAAGCACGGCGGGCGCTACTTGCTTTCCCAGAGATTGAATTCGATCGCCGTGCGGGAGCCGGTCTTCAGGTTGCGGATTTGCATTTCCTGCAACTGCCATTGGCCGTTCACCTTCTTCAACGCTTTCGGCTCGAATCTTTTGAGCCGGTCACCTTTTTGGTCGTAGGCCTCGGCATAGACGATGCCGCCGGTATCAATATCAATCCACGAAACCACGCGCGCGTACCCGCCGGGAATCGGGTTGGGATTCCGGCTCTCCAGAACGCTGCAAGACTGGCCGCTGCGCAATTCCTTTTTCCACAGCCGTTGCACAGGCCAGTGGAAAAATTCCAAGCCCAAGTCCGCCAGCCAGAAGTCCGACCCGGCGAACGGACTCATCGTCTGGCCGCCTTTCAGCACACTGTCCGTTCCGCAACCCGGCTGATTCGATTGCGTCACCCGATATTCGTTGGGCTGATCGCCCGCGCGCATGATCGTGACCGACATGGAGTTTTCGCGATTGGTGCCGCTGGCGGAATAAACGATCTGCCAGTTGGTGGCCGTGACGCTCGTTCGCGTTTGCACCGGAACCTCGATGCGCCTGCCGCGGCCCGGAAAAATTTTCAGCACGCCGGCCAGCGAGGAATTCTCCGCGGGTTTCAACTGCCGAAGTTGCTGCGCCAGTTGCCGGCCCTCGACTTCGGCGGTGGCCGCATCATTGGTTCTGGCGTGAGCGCTGGCCGCCAGCAACAGCCCCATGACCCATGCGGCGCACTTGATCATTTTGATTCCAGCGCGATGCGGATGACTTCGGAAATGTGCCGGACGAAGTGGGCTTTGACTTTTTCGCGGGCCTCGCGCGGCACTTCCAACCAGTCCGGTTTGTTTTGTTCGGGCAGGATGACGTGCTTGACGCCGAAGCGCACGGCGGCCAGCACTTTTTCCTTCACGCCCCCCACGCGCAGGACGCGCCCGCGCAAACTGATTTCGCCCGTCATGGCCGTGTCCGAGCGCACACGCCGCTTCGAGAGCAACGAAGCCAGGGCCGCGACAATCGCGACGCCCGCGCTGGGACCGTCCTTGGGCGTCGCGCCGGCGGGAACGTGGAGGTGGATGTCGTATTTGCTGTAATCGTTCAGGTCGAGGCGCAACGCCACGGCCTGGCTGCGTAAATAACTCAAGCCGGTTTGCGCGCTTTCCTTCATCACGTCGCCGAGCGAGCCGGTGAGCAACAGATTGCCCTTGCCCGGCATGCGCGTGACTTCGACATAAAGCACTTCACCGCCAGCCGGCGTCCAAGCCAGGCCCGTGGCAATGCCGTATTCGGCAATTTTCTCCGCGGTCTCGGAGACGAATTGCGCGTGGCCGAGGTAGGTTTTGAGTGTTTCGGGCTCTAGTTTGAGCGATTTGGCCTGGCCATTGCGGCCGACCAGTTTCCGCGCGGCCTTCCGCGCCAGTGCTGCGATCCCGCGTTCGAGTTGACGCACGCCCGCCTCGCGCGTGTATTCCTGAATGAGCCGGCGGAGTGTGGCGTCGGGCAACGTCACGTCGCTCCGGCTCAAGCCATGCTCCTCAAGCTGACGCGGCACGAGATAGCGCTTTGCAATCTGCAACTTTTCGGACTCGGTGTAGCTCGGCAGTTCGATGACTTCCAGCCGGTCGCGCAACGCGGGATGGATCGGCTCCAGCCAGTTCGCCGTGGTAACGAACAAGACGCGCGACAGGTCGAACGGCAGATCGAGATAGTGGTCCGTGAACGTGTTGTTCTGTGCCGGGTCGAGCACTTCCAACAACGCCGCCGCCGGGTCGCCGCGAAAATCCGCGCCCACTTTGTCCAACTCATCCAGCAAGATCACGGGGTTGTTGCTTTCCACACGACGCAAAGTCTGGATGATCCGGCCCGGCAGCGAGCCGACATACGTGCGCCGGTGGCCGCGGATTTCAGCTTCATCGCGCATGCCGCCGAGCGAGATGCGCGCGAATTTTCGGCCCAACGCATCGGCGACACTTTTTCCGAGCGAGGTTTTGCCCACGCCAGGGGGTCCCACCAGGCACAGAATCGGTCCCTTGATGGCTTTCTTGCGTTTGATGACAGCCAGAAATTCCAGCAGCCGGTCTTTGACTTTCGTCAGGCCGAAATGTTGTTCGTTGAGGATGCGTTGCGCGACGGTCAGGTCAATTTTGTCCTCCGTGAATTTCTGCCAGGGCAGGTTGAGAATCCAATCGAGGTAATTGCGCGTGACCGAATACTCCGCCGCGGCCGGCGGCGTTTGTTGAAGCCGTTCGAGTTCCGCAACGGCGACCTTTTTGACTTCCACCGGCATCGCCGTTTGCTCGATCTTTTCCCGCAGCGAGTTGATCTCGCCCGAGTTTGGTTCCGATTCCCCCAATTCACGCTGGATGGCGCGCATTTGTTCGCGCAAAAAGAAATCACGCTGCGTCTTGGCGATGGACGTGGCGACGTCACTTTGAATCTTCGAGCTGAGCGTCAATACCTCATGCTCGCGGTTGAGCATGGGCAGCAGTTTGGTAAGCCGCTCTTTGACGGAAACCGTTTCGAGCAACTTCTGGCGGTCGTCGAGATTGAGGTTGAGATTTGCGGCGATCAGGTCGGCGAAGTGCCCGGGGTCTTCGGTGTTGAGCGCAGCGATCTTGACCTGTTCGGACAGGGCGGGCGAGAGTTTGATGATTTCCTGAAATTGATTCTGCGCGTTGCGCATCATCGCCGTGACTTCGATCGAGTCTTCGCGCTCATCCTGAAGCAACTCGTACTTCGCGCTAAGATACGGCGCGGTGGAGGGATAATCCTTGATGCGGATGCGCCAGAGCCCTTCAACCAGGACGCGGGCCGTGCTGTCAGGGAACTTCACCATCTTGGCCAGACGCACAACGCAACCGACTTCGTAGAGGTCCTCGGGCGCCGGGTCAGCGACTTCGGGTTTGCGTTGCAGCACCGCGCCCATCAGGCGGTCGCCGGCGACCACGTCGTCAATGAGCCGGACGCTTGGTCCG
The DNA here is from genome assembly GCA_964502895.1 of uncultured Bifidobacteriaceae bacterium. Lineage (GTDB taxonomy): Bacteria > Verrucomicrobiota > Verrucomicrobiia > Limisphaerales > JADLHS01 > WYBW01. Next base: position 9,355 of record CAZCZP010000097.1, read on the forward strand.
GTTTCCACAAGCAGCGGCGCCACGGCACCTGGAAACAGGACAATGTCGGAAAGCCCCAGGATGGGCAAAACATCGGGCAATGAGCGCGAAGAAATTCGCGAGGGAGCTTCCGGACTGCCGGCAGCGCCCAGAATGCTGATAAATTCTGTGTCGGGCGAGGTCATCGTCGCGTCAGTGTGCAACAAGTTAGATGCCGCCGCCCGAAAAAAGATTCAGGTGAGACTATTTTCCCTCGGCGATGGGCACCTTGGTGCTCTTGGCGTGCGCGGGAGGAACCCGCGGCACATCAATCCTTAAAAAGCCATTTAGATATGCCGCCTTGGCCTGGCTCAGATCATAACCGGCCGGCAACTCCAGGACGCTCTCGAAGGGACCGTAGTTGATCTCCATCACCAGGAAGCTGCATTTCTGCGCGCGGCAGTTGTCAGGGCGGCTCCCGCTAATGCGCAAGCGATTGCCTTCAACGGTAATCTCCAGGTTCTCGCTACGCATCCCGGCCAGTTCGACTTTGATCACCAAGCCGCTATCGGTGGAATAGACGTCGGTGTTGGGTACCCAGTGGCCATTTGCGGCCGAATCGCGACCCCCTACAGCCGACGCCCGGGTCACGAAATGAACGGAAGAACTGATTTTGGTGACGGCCATGTCGGGGATGAAAATATCTCAGTTAACGTCCATACGCAAGCACCCTCTCATCTCATTTTCACCACAACCTGCGGCGCTTCGCCTTTGCGCGCCCGGAAAACGATGGAGTTTTGCGTTGATGGACGGCCCACAGTCGTGCAACCGCAATGCGTATCGCGCTCGAAGCTGAACTTGCGCCGGCGTAGTCTGCCATAAAGCAGCCCGCCGACCGCCCCGGCTACCAAAATCAACGAAACAATCTGCTGCCAGTCCACGGCTGCAACATAATCTCTAAACCAACGTTCGCAACGGAGAATTTTTTGCCCGGCCCATGCCAAGAATCAGCGTGCCGTGCTTTCCATTCGGGTCCCGAAAAACGGATCCCAGAAACCTGAAAATCGAACACTCGAAAGGGGACTTGTTTTTTGCCGTTCCTTCGGGAGAGCGAGGTCTTATTCTGCCGGCATGTCCGCGACCGCATTTCGCCATCATTACCGCGTGCCCTACGCCGACTGCACCCTTGGCAACCACATTTACTACGCCCGCTATCTCGACTTGCTGGAAGTTGCACGAGGCGAATTTTTTCGCAATCTCGGCGTGACGCTGTTGCAATGGCAGGAAGGGAACACGATTTTTCCGGTGATTGAGGCGAGGCTGCGCTACAAGGCGCCGGCTCGCTATGACGACGTGCTCACGACCGAGGTTTGGGTTACTACAGCAGAACGCGTTCGCTTGAACTTTGCCTATCGCGTCATCAATCAAACGGGCGAGCTGATCCTCGAAGCCGAAACCCTGCACGCCTGCGCGGCACTCGATGAAAAACCAAAACGCCTGCCGGAGGAATTGATTGCGGCGTTACATCCTCATGTGCGCGCCACCAAATCTCCAGTATGAACCCGCGGCCGTGGCCGGCCCATACACGGTCTCAGACGAATTTCGTGAGTCCCGCCACGGCCATTGGCGCGATGTCCAGCTTCATTTTCCAATCCAACTTTTCGGGGACCAATGTCTCTTTCGAGTTGAGTGCGTCCTCCCAAGAGACGACCTGCCCGGTGTAAGCAGCCATGCGGCCCATGATGCCCATCATGGTGCTGTGCGTCATCCACACGCCGTCGTTGATTGGTTTCCCGCTACGGATGCTGGCAAACAGTTCATCATGTTCCTGCTGGTACATATCCGTCTTTGCTCCCTGATAACGCCAGCGCTCCTTGGCATTGATGATCGGGCTGCCCCAGTTGGCCGGCAGCGTCCCCGTACCCTCGGATCCCATGACGTAATCGGCGTTCTCCGAATAGCAATTGCTGATCTGGCGTTGCCCCATGAACGCGCGTACACCGTCGGGATATTCGTACGCGATGAACATGTGATCGTAAATGTTGCCCTCGTTATTCGGTGTCTGGCGTCCGCCGACGGCAACCGCCTTGAGCGGCATTTGGTCTTTCATGGCCCAGGCAATTTTATCCACGCTATGCACGGCTTGCTCGACCAGGCCATCGCCCGAGAGCCAGACAAAGTTGTACCAGTTGCGCATCTGCCATTCGAGATCGCCCATGCCAGCAGGGCGTTTGTTGGCGGGCGGCATCGGTTTGACCGGCCCGGTGTAATACGTCGCGTACACCGCGCGGATTTCGCCGATGGCGCCGTCGTGAATTCGCTTGTAGAACTCGCGCCGCGCGCCTTCGTAGCGCCAGCAAAGTCCGGCCACAAGCGAAAGACTTTTTTCCTTGGCCAGCTTCGTGGATTCCAACACCGAGCGCACGCCGGGCGCGTCGGTGGCAACGGGTTTTTCGCAGAACGCGTGCTTGCCGGCCTTGACCGCCGCCGCCAGATGCACCGGTCGAAATCCCGGCGGCGACGCGAGCAACACCACGTCCACGCCGCTATCAATCACCTTCTGATACGCATCCAACCCGGTGAAGCATTTTTCCGGAGTGACCTTCACTTTGTCCGGATGCGCTTTCTTCAGATTGCTGAGGCTGGACTGCAAAGGCTCCGGAAACGCGTCGCCCAATGCCGTGAGCATGACGTTCTGATCGGCCTTGAGCGCCTGGTCCGCCGCGCCGCTGCCGCGCCCGCCGCAACCAATCAGCCCGACGCGCAGCGTGTCGCTGTTGGCGGCGGCGAACAGGTTGCCGGATAGAATGGCTGGTGCCGCGAAGGCGGTGGTGAAAGCGGCGGAAGTTTTGATGAATTCACGCCGGGAGGTGGAGAACTGATTCGCGTTCATAATCAGGAGAGTGCTGGGTTCAGATTCGCATTTTCTACCTGAGTTGGAGTGTCACAAGCGTTAGAGGTTGCGTCAAGCAAAGGCGGGCCGGTTTGTTTCGGCGAGGGAATCGTGAGAAAACCATCATCCGAGTTCGCCGACCGCAATCCGAGATACCCGAGGCTTGACGCAAATATCCTGTAACATTTTTCCGGATTTGCTTCTGAGGAACGTGTATGAATGAGCCCGAAGCAGATCCGAACATGCCCAAGAAATGTCCGCAATGCGGTGCGACGCTGCCGGAAGGCGCGTTGACGGGGCTTTGCCCTGCTTGTTTGCTAAAGCAGGGGGCCGAAACCGAAACCTCCACTCAGCCGGAGGCAGAGAGGTTTCAACCCCCGGGCGTCGAAGAAGTCGCCAAACTTTTTCCGCAACTCGAAATTATCGCGTTCATTGGCAAGGGGGGCATGGGGGCCGTTTACAAGGCCCGCCAGCCGGCGCTGGATCGGTTTGTCGCACTCAAGATTCTTCCGCCGCAGGTGGCGGGCGGGCCGGGCTTTGCTGAAAGATTCAATCGCGAAGCGCGCGCGCTTGCGAGGCTGAGTCATCCGAACATTGTAGGCGTGCACGAATTCGGCCAGGTGAATGGCCTGCCCTTCTTCCTCATGGAGTTCGTGGACGGGCCGAACCTGCGGCAATTGGAGCAGGCCGGCAAACTTTCCCCGCGTGAGGCCTTGCAGATTGTTCCGCAGATTTGCGAAGCGCTCCAGTTCGCGCACGACGAAGGCATCGTCCATCGCGACATCAAGCCGGAGAATATCCTGCTCGATAAGAAGGGCCGGGTGAAGATCGCGGATTTCGGCATCGCAAAGATCATGGGCGGCCAAGGGGAGGCGGAGTTGACCGAAACGAAAGGGGCGATCGGCACGCCGCATTACATGGCACCGGAACAGGTCGAGAAGCCGCAAGAGGTGGATCATCGGGCGGACATTTTTGCTTTGGGGGTGGTGTTCTACGAAATGCTGACGGGGGAACTGCCGCTGGGGAAATTCGCAGCGCCGTCGCGCAAAGTGCATGTGGATGTGCGACTGGACGACGTGGTGCTCCGCGCTCTTGAGAAGGAGCCGGAGCGCCGCTACCAGCAAGCCAGCCAGGTGAAGACGGCGGTGGAGACGATCGCCGCCGGGGGCGGAGGTGGAGCTGACGTCGGTGGATTTGCGCCACCGCAATCGCGCGCAAGCACCGAGGCAATGGTCCAGGAAATTCTGGCGCGAAGTTATGCGTTGAGCATACGCAATTGCCTGCGACGCGGCTGGGCGCTGGTGCGAAATAATTTCTGGCCAATCATCGGCATCAGCGCGTTGATCACTGTGCTGCTGGCGGTTGTTAATACGGCAGGCGCGGCGATCTCGGGCGAAAGCAATTCGCCGTTCGGGGGAATTCTTGGCCTCCTAGTAAACGGTCCGCTCATCGGTGGATTGTATTTGTATATGCTCAAGAAGATTCGTGGCGAGCCGACCAGCATCGAGACCGCCTTTGCCGGATTCAGCAATCGTTTCCTGCATCTCTTTCTCGGTCACTTTGTGAGCGTGCTGCTCATAGCACTGGGATTTCTTTGCCTGATACTGCCGGGAATTTATCTCTGGGTTGCGTGGTCGTTTACGCTTCCTTTGATTGTGGACCGACGCCTCGACTTCTGGTCGGCGATGGAAGTAAGCCGCAAGATGGTCACCCGGCATTGGTGGAAACTCCTCGGTTTGGTGCTGGTTCTGGCTCTGCTGAAATATGCAGGCCTGCTGGTCTTCTGCCTGGGCATCTTCATTACCGCGCCCATCGCCATGGCGGCGCTGATGTATGCCTACGAAGATATTTTTGGAACGGCGGGCCGGCCGGCGAATCAACCGGCGGCAGCTTTTGGCCCGCATGGCACGGCGGTGGTGGGCGACACCAGAACAGCTTCCGGCGGCAGCGGATGGAAACCGGC
>CAZCZP010000098.1:0-13952 GCA_964502895.1 uncultured Bifidobacteriaceae bacterium
GACAACCGCAAAGCCAGCTTCCACCGTTTCATCAGCCGCGCCGGTCGCAGCGTCGTGCGGCTGCGATGGCAAATCACAAGTCAGGAGGACTACCGCATCACGCGGTAAGTTTGGCGTGTACCAGGATGCGAACGAGGCCTGCGAGGCCGCGCATGAAGCATTCTTGCAGTTGTCTGAAAAAGGTGTGGCGGGTCGCGTCAAAGTCATCCAGATCATCAAAGACATTTGCGACGCCAAGGCCGAGGAGTGGGGGAGGCTGGAGTTGGACGAAACGAAGATCGGCCGGCTGGATCACAAAATCGAAAAGCTGAAAGGCCAGCGCGGTATTCCGGGCGTGGAATTTCTAAACCCGTACGGGTTGAGCGGCGACCACGGCATCACGTTGGAGGAATACGCGCCGTTCGGTGTCATCGGCGCGGTCACGCCCAGCACGCATTCCATTCCGACGATGGCGTGCAACATCATCAGCATGTCGGCGGCGGGCAATGCGGCCGTGTTCAACGCCCATCCCGGCGCTTACAAGTGCGCCGTGGCGGCGGCGCGTTTTTTCAACCAGGCGATTCATCGCGAATTGGGCATCGAAAATCTGGCGTGCATCGTTGAACCGCCGACGCTCGAGTCGTTCAGTGCCATCGCGAAGAACGAGCACGTGCGATTGTTGTGCGTGACTGGCGGGCCCGGAGTGGTGAAAGCGGCGATGGCCAGCGGCAAACGCGCGGTGTGCGCCGGACCGGGAAACCCGCCCGTCTTTGTGGACGGCACAAGTTGTCTCGACAACGCGGCCAGGTGCGTGGTGTTCGGTTCGGCGTACGACAACAACCTGCTTTGCATCGGCGAGAAGGAAGTGTTCGTGCTCGAACCGTTTTTTGACAAATTCATGGCGGCTCTGGAAAAACACGGCGCGTATCGGCTGAGCAGTCCGCAGATTGAGACACTGGCCAAGGCTGCGTTTGTTTTTCCGCCGGGGCAGGGGGCGGGTTGCCCGCATCCAGTGGTGAACCGCGATCTGATTGGCAAGGACCCCGAGGTTTTGGCCAAAGCGGCGGGCGCGACAATTCCCCGCGGCACACAATTGTTGATCGGTGAGACAGTCGCCGATCATTTGTTCGTTGAGGAAGAACAGATGATGCCTTTCCTGCCGGTAGTGCGCGTGAAGAGTGTGGCGGAAGGCATTGCCGCGTCCAAGAAGGCGGAACTGGGCTACAAACATTCTGCGATGATCCATTCGCATGACGTCGCGAACATGACGGCGATGGCGCGCGCGCTGGAGACAACCTTGTTCATCAAAAACGGTTCCTGCCTCGCGGGGCTTGGCGCCGGTGGCGAGGGGTATTCCAATTTTTCAATCGCAACGACCACGGGCGAGGGAATCTGCAACCCGCGTACTTTCACGCGCGTCCGCCGCTGCGTGATGGTGGATAAGTTGAGGATTTTTTAGCCTATGTTACTCGCACGCGTCGAAGGCAACATCGTTGCGACTCGGAAGCATCCGAGCCTTGATGGCTGGCGACTCGTGATCTGTCAGCCCATCGGCGCGGATGGTCGGGCCGAGGGTGCGCCGCAGGTGGCGATTGATTCGCACGGTGCGGGGATGCATCAACAGGTGGTAATTTCATCCGATGGTGCGGCGGCGCGCAAAGCCGTCGGCGACGAGAAAAGTCCCGTGCGCTGGCTGGTCATCGGCGTGGTGGATGAACACGAACCGGGCGTGCGGGTATGAAACTCGGCACGGTTATCGGTCGCGTGACGTTGAGCAAGACGGTCGAGGCGCTTGAAGGCGGGCGGCTTCTCGTGGTGAGTCCGTTTAGTCGTCAGCAATTTGCCACTGGTTTGGATGCGGCTCCATGCATGGGCACGGACCCGAGTCTTGTGGTTTACGACGCCATTGGCGGCGGGATGGGGCACGTGATCGGATATGTCGAAGGGCGTGAGGCGGCACAGCCGTTTGCGGACTCGACGCCGGTGGATGCGATCAACGCTGCGCTGGTGGACGAGATGTTTTATGGCCCGTGGAAGGGATGAAGATAGAGGCATGAAGAACGTAATCAGTTTGAAAGATTTGGAGCAGATGCGCCGCGATGGCAAAAGCCTGAGCAACCTGCCGGCTGACGTGATTCTGACACCGTCGGCTCGGGACTTTTTGAGCGATCTCGAATCGAGCGCCGGCGCGAAAGCCGCACCAGCCGCTGCTACGCCCGCCGGGGTGGCGAAGTTGACTCCGCCGAGCAAGCCGCTCAATTCGAAGTCGCCGAAGGCTGAACTCGAAGCGTTTTTCAATTCGCCTTACGCGCACAATTTGAAGGAGCAGATTTGCCAAATGGGCCATCGCTTATGGAAGCGCGCTTACGTGGACGGCAACGGCGGCAACATGGCGATCCGTGTCGGTGAAGATATCGCGATCTGTACGCCAACGTTGGTAAGCAAAGGGTCGCTGCAGCCGGAGGATATGTGTCTCGTGGATTTCGAGGGCAATCAACTTCTCGGCACGAAGAAACGCACGAGTGAGATCCTGATGCATTTGCAGATGATGAAGCGCCAGCCGAAAGCAGTCGCCACGTGCCATTGTCATCCGCCGTACGCGACAGCATTTGCGGTGGCAAACATCGCGCCGCCGACATGCATGTTGCCGGAGTACGAAGTGTTTTGCTCTGTTGGTGTCGCGCCGTATCGCACGCCTGGTTCGCCGGACATGGGCAAACTCGTGGCGGAATTGACCGATCAGTACAATACGATCTTGATGGCAAATCACGGCGTCGTGACGTGGTCGCACAATAACATCGAGGAAGCCTACTGGCGGATGGAGATCATCGAGGCGTATTGCCGCACGATCGTTGTTGCGGGCCAACTCGGGAAACCGATCAACACGTTTACGGGCCAACAGATGAAGGATTTATTGAACATCAAGCAGAGCCTCGGGTTCGTGGATCCACGCTACGGCATGAAGGAGTGCGAACTCTGCGACAGCGGCGATTGGCGTCCGGGTACGACCTGTCAGGTTCAAAGTAATCCGGAAAATGCGGTGGGCTTTGATGCGGAAGCTGAGAAAGCCGTGCAGGCCATCACCGATCAGATACTGGCCCAAATGAAATAGCCACGGATGAAACACGGACGCACACAAATGATTTCCTTCCAAGCCTCACCCATTTTGATTCCGTGTTTCATCCGTGTTCAATCCGTGGCTTAAGATGAAGTCGCTCGACCAAAAACTCGCCGAGATCAAAGCTAATCGCTCTTCGCGCGCGTTCATCATCGCGGACGCAAAGGATGCGGACATGGCGTTTGGTGTAAGGTCGCCTGGACCGAGGGGTTATCTGGCGCGAAGCGGGGCAAGGCCCGCAAACTTTTCGCCCGAGGTCTGGTCGCGAGATGAATTCGGCTATCGCAATCTGCCGGAGTTTCTCGACATCGTTCGCGAGGTCACGCATCAGGGTTTGGTGGACATCATGTTGATGTCGGCCTACGTGACCGAACAACTCGCGATCAAGGAAGGGCTGTTCAAGAATTCTCACGTCACTCCCGCAGCGCGTGCGAACGACACCACGGATATATGGGCTGTTCGCCATGGGTGTTATACGCGCGAACCCTCGCAGCCGTTTCGCTCGGCGAGCATTGACCAGATTCAATGTGGTGAAGTGGAGTGCGAGCGCGATGGCAGCGGAAATTTTCCCGGGGCAAATCTCGGGCTTTACTCGATCACCTACGTCAACGAGCTGGCACAGGACCGCGAGGCGTTGCTCTGGTACAAACAATTTCGCGAGGAGGCCGAACAGAAACAATTCCGTCACTTCCTCGAAGTATTCGATCCAAACGTGGAGAGCGGAATTCCTCCAGAGAACCTGGGCGAGTTCATCAACGACAATATTCTCCGTACGCTGGCCGGCGTGCCGGAATCGGGACGGCCAGTTTTCTTGAAGATTGTCTATCACGGTCCGAAAGCCATGGAGGAACTGGCGCAATATGATCCCAACCTCGTCGTTGGCATTCTCGGTGGCAGCGCGGGCACGACTTACGACGCCTTCCGGTTGATTCACGACGCGCAGAAGTACGGCGCGCGGGTGGCGTTGTTCGGGCGCAAGATCAATAACGCGGAGCATCAACTGGCATTCATCGAGATGCTGCGATTGATTACTGACGGGAATATCTCGCCCGAGGAAGCGGTGCATGCGTATCACGGCGTCCTGCAGGGGAAAGGCATCAAGCCGCATCGTCCGTTGGAGGAGGACTTGAAGCTGACGGACCAAGCGATGAGTTACGACGGGAGCGCGGCGCGGCGGGCAACCGCGACAGTTCGGGAGAAGCCTCTGGCGGCTGGACGGCCCAAATCACCGGCTAACACAAAGAGGGTAAAGGAACAATCGCCGATCGGCGATTGGCCGAAGCTTGAGGACGGCTCACCGGATTTCGCGAAAATGAACTCCGAGCACCGGCGCGCGTATGATGTGTGTCGGCTGACGCGGAAGTTCGGCTGAATTAGTTGCTCGGGCTCCGTGGCTGATTTCAGCGGTCGAGTTGTTCGAGTTGCTTTCCGCGCGTTTCCTCCCTTGCCAAGCCTTGGTGTTCCACGCAAACTGCGCGGATAATGTTGAACCGCAGGAACTGTTGCACATGAGCAAAGAGGCCAAACTGGAACTGGATGGCAAAGCGTTTACGCTTCCCATGGTCGAAGGCACGGAGGGCGAGAAGGCCGTGGATATCTCCTGCCTGCGCAATTACACCACGTGCATCACGCTGGACGACGGCTATTCCAACACGGGTTCGTGCCTGAGCAAGATCACTTTCATTGACGGTGAAAAGGGAATTCTCCGTTACCGTGGCATCCCCATTGAAGAGTTGGCGGAGAAATCCACGTTCGTGGAGACGGCGTATCTGATCATTTATGGTCACCTGCCCACCCGCGCCGAGCTGCGGCAATTTTCCGATTTGCTGACGGCGAATGCCAATCTGCACGAGGACATGAAGTACCACTTCGAGGGGTTCCCTTCGAGTGCCCATCCGATGGCAATCCTGTCCGCGATGATCAACGCGAGCAGTTGCTTTGATCCAGGTCTGATGAAGTTGGGAAATTCAGGCCGGTTTGATCTGCTTGCAGCTCGGCTGATTTCGCAGGTTCGCACCATTGCCTCGTTCTCCTATCGCAAATCGCGCGGGCTGCCGATCATTTATCCTAAAGCGGCTTACAAGTACACGGCGAACTTCCTGCACATGATGTTTTCCGAGCCGTACGAGGATTACGAGATCAAGCCGGAAGTTGTGCGGGCGCTGGACCTGATTTTTCTCCTGCATGCCGATCACGAACAGAATTGTTCCACGGCCACCGTGCGGATGGTGGCTTCAAGCCAGGCAAACATGTTTGCGTGCGCGGCGGCGGGCGTGTGTGCATTGTGGGGGCCGTTACACGGCGGGGCGAACCAGGCAGTGGTCGAGATGCTCGAAGAAATTCACCGCTCGGGAGACGACGGCTCGAAATTCATCGCCGCAGCCAAGGACAAGGTCAGCGGCAAACGGCTCATGGGTTTCGGCCATCGGGTTTACAAGCATTACGATCCGCGGGCCAAGATCATCAAGCAAGCCTGCGACAGCCTGCTCAATGTGCTGCAGATCAGCGACCCCTTGCTCGACATCGCCAAGAAGCTCGAGGAGAGCGCGCTCAAGGATTCATACTTCGTCGAGCGCAAGTTGTATCCGAACGTGGATTTTTATAGCGGCATTATCATGCGGGCAATCGGCATTCCGATGGAGATGTTCCCCGTCATATTCGCCATTGGGCGCATGCCGGGCTGGATTGCAAATTACAAGGAGATTGCCGACGACCCGAAGAGCCGCATTTACCGTCCCCGGCAGGTTTACGTTGGCCCGGCGTTGAGCCATTTCGTGCCGCTGCACAAACGCAAATAGGTTGAGTCGGACACAGCCACATTCGCGTCGGGCTGCCTGGCCAGGTTTGACCAGGTTCTGGAATTCGATTAGTTATCCTTCGAGCGGATGAAAAAAATCCTGGTCATAGACGACGAAGAGTGGTTGCGAGAGATGGTCCAAATGGCGCTCCGTCAACGCGGCTATGATGTCGTCGAGGCGGAGAACGGCGCGGTCGGAATCGAAAAAGCCCGCAAGGAACTGCCCGACTTGATCCTTTGCGACGTGAACATGGAGAAGGTGGACGGTTACCACACCTTGTCTTCATTGCGCAACGAACCCACCACGGCGGCGATTCCGTTCATCCTGATGACCGGGCTGGCCGACAACGCCGGGATGCGCCACGGCATGGAACTGGGCGCCGACGATTACCTTCCCAAACCCTTCACCATTGATGGACTTTACGCCGCGGTGGACGTGCGGCTCAAAAAAGCACAGACCGTTCGCGCGGAAGCGGAGCGCAAGCTGGCCGATTTGCGCGACAACATCAGCCTCATGCTGCCGCATGAATTGCGTACACCGCTCAACGGCATTCTCGCCTACGGCGAAATCCTGCAAAGCGACGCGGCCACGCTGCAACCGGGCGAGATCACAGAAATGGGCCAGGTGATTTATGAAAGCGGGCGGCGACTCGAACGGTTGATCGAGAATTTTTTGATCTACTCGCAACTGGAGTTATGGGCCGCTGACCCGCAGAAAGTCAAAACACTGCGCGGTTCGCAGACCAATTCGCCCGTGCGCTTGATCGAAGATCACGCGCGCAAACAAGCAGACGAGGCTAGGCGAACGGGTGAATTGCACCTTGAACTCGCTGACACGCCCGTGCCGGTCGCCGAGGAGTATCTAGGCAAAATTGTGGATGAGCTGGTCCAGAACGCGTTCAAGTTCTCGAAGCCGGGAACAACCGTGAACGTCACGTTGGCCGACACGCCCGCGGCCGTGGTTCTTTCGGTGGACGATCGCGGTCGGGGATTCTCCACCGAGCACATCACGCGCGTCGGGGCTTACATGCAGTTCGACCGTAAATTGCACGAGCAACAAGGGCTGGGATTGGGACTGACCATTGCGCGGCGACTCACCGAGTTGCATGGCGGCACGCTCGCCGTGCGAAGTGAGAAGGGCGTGGGCACAACCGTGGAAGTAAAACTGCCCCGGCCCGCGGAGCGCTGAGGACGCAGTTCTTACTGCGGCCAGATCGTCAGGTGGCGCTTGTTCAATTCGGCGATCACCAGATGCGGCAGGGTGTGAAGCAGGAGGATCACCAGGACAATGGCCGCCACGGGGGCGCAATCCACTTTGCCGATCCGCAACGGAATCCGGCGCAACGGCGCGAGCAGGTTCCGCGCGGTTGCACCCAGGAAATCCCAGCCCGGGTTGCTTCCAAAATAAATGTACTGGGCGATCAGCTCCACGCAGAGCAGCGGCGGGATGAAATACTTGAGGCTCAAATAGGGGCCGAGCCCGACCAGCAAGCTCTGCAGCGCCAGTGCTCCGTAAGAGGAAACAGGATTTGTAACACCACAATAAGCGAGCGCGGGATGGAGAACTTGCCAGGCCACGGCGGCGAGCAGAAACGGCAACACCAGCTGCACATAGAGCGGATACGTGGCGACGCGGCCCAACTGGTTGCGGAGCTGTGCCGCGACTGGATTGAGGAACTCCGAGTGCCGGTTGACCATGGCAACTGCAAGCAACCAGCCATAAACCACGACGAGCGCCCGCCCGAAGGAAAGAACGGAAAAGAGGAGCATCAGCCAGAACCTGTCGGATCGAAAGAAGAGGGTAACCGCCCCGAGATCAAGACTTGCGGTCCAATCAGCCGCCGGTCCGAGCATGTGGTAAAAAAGCGTCCGGGCGCCGATCAAGCCGGCCAGCGCCGCCACGAAAACCCAGCGTCTGAAACGGGAGGGCGCAGCGCGCCGGAACATCCCGGCGAGGGTCACGGGTGAAGTTTTCGCCGGTGAACCAATCCGGGTTGCGCGCCAGTTGAACCACAGCAACAGACCCGCCACGTTCACTATGAAGTCAAAGAGGCCCATCGGCTTGGCACCAGGCCGGCACTCACATCATCTTCAACAACGTACCGGCCATCTCGCTGGGTGTAACAGCCACCCCGATGCCCGCCGCCTTGAAGGCTGCAATTTTTGCCGCGGCCGTGCCTTTGCCGCCGCTGATAATCGCGCCGGCGTGGCCCATGCGCCGGCCGGGAGGCGCGGTTGCCCCCGCGATGAATCCCGCCACTGGCTTTTTGCAGTGCTGCTTGATCCACTCGGCGGCCTCTTCTTCCGCGCTACCGCCGATTTCGCCAATCATGATGATTCCGTGCGTTTCAGGATCATCATTGAACATCTTGATCACATCCAGGTGCGAAGTGCCGTTCACCGGATCGCCGCCGATGCCGACGCAAGTGGACTGGCCGACACCGCGGCAGGTTAATTGCCACACCGCTTCGTAAGTCAGTGTGCCGCTGCGCGAGACTACACCGATATTTCCTTTCTTGTGAATGTAGCCAGGCGAAATCCCGATGCGGCAACCGCCGTGCGAGTCCTTTCCTTCGCCGGGCGTCACGATGCCGGGACAGTTCGGTCCGATTAACCGCGTGCGTTTGCCTTCCATCACGCGTTTCACTTTTACCATGTCGTTGACGGGGATGCCTTCCGTGATGGCAACCACGAGTTCGAGTCCCGCGTCAACGCCTTCGAGAATCGCATCCGCCGCAAACGCCGGCGGCACGAAGACCGCGCTGGCCGTGGCGCTGGTTTGCTTCGCAGCCTCGGCGACGGTGTCGAAGATCGGCACGCGCTTGCCGCCGTGTTCAAAAAGTTGTCCGCCTTTGCCGGGCGTGACTCCGGCGACGACTTGCGTGCCGTAATCAATCGAGAGTTGTGCATGCCGCGCGCCAAAGCTGCCGGTGATGCCTTGGATGAGAACTTTGGTGTTGGGTTTAACGAGGATGGCCATGTTGAAATCTTTTCTAACTCAGCTGTTTTTTAATTTCCCGTAAATGCTTCACCGTGATCCGATTCGTGGTCGCGATTCATTGCTGCCTTCGCCCGAATCAAAGGGTCAATTCCAAGCACGCGACATTTGCCCGAGGGCAATTCCACTTCCACGCTGTGCCTGGCTACTTCATCCAAGTTGCCGACGCCCAATACTTCCCCAAGGCAGTCGGGAACTCCCAGGTCCGTTTTCAAGCTGGCGCATTGATCCGGTGTCAGCACTAGCGGCAAATCAGGCCGTGAACGATGCACCGGATGCAAATCAGCCAACGCTTGCTGAATCCGCATCAAATTTGCTTCGTTGAACCGGCAGCAAACGTCCACATCCCTCGTGACCAATGTGACCCCGTGCGCCACCGCCGCGAAACCGCCGACCAGCACAAACTCCACCTGGCCCACAATCAATCGGCGCGTCAATTCGCTAAGATTTTGCATTTCGCTTCGCCATCGCCGTCCGCAGCGACTCGGCAAAATCCAAAGCGTCGTCGTTGGCCTGCATCCGTTCCCACGGCGTTTTCGCCAGACTGTCCTTCAACAATAACAAGTCAACGTCACCATCGGCTGCCTCAGAGTAAGTCGGCGCGACTTCCTTCAAAACATCCGGTTCGTTGGAGGTTTGTCGCGACATGGGTTTACTTCGCCTTCCGCTTGTGAATACAAATCAAGTTTCCCTCGCTGTCGTAAATGAACGCCATCGTGCAGACCGGGGTGGGGAACGGCTCCATCTTGAACTTCACGCCGTTGGCTTTCAGATGCGCGATCGCTTCGTCGAAATTCTCCATCTCGAGACCCACGGAGCAACCGGTGGGCGTGGGTTTCCAATCCGGCGCGCCCGCGCCGAGCGAAAGCGTTCCGTTCCCGATATCGTATTCAGTCCATTGCATGCCGCCGGGTTCGCCCACGACCATGGTGGGCTTCAAGCCCAGCACTCCTTCGTAGAACCTCCGCGCCCGCGCCATGTCGGTGACCGGGTAACAGGTGAAAGCGATTTCGTTGACTTCGAGCATAACGGTTGGATTTACGATTCGAACGAACGGCGGCGCGTGGAAACAGTGCACTCGGTCGGGAACATTCGTTTCAAAAAAGTCCGGGCCTGCATGACTTGACGCAAGAATGTTTTCCTGAGTCTTCTCAGGCTCGGCCGAACCGCGCGAGAAGAGCGCAGCGCTGCGGCTTCGCGCTCAATTTGTTGGCGCAATGCTTCGCACGCTTGCTTCGATTGCCCGTTGCTTCTCACCAATTCAATCAGTTGTTTCTGCAATTCCACGAGTTGACGATACTCCGAAAGACCGGTTGAATCCGGCTTCGGTCCACAAATCGGTTCGTCGCCCGATGGTTTCACGTCCTTCGCGTTGACCCTTGGACCGGATTATTTGCCAACCGCCTTGACCACCTGCTGCGCCGCGTCCGCCATGGAATCTCCAGTGATCAGCGTCAGAGCGGACTCGGCCAGGGTTTTTTTGCCGGCGACGACATTGTTGCCTTCCAAGCGAACGACCAGAGGAAGTTTCAATCCCGTTTCCTTCACCGCCGCGACGATGCCGGTGGCGATGACGTTGCAATCCATGATGCCACCGAAAATGTTGACGAGGATTCCTTTCACGTTCGGGTCCTGCATGATGATTTTGAAAGCGGCGGTGACTTGCTCGGTGCTCGCGCCGCCGCCGACATCCAGAAAATTCGCCGGGCTGCCGCCGTAATGCTGAATGATGTCCATCGTGGCCATCGCCAGGCCCGCGCCGTTGACGAGACAGGCGATGCTGCCATCGAGCTTGATGTAATTCAGATTGAACTTGCTGGCTTCGATTTCCAACGGCGCTTCCTCGTTCAGGTCGCGCATTTCCTGGATGTTTTTGTGGCGATAGAGCGCGTTGTCGTCGAGGCCGATTTTTCCATCCAGCGCCATTACGGCTTGTTTCCCATCAGGCAGTTCGATCACGCAGAGCGGATTGATCTCGACGAGCGAGGCGTCGCACTCCCACCAGGTTTTGTAAACGCCGGCAATCAATTTCGCGCCGCTGGCGATCAAATCGCCTTTGAGACCGAGGGCGGCGGCAATTTTGCGCGCTTGGTAAGGCATCATGCCGACGGCGGGATCAATCCACTCCTTGAAAATTTTGTCCGGCGTCTTTTCGGCGACCTCCTCAATGTCCATGCCGCCTTCAGTGCTCGCCATCACAAGCGGGCGCGAGTTGGTCCGGTCAAGCAACACCGCCAGATAGAATTCTTTTTTGATGTTGGACGCAGCCTCAACGAGCAGCTTGTTGACCATGCGGCCATCCGCGCCCGTTTGTTTCGTGACCAGCGTCTGGCCGAGCATGGCGTTGGCCTTGTCGTAAACGTCCTCGGCACTCTTGCAGAGTTTGACCCCGCCCTGGAAACCGCTTTTGAACGTGCCTTTGCCGCGACCACCGGCATGGATCTGCGATTTGACCGCAATGAGCGTTGCCCCGCTGGCGATGAATTTCTCCGCGATTGCCTTGGCGGCTTCCGGTTTGTCGCAGACTTCGCCTGTGGGCACCGCGACGCCGTATTGGGCGAGCAATAGTTTGGCCTGATACTCGTGAATGTTCATCTCGGAATAAAAGCTTGCGGGATTGAACCGGCCTTCATAAAAGAAATCAACCTTTAACCAACTCTACCATCTATGAAACCACATCGCGGCACGTTGATCCTCGTTCTCGGCATTCTGGGTTTGGTCATCTGCGGTCCGCTTGGAATCGCAGCCTGGGTCATGGGCAATGGCGACTTGAAGCAAATGGACGCTGGGACCTTGGACCCCAGTGGCCGTGGCATTACCAACGCTGGGCGTATCTGTGGAATGATCGCGACTATCTTGATGATCCTCGCTGTAGTTATCATGATCGCGATTTTTGGCCTTGGCATCCTTGGTGCCGCGGCCAGTAATTGAACGGCGGCGGACTGTCGCGAGCGATTTGGTTGCGAGCTGTGCGAGGCGCGCCTTCAGGAACGTATTTCTCGAACGCGTGTGTTCTATCACGCGGCGCTGGAACAAACTTTCCCTTGCAGCCTCCTAATCGCGTACTTTCAATGCAACGGAACTTGAAACGAAACCTGTTATGATCACGCGTGGCTCGCTCGGCAAGAATTTCGCGGCCGTCCTCAGTCTAGGCCTGACGGCGACTACGCTGGCTCAGGATTTTGCGGTGACGACACCCGGTTCTTTTTTCCGGATAAATGGGCAGAACAATCCCACACTTACGTTGGAGCGGGGACGCACTTACACGTTTGGCCTGAGTACCTCCGGGTTTCATCCTTTTTTTATCGCGACTTCTTTTGCAAGCGGCGTGGCGCCCCAGGGAGTTTCTGGCAACAACGGATCCAGTTCAGGCACGGTGACGTTTAATGTGCCGGTGAATGCGTCGAACTGTGTTTATTACTGCACGGTCCATTTTTTTAGCGGCACGATCCAAATGGTTGACCCGCCCGCACCAACGCCGCCGGAAGTTAAAATCGTCGGCTTGTCGGTGGGGACGAACCTGGTGTTGACTTCCACGGGAACGAACACTTGGACGCCGCTGCCCGAGTTTACCACCGACCTCACGAGCACAAACTGGTTCGCGCTCACGGTGCAATCCAACCGCTTCTTCAATGGAACGAACGAGACTTTTTGTGGCCGTCCGCCCGGCGACGCCGTCTATCTGCGAATCCGCTCGCAGCAGAACCCGTAGGCAACAGTTTTTTCGAGCGAGGCTTCGAATCAGTTCCCGAGGAAGGCGGCATGAACGGCTTTCATGGCTTGTTCCCCTTTGGCCAGGTCCACAACGACCGAAATCTTAATCTCGCTGGTGGAAATCATGTCAATGTTCACGCCTTCCTTCGCCAGCGTTTCAAACATGCGGCCCGCGACGCCGGTGTGGCTTTTCATCCCGACGCCCACGATGGAGAGCTTGCCGATGCCTTCATTGGCAATGACTTCCTTGTAGGCGATCTCGCCTTTCAATCCCTCGATGACTTTGCGCGCTTTGAGGAGATCGGGTTTATCCACCGTGAATGACAGGTCCGTGGCGGGCTTGCCGGTGCCGTGGCTGATGTTTTGCACGATCATATCCACGTTCACGTTCGCGTCGCCAATGGCCTTGAAAATTCGCGCTGCCACGCCGGGCTTGTCCGGTACAGCCACAAGCGTGACTTTGGCCTGATTTTTGTCGAGCGACACACCGCGCACGACAATCTCTTCCATGCTTTTCGTTTCTTCTTTCACAATTGTTCCTGGGTTGTCATTCAAACTGGACCGGACCTCGAAGATGACGCCAAACTTTTTTGCGAACTCAACGGAGCGCGACTGCATCACTTTGGCGCCGAGGCTCGCGAGTTCGAGCATCTCGTCATAGGAAATTTCTTCGAGCTTTCTTGCCCCCGGCACGATGCGCGGATCAGCCGTGTAAACCCCGTCCACGTCCGTGTAAATCTGGCAAAGGTCCGCCTTGAGCGCCGCCGCCAGCGCGATGGCAGTCAAATCCGAACCGCCGCGGCCGAGCGTCGTGATTTGCCCGTCCATGGTTTGCCCTTGGAAACCGGCGACGATGACGACGTTGCCCGCGTTAAGCGACGAATGAACCTGCTTGGGAGTGATGTTATGAATCCTGGCCTTGGTATGAACACCGTCAGTGACGATGCCAGCCTGCGCACCCGTGAGCGACACCGCCGGCACATCGAGCGCGTGCAGCGCGATGGCGGTCAACGCGATTGTCGTTTGCTCACCCGTGGCCAGCAACATGTCCATCTCGCGTTCGTTGGGCAGGGGCATGATCTCGCGGGCCAGCTTGATTAGATTATCCGTTACGCCGCTCATCGCGGACACGACGACCACGACCTGGTCGCCGTTGGCGCGGTATTTCGCCACGCGCGATGCAACATTTTTGATGCGATCGGGATTTCCGACCGAGGTGCCGCCGTATTTCTGAACAATCAGAGCCATTGCCAATTTGTGTATTGTTCCCGCTTGAACCCTAACGGGGCGATGAGGATGCCAAAAACTCTCCTTGAATCAACAGTCAATCAAGTAGCGTCACTGCG
>CAZCZP010000099.1:0-2948 GCA_964502895.1 uncultured Bifidobacteriaceae bacterium
CTTCCAGCAAAGCTCCTTGGAATATCCCGGCCTGAGCAAAGACGAAATCTTCGAGAGCGTCGAACGCTTCTATCACCGCTACTACCTGCGCCCAAAGCCAATCCTGCGTATCATCAAAACGATGTTGGAGGATAAAGGCGTGTGCGTGCGGCGGCTGCGTGAGGGCTACGAATTCTTCAAGAGCATGGCGCAACGGCGGAATGATTTGGAATCAGCGAAGGCGACGGCGTAATTCCTTCTCCACTGATTCAAAGGGCTGCAAGCCCGACAGATGATAGCCGGGGCAACGCTCCGGGTTAATCGTCAAAAGAAATTCCAAGCCCTGAAAGGGCGAAAGAAACCCTCACCGCGAAAGGTCCATCATCACTTTGGCCACTCGCTGATTCGATTCCACCAATGTTCAAGCCGCTCCTGATATTTCTGCGGCTTGGGCATTCGCTCTACAAGCGATTGGCTGCCGAGAGATTTGTCCGGCCACAAATGCAATCGCTTGCTGATCCCAACTTCCTTGGCGAGTTCCGAAACGGTATGCAGAGCGTTCACCGCGTAGTTCTGCCAACTTTCGCGCGTGGCAAAAACTTCCGTCCGCAAACGCACGCCCATCACTACCGCCTGCGCCTCGATGCGCGCCACATTTTCAGCGCGGATATTGATCGGCTCATGGAAGATCGTGATGGGTTCGAGTTCGGCCACGGTTTTGAGCGTCGCGCGCAAATCGGCTTCGTCACACTCGGGATACGTCGGCGCGAGAGCCACATAGACGTGCAGTCCGGCTTCCTTCGCGGCGCGCAGCGTGGCCAGCCGTTGCGACGGCGCTGGCGCTTTCGGTTCATACACCTTGGCCAGATCGTTTCGTAACGTCGGCAGACTCATTCCAAACACAAGACGTTTGCCGAAGCTTTTGAAAATATCGAAGTCGGCTCGCGCCAGCGGACTGCGGGTGAGGATGCGGACGTTGAGCGTGGATTCGTCCCGGATGAGTTCGAGCGAACGGCGTACGAGAAAGCGGGAGTGTGAAGCCAACTCGCGTTGCCGCGTGGGGTCGGGATGATGGATGACCTGATATGGGTCGGTCGTGCTGCAATAGATGACTGCGCGATTGCCGTCTGGTTTGAGCTGCTTGCGCGGCGTGTTCTCGGCTGAGCGTAATGAAGCGAGGAATTTCTGTTCGTCCCACGGGCGGAGCAGAACGTAATCTCCCCATTCGGCATCCGGGTCTTTGACGCCGTATTCCGAGAGCTTCGGCCCTTGCTTGATGGTCGCCGCGCTCGGCACGTAGCAAAACCGGCACGCGTGCGAGCAACCAACCGCCACGTTAAACGCCCAGTTCGACAGGCTCTTGTAAACGAAATGATTCTCTGCGATGACTGCTGGCGCGTGCCAGAAATCCACGGGAGACTTTTTCGGCTTGGGTCGCGCACTGGGCTGCAGTGTGCGAGACGGACGACTCATCCGAGTTGGTTGAGGCGGCGGTTCGATTAAGAGTTCAGGCGTCACGGTTCACTTAATCGTAGTTCACGCTGGCCGGTTTCGTCTATCTTCAGAATTTCGTTCCAGAACTTTTCAGCCAGCGAATGGCGGCTGAATAGGGTGAAACGGTAAAGCGGCTGTGTTTCAGGCACAGAGACATGCTTCGTGCCGAGGAAACCCTCTTGCTGGATGCGTTGACTGAAAGCGTCTATCGCCATGCGTGCGAACATCGAGGCGTCTTTCCACTTCCATGCGCGCCACTCTCGAGAGTCGAGGAACGCGTCGAGCGCCGTCTGTCCGCTCTCCGACTTGAGGTATTGCGGGACATTCCAGGTAATGCCGAGACTGTGTTGAATCGTGACCAACAAATCAATTCGACGGTTCTTCGTGAGCTGGAGCATTGCTTTCATCGGCACTTGTGAGATTCCGGTCGGATCAACGAAAGCCACAACCAACGTGTTATCACTGAATCGTAAACGGCCTTGTTCGAGAACCTCGATCCAGTTCCTGGGAATCACCTCAACGAGGTTGGACTTCGGATGTTTCGCAACGCGTTGCTTCAAAGCATCCACCAGTTCAGGCTCATCCTCGATGAGGATGAATTCGTGAAAGTCGCGATCCAACGCAACGAACGGTGAGCCAGGAAACTCGTCGCCTGTTTCTTTGATCTTGCACAGCCCCGGCCCGGCCATCACGTCCAAATAAACCAGCCGCCACTTCTTGCGCATGGACTTGGTCGTGATGCCGCAGTAGTTGCGAAGGTAGTGATGCTTCCGCTTCGCCCAAGGCCCGCTCTTGCGTGCCAGCAGCCCGTCGCTCGCCGTGAGATACGGAGCGTCTTCCATTGCGGAAGGTTGGCGGTTCATTCGCATTTTGCCAGCGCATTTTACGTGCAGGCGTAGGTCAAAGGATGTCCAAGCCAATGCGCAGGACGACTGCAACTCAGCGCGGCGCGATTTACGGCAACCGTCGCGCGCGGAAAAAGAGTTGTGATCTCGAAGAGGCGGCAGGATTCGTAAACGAAACTGTGCCCCAAGGATTGAGCAGATTGGTCACCGTCGCCCAGTTGGGGGAATTCAGGTTCGTTGAGGTCTGAATGGCGTATGTGCGGCCGGCGTCGCCGGTAAGTTGGAATTGGAATTGTCCACTGGACGAGATTGCGCTGCCGTGGAGCAATGGCCGTGAGCCGGACGGATGCGCGATCAACCTGACAACGCTTGTGCCCGCGCCGGGGTCCAGAGTCATTCGACGCAAGGTGGGTTGTCCGCCCGGCGGCGTGAGGGTGATGTCGTAATCGCCGTGGAATCCACGGAAGTTGAATGCACCGGCAACATCAGTCGTGCCATTCGTCACAGTGGTCCACTCGGTTAACAGAGACCGATAGCGTTGGCCGGCGGCGTTCAGGGTCCAATTCAGGTTCACAATCGCCGCGTTGGAGCCGAGCCAATGCGAACCGGCCCAGAAGCCCCACATCAAAA
>CAZCZP010000099.1:3048-13845 GCA_964502895.1 uncultured Bifidobacteriaceae bacterium
TTGCCGTAGAAGTTGCCGTGCAACATTTCGTTGTTCACATCCCAATGAACGAACGTGCCTTTGAAGTGGTTCACCGCGCTGTGGAGCCGGTTGGAAATGGCGTTGGTGAGAGCCGCGTTGGAGAGATTCGTCACCCACGGTTGCACGAATTGGTCCACGGCCCAGAAAAGTGTGTGGCCGCGCAGTGTGATGCCGTTGGTGAAGCAGTAGTTCGTGATCGCGTTGGCGGCGTTGTACGTGACGTTGCCCTGCGAGGGCTCGTTGGCATACCACTTGGATTCGTTTTCCATCACCGCCCACTGGAAGTTGGTTCTAAAAAACGCCGCGTATTGCGGGTTCGAGATGTTGCCGTTAATGGCTGACCCGAATGCGAAGCGGTTGCGCGTTTGCCTCACCTGAATCCCCACGCCGGGAACAACGTTGCCGGCAGCGTCCACAATTTCCAGCCGCACGTCCCGTTTGCGATTCTGCTCAATCCGCGCGTTGGCGTTCGTCTTCCAATCGTATCGCTCGACAAGAAAATCATCGGCATAAAAATTAACACCCGCCGCCGGGCCTTCCATGTACAGGTTCAGTTCGGTCAAAGTGCCGGAAACATTCAGCGTGTAGCCGCCGACGAGTTGCGTCCAATTGTTCGAGGTTGCCGTGCCGCTGGCGACCTGCGTGTAAGTTGTCCCGCCGCCATCAACCTTGTGCATGGTGAGCAAGACCGGTTGACTGGCTGAGTTGGCCAGCCGAACCCACGCGCTGATGCGATAGGTGT
Source organism: uncultured Bifidobacteriaceae bacterium (assembly GCA_964502895.1). Classification (GTDB taxonomy): domain Bacteria; phylum Verrucomicrobiota; class Verrucomicrobiia; order Limisphaerales; family JADLHS01; genus WYBW01. The sequence goes on from CAZCZP010000099.1 coordinate 3,812, forward strand.
TCGTGTTTTGGAGATCACCGAGCAGCGATTGCGCAACGCCACCGAAGGTCTGTGTGCGGTTCGCCACCAGAGCCGACCGGCTGCCGGTGTGCGGCAGTGTGGTGGGCGCTGTAAGCGAAACCGAACCCCAACCAAACCAATTGGCCGTGCCGGATTCAAAGCCGGGATTTAGAGCCAGATTCTGGGCCGCGACCCGGCTTGCGGAAATCGCCACGACCCACAGTGCGAGCGCCAAGACCCGGGCGTGGGAAGGTTGAGGACGCATCTGGAGGATTGATTTCAAGAGAAGCAGAATACGATGACTGAACTGTAAGACGAATTATGATTACGGAATAACTTGTTCGATCCGATAGAACTGGGCGGCTGCGTTGGGAGCGAAATTGGTAAAGCTGGTGGACGTTGCCGTGGCAGTAATAAGACCGCTCAACGGCGCGAAGGGCAGGGACATATCGGGCGTAGAGAGAACTCGATAGTTCTGGTTCGGCTCGCTGGTCCAGGTGATGACGAAATTGCCGCCGGGAACAAACAAGATGCGGGCTTCGGGTTTTGGTTCGTGCCAGATGCTGAGGTAGCGCGCGTGCTTTCCGCCGGCAAACAGGAACCCGCCCACAGCAAACAGGTCGTTCTCATGAAGCGCGAGTTGGGAGGGGATGCTGCCCGAAAAAGGTCCGGTGCCATCTCCGAGAGGTGACCAATACGAGCCGTTCCATTTGGCGATGCCCTTGGCAGGCACACCGCCAATGGAGTTGAATCCTCCGCCCACCCACAGTTCGTTACCGCGAAGCACCATCGTTACGATGGAGGCGCTAGCCAACCCGTTGCTCACCGCCGACCAACTGCTGCCGTTCCAGCGGGCGATGCCGACAAGGTTCGGGTCGCTGAGGCTGAAGAAACCGCCCGCGATGAAAACATTGTCGCCGTGTGCGGCGATGGAATGCACGCCGCCAAGCGTTACCGCATCCATTCCCATCGCGTGCCAGTTGTTACCATCCCAGCGCGCGACGAATTTTGAATCAATGCCGCCGGCTTTGGTGAACTCTCCTCCCGCGAAAAGGTTTGATCCACTTGCGGCGAGGCACCTGACCTGGCCGCCGCTTAAACCCGTGCCCAACGGCCACCAGTTGCTCCCATCCCAACGCGCGATATTGGTCGCGTTCACGCCTCCGGCAGAATTGAAATTCCCGCCTGCGAACAGGTTCGTACCCATCACAGCCATTGCGAAGGGCCCGCCAATCGGGAAGCCCGTGCCCAAAGCCCACCAGTTGGAACCGTCCCAACGCGCGATTTTGTTGGCAGGCGTTCCGCCGGCCGCGGAGAATGTTCCGGTGACAAACAGATTCGTGCCCATTACGGCCATCTGGCCTGGAAGCGCACCGAGTTCTACGCGCAGCGGCCACCACCGGGAACCGTCCCAGCGACCGAGTTGATTGATTGGGTGTCCTCCCGCGCGCGAGAAGCCGCCGCCCACGAAAACGTTGCTTCCCATTACTGCCACGGTCGAGGCGGCGGAATTCAGACCTTGCCCCAACGCGAACCACTGGTTTCCGTCCCGCTTCATAATGTTGTTCGCTTCAAGTCCTCCAATGGTAAGAAAGCTTCCGCCCAGGTACACATTCCCGCCGTTTACGGTCAGCGCATGGAATGGCGAAGTGTTGCCAAATTCACCATCGATGCCGAGCACCGACCACGTAAGGCCATCGAATTTCAAAGTGCGGTTAAGTGCGGGGTTGCTGATGGTCGTGCCCCAGACATACAGAGCACCACCACTGGCGGACATCCCGCTGATGTTCGTCAACACGCCGGCCACCGGCGCCGACCAGGAGCTGCCATCCCACTTGGCCAGTCGAGGCGTGCTCACCGAACCGCCCGCGAGGTTGAAGTTGCCATACACGTACAGGTCGCCGGCATAAGCTGCGAGACCGAGCACTTGACCGTTGAGTCCACCTCCGACCGATGACCAGGAAGTGCCGTTCCATCGGGCAAGGTTGAATGCAGGAATTCCACCTGCGACGCCAAAAGTTCCGCCCACATAAAGGTTGGCGCCGATAACCGTCATGGCCCACACAGATCCATTCACACCGCCTCCCATGTCAGACCATCCGAGGCCGTCCCATTGGGCGACGTTGGTGGCGGCCATCGCTCCGTATGCCTTGAATGTGCCTCCAACATAGACGTTGCCATCCACCACGCCGATGGCATTAACCGTTGGCTGAAAGCTCGGATCAGTGATACCCGGTCCGAGCCCATGCCAGTTGTTGCCATCCCATCGGGCGATGAGGCTCGAAGCAATGCCTCCGGCTTCTCTGAAGCCGCCCCCGACGTACAGATTCGTGCCGCTCGCCGTCAGGGCGTACACATAGGAAATGCCGCTGGAGTTGGTAACCCCCGTTCCGAGACGCGACCAACTGCGCCCATTCCACCGAGCCACGGAATGGATGTTTGAACCGCCCGCCTGCGTGAATGGTCCGCCCGCGTACACATCCGAACCCAGCGAAGCGAGCGCAAACACCTGCTCGTTGACACCTTGCACGGCGAAGCGGTCATCCCAATTGTCATTGGGTGAAGCGGCAGACAAAGTGGAGAGCGAAACAACCAGTGCCAACGAAGACGTCAAGAATCCGACCGCGCGACTGCTGATTGAGAAACATCGTCCCGTTTTCATCCGTGTCTGGGTAGGAAATATTTTTGGGGTTTCTTGTCCGGGCGCGCGAAGACTTTTTCACATTGTCCCGTGCCTGTCAAACTTGGAACTGTTCTTGTCGGAGCGACGGACAGGCTCTTGTCGCTATTTTGCTGGAGCAGGCGCTGAAGCTTGTGCGTCCGCCGGAACAAAGAGCTTCCGATTGCCGTCATCCGTCGGATCGTCTGGCCGTGGGTAATCGCGCCAGAGCCAGCGCAACATTTCGGGCAGCATCGCGCCGCCTTGTTTGTTCGAGTGCGTGCCGATGCCCCAGCAGTAATTCACGTCGTAGCCTTTCTCGGTCAGCGCCGCGACCATCTTCCGGTTTTGCGCGTGCCAATCCCACTTGGGATCGTATTCGCCGCCACCGCGCCGGCGACGGCCACGGTTGTCGTTGAGGCCGTCCTGCAAGAAGATGCGGATGGGCTTGCGTTCGCTCTGCCGGACGAGGTCGGGATAAACGTGTCCGCCGCGAATGTTCGTGAAACTGCCAATGGTGCTGATGACTTTGCGAAATTGGTCGGGACGCTGCCACGCAACTGTAAACGCGCAAATCGCTCCAGAACTAGCGCCGCCGATGGCGCGGTCATCCGGGTTTTTGGAAATGTTGTAATCCTTTTCCAGCGCGGGCAGCAGTTCGTTGATGATGAGTCTCGCGTAGTTGTCGTTGAGTTCGTTGTATTCGGTCGCGCGATTGTTAATGCTGTCGCCCCAATTGGTGGAGGACGATTCCGGCTGCGTCGGCGTGTGGCCCGGATTGATGAACACCGCGAGGGTCACAGGGATTTCACGGCGATAGATGAGGTTGTCGCACACGTTGGGCACGCGGTAATCACCGTTCGGATTCAGGAACGCGTGACCGTCCTGAAAAATCATCAAGCATGCCGGCGTCTTGGGATCGTATTGCGCCGGGACATAAATCCAATAGTGGCGCGTGGTGTTGGAAAACACCTGGCTCGCGAGCGTGAGCGGGCCGACGACCCTGCCTTTCGGCACGCCGTCTTGTGGCAGAGAATCCGGGCCCAGGAGATAAACGTCATCGGTTGGCGCGGCGAAGTTGGTCAAGGCGGCCAAGAGCGTTCCAAGAATTAGAGAAACCATTGTGCGGCGACTGCGGGATAGAATTGTGGCGCTCATAGGAAGTTGGTCGTTAATTCAAGACGATACGCAGGCGGCAACCGCGGCGCATCTCATTTTTTGCGTGCGATGATTTGCCCCTCACCCCTCACCCTGCCCTCTCCCCGTTGAGGGGAGAGGGAGTCGGCTTCGGGGCTACTGTCTTTTCCGAGTTTGTCTCTGCGCCCACCGTTTCAAACGAACACATGACGGTTATGCGCCGCGCGATGATAGCTTCCCGCTCCCCTCAATGGGGAGAGGGATTGAGGGTGAGGGGTGAGCCTCCAACAAGAAGCGTGGAATCGGGCTTTGCCCGGCGAGCGATTGAACCTCGAAACTTTTTGCCGTGCGCTCATGCGGGTTCTTCGCTGATGATTGTTCCTGCATGAAATCCATTAACCTCAAGGAAACGAAAATCGCTTGGATCGGCACGGGAACGATGGGCGGACCAATGGCCGGAAATCTGGCCAAGGCCGGCTTTCGCGTGACGATCTGGAATCGCACCATGCCGAGTGCGGGCGTCGAACTTGCCGCGTCACGCGGATGCACCGTCGCCAAGACGGTTGACGAGGCGCTCAAGGGCTGCCAGGTGGTTTGTTCGTGCGTGACCGATGGGCCTGCATTGCGGACAATCCTGTTCGCGCCGGGCCGTGATTTGAAGAATCTGTTGGCCAAGGATGCCATCGCGATGGACTTCGGCACGATTGGACCAGTCGAGGCGCGCAAGATCGCGGAACAACTCGGCAAGGACGGCCTGAGATTTGTGGACGCTCCAGTCACGGGCGGCGATATCGGCGCACAAAACGGAACGCTCACGTTCATGGTCGGGGCCAGCGGCGAGGATTTGGAAACGGTTCGTCCACTCTTGAACGCAATGGGAAAAAAGGTTGTTCATGCGGGCGGAATCGGCAGTGGGCAATCGCTCAAGCTCGTCAACCAATTGCTGTGCGGCGCAAATCTTCTGGCGGTGGTGGAGGCGTTCCAGGTCGCCGAAAAACTTGGCATGGACAGATCACTGGTGGTCGAGGCGTGTGGCGGCGGCGCGGCAGGCAGTTGGCAACTCGTGAACCTTGGCCCCAAGATTATCTCGCAAGACCATCGGCCTGGCTTCCGGGCGGCGCACCTGTTCAAGGACCTCAAATTTCTGCGCGATGCCCTCGACAGCGCGTCAACCCAACCGCAGCCACCGTGTTTCGAGTTGGCGCTGGCTGCTTTTGAGCGCGTTACCGAGATGGGCAAAGGCGAGTTAGGAACGCAGACCGTTTGGATGGCTCATCCCGTGAGGGTTGATCAAGAGCAAGGCGGGTCGTAATCAGGTCAACCGCTTTAGCTCGATCACCTCGCGCAAAACAGCGGCCTGAATCCTCGTTGGCAAGTCCTTGCCCCCTGCGTATGTTTTGAACATGCGCAAAGTCTCGTTACTCGACGGGGCGCGGCTCAGGGTTTCCGGCCTGATGGTGTGGCAGTGCATTCTCTGCGGCTGCGGTGCGGCCGACCTGGACTTCGCTGAAGCCCGCGCGCGCATGGTCCGCCAACAACTTTCCACCCCCGGCCGTGATATCACCAACGCCCGCGTCCTGGCGGCTATGGGCAAAGTGCCGCGCCATGAACTCGTGCCCGCTTCGTTGCGTTCCCAGGCGTACAACGATCATCCGCTTCCGATCGGTCACGATCAGACAATTTCGCAGCCGTTCATCGTGGCGTTCATGACGGAGAAACTGGAATCAAAACCAACGGACAAAGTGCTTGAGATTGGCACCGGCTCGGGTTATCAGGCCGCGGTCCTGGCGGAACTGGTGCGCGAGGTTTACACGATTGAGATCGTCGAACCGCTCGCGCACCGGGCGGAAACAGACTTGAAGCGGCTCGGTTACACGAACGTTTTCGTCCACGCGGGCGATGGCTACAAGGGTTGGCCGGAAGCCGCGCCGTTTGATGCGATCATCGTCACCTGCGCGCCCGAGCACGTGCCGCAAACTTTAGTGGAACAACTCAGGGAAGGCGGCCGAATGATCATTCCGGTCGGGCCCGCCGGTAATCAGGAGCTTTACGTCTTGCACAAGAAGGACGGCAACGCCGAGCGACGCGCGGTGCTGCCGGTGCGATTTGTGCCGATGACAGGTGGGAAGGGCGCAGAGGTGAAGAAGTAAGTCCACAGACCTAATCTTAAGTCGCGACTCAAAAGACTTCGCTAGATGCGTGAATGCTCAACGCCAGCTCGGTCTCGCCACTGCAACGGCATTGGTGGTCGCGAACATGATCGGCACGGGCGTGTTTACAACGAGCGGATTCTTGCTGGCGGATTTGAAGTCGCCCTGGGTTGTTCTTGCGGCTTGGACGGTCGGCGGCTTCATAGCGATGCTGGGCGCGCTCAGTTACGGCGCGCTGGCGCGCAGGATTCCCGAGTCGGGTGGCGAATACATTTTTCTCTCTCGCACGTTGCATCCGGCGGCGGGTTACCTTGCGGGGTGGGTGTCTCTGCTCGTCGGATTCTCGGCGCCGCTAGCAGCGGTTGCGTTTGCTTTCGGCGCTTATGCCAAACCGTGGATGCCGGACTGGCCGTCCAAGTTGAGCGGCAGTCTGCTGTTGATTCTTTTCTCGCTGCTACATGCGGCCGATGTGCGCCGCGGTGCCGGGCTTCAGAATCTTGCCGTTGCAGTAAAAATTCTCCTCATCATGCTGTTTGCCGGGTTTGCGTTTTCCCGCCTGCCCACGCCCGAGGCGGGAGCGCCTACAGATTTTTCACTTTCCACTTTTGGCGTCTCGCTGGTGTGGATTTCGTTCAGCTACTCAGGATGGAACGCCGCGATTTACATCGGGAGCGAAGTGCGTGATCCGGAGCGAAATCTGCCGCGGGCGCTGATGTTGGGCACGGGGTTGGTGATGTTGCTTTACCTGGCGCTTAATGCTGCGTTCGTTTTCTCGGCGCCGGTGGAAGCGTTGGCGGGAAATCTGGAAGTCGGCTTGATCGCTGCAAAACACCTCGGCGGACCGAAGCTGGCGAACGGCGTGGGTGCGCTGGTGGCGCTCGCATTGATTAGTTCGGTCTCTTCGATGGTCATGGCCGGTCCACGGGTTTATGCACGCATGGCCGAGGATGGCTATTTGCCTCGCTGGCTGCGAACCGAGGCAGGTCCGCCGCGTCCGGCGATTTATTTCCAGTGCGCGCTGGCGTTGCTGTTGCTTTGGACGGCCACCTTCGACGGGCTGCTGACCTATATCGGTTTCACGCTTGGACTAAGCGCTGCGGCAACGGTGCTGGGGCTCGTGCGATTACGATTTCGCGCCGGGCCAGAATTCCGCGTGCCCGGCTGGCCGTGGGTGCCGGCGCTGTTTCTGTTGAGCGTGCTCGGCACAACCGGCTTCAGCATCGCGCGGCGACCCTACGAGAGCCTGCTCGGTTTGGCCACGATTGGAATTGGGTTGATCGCCTGGCTGCTGAGCCGGTTAAGAAAACGGAACTGAATCGCCACAGACAGCCGGGCGACCGCAAACTTGGAACTTGGAACTGGAAGGCCCTTGCCTACCATCGCCGCATGACACAGGACGAAGTGCTGCAAGTTTTCCGCGACAGCGGCGCGTTGTTGGAAGGACATTTTATTCTTCGCAGCGGATTGCATAGCCGGCAGTTTTTTCAATGCGCGCTGGCGCTGCAACAGATGCCGGTCGTCGAGCGGCTCGGCGCGGAACTCGCCAGCAAAGTTCGCTCGCTCCGGGCGGTGACGGTCATTGCTCCGGCGATGGGTGGCTTGGTCATCGGGCAGGAAGTCGCCCGGCAGCTTGGCGTGAGATTTATTTTTTCGGAAAAGGAGGACGGCAAACTCGTCGTGCGCCGCGGCTTCAAAATTTCACCTGGAGAAAAAATCCTTGTGGTCGAAGACGTCGTCACTAAAGGCGGTCGCGTTCAGGAGACGATTGACATCGTTCGCGCAAACGGCGGCGAAGTGGTTGGTGTGGCGATTCTGGTGGATCGCTCGAACGGTGCGGTAAAATTTGGCGTGCCGCTATTCAGCCTGATCGCCTTGGCGGTGGAAGCTTACGAACCCTCCAAAATGCCGCCGGACCTTGCTGCGATTCCTGCCCTGAAGCCCGGAAGCAAGTGATGATGCTCCGTCAGGTCCGGCCTCCAGTTGAATTGGTTTCTTGAGTTGGATTTCCCCGCCGGCTCTGCGCCACGCGGTTGTGCCAGGCGGCTTCCAGTGTGCCACAGCGTCGCGAACGGCGCAGTTCCGAGCGGTGGTGACTTGCCGCTTCCCATCGTTATTCTCCAGCAAACACAGCGTTTTCGTCACGGCACGGCTTCACGGCACTGTCGCTGCTTGGAGTTACAGCGACGCAGTGTAATCAAAGATTTTATGGCAAAAGTATTAGGCATTGATTTGGGAACGACGAACTCCTGCATGGCCGTCATGGAAGGCAACGAGCCCGTCGTGCTGGAAAACTCCGAGGGCCGGCGCATTACGCCGTCGGTGGTGGCTTTCACCAAGAGCGGCGAACGACTTGTAGGTGATGCGGCCAAGCGCCAGGCGGTGACCAATTCGCGCAACACGGTTTATTCCATCAAGCGCTTCATGGGGCGCAAATTCCGCGAGGTGCAGGAAGAGATCAAGCGCATGCCCTACAAGGTGGTCGAAGCCTCCAACGGCGACGCGCATGTGGAAGTGGAAGTGGACGGCAAACCCAAGGCGTTCAGTCCGCCCGAAATTTCCGCGATGATTCTGGCCAAGCTCAAAGCCGACGCCGAAATGCGACTCGGCGAAAAAATTACCCAGGCGGTCATCACCGTTCCCGCTTATTTCAACGATTCACAGCGCCAGGCCACCAAGGATGCCGGAAAAATTGCCGGCCTCGAAGTGCTCCGCATCATCAACGAGCCTACCGCCGCTTCGCTCGCTTACGGTCTCGACAAGAAGAAGGACGAAGAAATTGCTGTGTATGACTTGGGCGGTGGCACGTTCGATATTTCTGTGCTGGAAATCGGCGACGGCGTTTTTGAAGTGAAGGCCACCAACGGTGACACGCACCTGGGCGGTGACGATTGGGACAATCGCATCATGGATTGGATTCTCGACGAGTTCAAAAAAGATCAGGGCATGGATTTGCGCAAGCAGCCGGACGCCCTGCAACGCATCAAGGAAGAAGCCGAGAAAGCCAAGATCGCCCTGTCTAGCGCGCAAGTTTACGAAATCAATCTGCCGTTTATCACGGCGGACGCCAGCGGGCCCAAGCACATTTCGATGAAGCTCACCCGCGCGAAAATGGAACAGATGTGCGATGACCTCTTCGAGCGCACGATCGGGCCGGTAAAGAGTTGTTTGAAAGACGCTGGCGTTGGAGCTGAAAAAATTGACGAACTGGTTTTGGTTGGTGGCATGACCCGCATGCCGAAGGTTGTCGAAGTGGCGAAAACTCTGGTCAACAAACAGCCCCATCAAGGCGTCAACCCGGACGAAGTCGTGGCGATTGGCGCTGGCATCCAGGGTGGCGTACTCAAGGGCGACGTTAAAGACGTGCTCTTGCTCGATGTTACGCCGCTTTCGCTCGGCATTGAAACGCTGGGCGGCGTGTTTACCAAGTTGATCGAGCGCAACACAACCATCCCGACCCGCAAGTCAGAGATTTTCTCAACCGCCTCGGACAACCAGCCGGGCGTGGAAGTTCACGTCCTTCAGGGCGAGCGCCAGTTCGCGCGCGACAACAAGACCATCGGCAAATTTCATCTCACGGACATCCCGCCCGCGCCGCGCGGCATGCCGCAGATCGAAGTGACGTTCGATATTGACGCGAACGGCATTCTGAACGTCAACGCCAAGGACCTAGGCACGGGCAAGGAACAGAAGATCACCATCACGGCCAGCAGCGGCCTCTCGAAGGACGAGATCGAGAAGATGCGCAAGGACGCCGAGGCGCACGCGGACGAGGACAAGGCCAAACGCGAGGAAGTCGAAACGCGCAATGAAGCTGACAGTTCCGTCTATCGCACGGAGAAAATGCTCAAAGACAATGCCGACAAAATTTCCGGCAACGAGAAGAGCAAGATCGAGAAAGCCGTTGCGGACGTGAAGGAAGCGTTGAAAGGAAACGACAGCGCCGCGATCAAGTCAGCGAGCGAGAAACTGAACGAAGCCTGGCAGGCCGTTTCTGCCGAGCTTTACAAAGCCGCCGCGGAAAAAGCCCGCGCCAGCCAGGCGCAAGCGCAACCGCAGCCGGAATCTGGGGAAGCCAAGTCCGAAGAGAA
>CAZCZP010000100.1:0-10058 GCA_964502895.1 uncultured Bifidobacteriaceae bacterium
GACGGCGCGGCTTCGGTAATCTGTTTGGGCGTGCCGCCCCCGATGGGCAACGTGTAAATCCGCGACCGCCGATCGGGTTGCGATTGATCGCTGATCACCAGTTGCGTGCCGTCGGGCGAAATGCCGTGATCGTTGTTACAACGCGTCGCGAAGCCGGTGTCAATCACCTGCGGTTCGCCGCCAGCCACGGGAATTCGCCAGAGCCGGCCTTTGCTGTTGAAAATCAACTGGCCGTCGCGCGACCAGTTCGGCGCTTCAATCACATTCGTCGTCCACCAGACGACGCGCCGGTCTTTGGAGGAAATCGCCACCGTCTCCAGCGTGCTGATAAGGGGAAATCTGTTGGCCTCGCTAATGGCCGGACTCAACTCGACATTGGAAAAAACTGCCGTCTCCAGATTGCTGTCGTTGTGAGCGCAGACGGCAAGCCCGACATAAAACGGGTCTTTCAGGTCCAGTCGAAACGATCCACCCGCCGGACGCAACGCTTTGTCGTCGCCGGCCACCGACATCGAGACATACTTGCCACGCTTCTCGATGCGTAGGCGGCGTGGAGCTTTGATGTTGGATTGAATCTCGCGCGTGGGCGCGCCTTTCGCCTCGCGATATTGCAGTGACGTTAGACCATCGCCATGCAACGCGGCGTCGGCGTAGGCAGAATCCGGGTCAAGACCCTGGCGAACCATGAGGCACGCCTTGCGATGCGGATCGCCGCCTGGACCTTCAAACGAGATTTCCGCCGCGAGCGAGAGGTCGCCCGACACTTTTTTCCACACGAAATGAAACGCGTCGCTGTTGAACCACATGTTCGACCCACCGCCCTTCACGGCGTATGTCTTCCGGGCTGCATCGAATTCGGCAAGACCGGCTCGCTTTGGCCCTCCCACATCGGTGCTGCCTTCGAAAACGCCAATGGAGCTGCCAGATTCAGCGCCGCGAAGTTCCAGGACACAGGTCATTGCGAGCGAGAGGATGCTGGAGAGTCGAAGGAAGGAATTCATGCCGGGAGTGAAGCGAAATGTGGACTCTCTGGCAATGCGCGAACTCAGGAATCCGTCCGGCGAACGACCGGGCGACCGAATCCGCCGGGTCAACCGCGATTACGCCAGCCCGAGATTTTTGAGAACCCGGACGGTGGAATGTGCCTTGTTCAGAGTGTAAAAATGCAATCCCGGCACGCCCGCCCGCAGCAGTTCCTCACATTGCTTCGTGGCGTACTCGATCCCGAACTCGGCAGCCGCGGCGTCGTTGTCGCCGATTGTATCCAGTTTTGTGCCCAATGCGGCGGGGATGCGCGCACCGCACATCTGTGTGAATTTCTTGATTTGCGTCGCACTGACAATGGCGATTATGCCGGGAACAATCGGCACAGTAACTCCGAGTTTCCCGGCCAGGTGGTCGCGAAATTCGAGGAAGTCGGCGTTGTCGAAGAACAGTTGGGTGAGAACAAAGTCGGCGCCCGCCCCGACTTTTTCTTTGAGATGCTGCCAGTCGGCATGTTTGCCTTCCTTGCAAGCGACATGACCTTCCGGAAAGCCGGCCACGCCGATGGAGAACCCGTCGCGCTGCTTGATAAAGTCCACCAGTTGCGAGGAATACTCGAAGCCGCCCGGCGTGGGAACAAATAGGCCGCCGCCGGGAGGATCGCCGCGCAATGCGAGGATATTCTTGCAATCGAGGGCGCGGATTTTTTCCAGCAGATCCGCCACTTGCTCGCGTGTGTGGTTTACACAGGTCAGGTGGGCCACCGCCGTCATCCCGTGCTGTTTCTGAATGCGGTCCACAATCATGAGGGTCTTCTCGCGGGTGCTGCCGCCGGCCCCGTAGGTGACAGAGCAAAAATCCGGTTTGGTCAATAGTAGGGCTGGAATGTGTTTTTCCAAAAGTGCGCGGTCGCCTTCCTCAGTCCGGGGTGGGAAAAACTCAAAGGAAATGACCGGACGCTTTGTGGCGCGTTTCGCGGCGTAGATGTCTCGGATGAATTGCATTGGCCGCGGAATATGCCCTGCCGCTCGACGGAATCCAAGTCCGCGGTTGAATCCAAATGGACGAAAGTTAGCGGACGGATCACCCGGGCGCGCTCCGGGATTCATCGTGCGATGTAGTACTTGGACTCCCCCCGCAGGGTGTTAAGATGAACCCATGACGCGACATTGCTGGAAATGCGGTGCCGATTACATATTGGGCGGATCGCCGGGTCGGTCGGAAACCTGCGATTGCGGCGCGGACTTGAAGGTCTGCCTGAATTGCGTGAGTTATGATCCCAAAGTGGCTTATCAATGCCGCGACCGCCGGGCGGATCCGGTCGAGGAAAAACATGTTGCGAATTATTGCGAGTATTTTGAGATGGCCCGCCGTGTCTACGTGCCAAAGGAACAAGAAGTATCGCGCGAGCAGAAAGCGCGGGAACAAATCAAAAAGTTGTTGGGCGACTAACTGAAGGACCCGCGACAATTGGATGGGCTGGCTTTACGCGCCCGCGGCCCGACCGAATTTCACCGAATCGCCCAAACGCTTGTTATGCGCCCGAATTCGCGCCGCCAGGGTTTTGACAGTGGCCATCAGGACCGGAGCCGCCAGGTCGGGCGATTGTTGGGCCAGTTCTTCAAATCGAGCCGCGGAGATTTTCAACACTGTGCTGTCCACGTTCGCCACGACATCCGCCGAACGCGGTCCGTGGTCGAACAGCGCCATGTCGCCAAAAAAGTCGCCCGGGCCGAGGGTGGATAGGATTGTTTCCTTGTCGCCGACCATCAGTCGCACGCGCAGTTCGCCTTCGAGAATCAGATACATGGTGTCGCCGCGCTCACCCTGTTTCACGATGACGGACCATTGAGCGACTCGCTGCGTTTCCATGGCTTGCGCAAGGCGTTCCAATTGCGCGTCACTCAAGCCGGAGAGGATTTTCACACGGCGGAGCGCGCCGGCCTTGACTGTCCCGGGTGTGCCAATTGTGGGTGAGGTGGGTCTGCTTGAAAAAAACATCTGAAGTTCCGGGAGGTCGTCCGCGCGGCGCCACGCGACTTCGCGTTCGTTGAAGATCCACGTATCGGCCAGGACCCGTTCGTCCTTGATCCAGTTTACGAGCGTGGGGAGTTCTACGGGGCCATAGGCAGATTGGTCTATGCCCCAAATGAAATAATGAGCGGCGTCAACTTGGGTGGCCATAGGGACATGGTTTAGCACCGAAGGGCCACGGATGGAAGCTGATTTATTGGCTGGCGGGTCGGGTCTTATCGGGACGATTCGGTCGCGCGCGAAGTGCGCGTTGTTAGACGATGCGCCACAACGAAAAACCCCTCCCGGTTTCACGGGAGGGGTTATGAATCCAAGTTCGGTTAGAACTTGTAGATGAGTTGCAGGGCGACCAGGAAGGCGTCGTTCCTGGCGTGCGATCCTGGAGTGCCACCACCTGGTAACAACGAGGAACTGAACAGGTTCTCAGCCAACACGCTGCCGTTGTGGTAGTCTTCAAAACTCTCGACATCACTATACCCCGAAGCTTTGATGTCAAAGTCAGTTTCGTAGTTGCCACCGCCGTCAAGGCTTCTGCCGCCGAAGATCTTGCTGCCAGCCGGACTATCCATGCAGCGATCCCAGCGAACTTCCAAGCGGCTGATGACGTTCTCCCACAAGTCGTATTGCACCGTTGCCGTGAGAGCGAAGAGTTCCAGATCGTCCGCCCCTGTACCGCCTTCACCCTTCAGGTATTCGGCGCGACCGTGGAAGCTCAACTTTTCGGTGGCTTGATAAGAACCATAGCCCGCCAGCGCCCAGATAGTGTCCGCATCGCTGTCATAGTTGTGAGCCTTGAGGTAATCCAACGAAGCTCCGACTTTCAATCCAGCAACGGGTGTCGCGAGCGTGCCACCCAAGTAGTAGTGGGTTTGGGCATCAATCGAGGCGGAACTGAATCCGTTGATAATACCAGCATACAGCGTGGAACCAGCCGCCCAACCCCAGTCATCCGGCGCCGTGAGCGCAATTGAACCCATGTAAGTCTTGTAGGATTCGGACGTACTGGGAGTGCCACCACCGGCCGTGTTGGGACCCTGAGCGCGCTCATTGATCGAAGGACCGAATGTATTCGCAATCCCCGCGTTGAATGAAACGAAGTCGTTGAGGCGGTAGCTTCCCAAAACACCGGTGTGGGTCGTGGGTTCGATGGTGAATCCATACGACCGGGTCATGTTCGGGTTGTTGCCGGATTCCAACGATTCGTAGCCCACAACCGTATCGAAGACACCGACCTTCCAGTCAATGCCGGTTCCGACCGGAGTGCGCAAGGCCACGTACGCCTGGCGGATTGCCAAGTCGCCCGAAGCGCCCGAATTGATGGACTGCGATGCCAGGCTGTTAGCGTCCGGGCCAAACCACAGATCCACCCGGTAGCCGGAAGCCCATTCGGCTTCATCCAAGGGCTTGGCAAGGCTCAACTGAACGACGTTCAGGTTGAAGCCGTCTGTCTTGTGGTTACCTTGGAAGGAAACGGGAGCGCCAACGGCGTTACCGGTTCCCGGGTTCCATTGTATTGACGTATCCACATAACCGCTGATGGTCGTGGAAGAGAGGGCCGTTTGGATGGCGGTCATCTTCTCGTCGGCCTTGGCGGCAGAGACGAGGCTGACAGCCCCGACCGCGGCCAAACCTAACGTCCATTTATTAAACTTCATCTGGTTCCTCCGATGTTAGTTGTTTTCTGTTGTACGGTTTTTGTACATGCATTTTGGGGCAAATCCAGTTTGCCCCAGCACCACCTAGGTGCGGTTGCGGCAATAAATAGGAGAAAGCCGGTGGTTTGACAACAAGATTTTTTAAGGTTTATGGCGCAACTGATTCTGGCATAATCCGGTAAGCCGGTTTGTGCCTCCAAACCAGTGCCGGCGGTTTTCTGGTTTATGTGCATCGGATGCTCAAAGTTGGGCACGGAGGCACGGAGGTTTGCAGGAATTCTTGTCCCGCACACGGGGCGTGGCCACTTTGGCAGGCTGTCGAATGCAATGGAATGGGTGTTGCTAACTGGTGAACCGTCGCAGAATTCAAGGTCAATGGCTGACCTTGAAATAATGCTGTGGTAAAAGTATCAACGCGATCAGAACTTATGCCGTCATTTGTCTATATTGCCCGCGAAACCGCGACGGGGCGAGAAATACGCAGTTCCGTGGAAGCCGCCACCGAGCAGGCCGCCATCTCCGCGCTCTTGAATCGCAATCTTCTGGTCGTCTCGATCCAGGAAAAGGTCGGCAAGAAGGGCCGCACCAGCGGCGGCAAGGTGGCGTTGGGTGATTTGGTTATCTTCACACGGCAACTTGCCACGATGATTGACGCGGGTTTGGCAATGGTGCAGTCGCTTCAAGCGCTCGCTGAACAAACTCAGAACAAGGTGATGCGCGATGTCATCAAGGACGTCTGCACGCGGGTCGAAGGGGGTGACAGTTTTTCCGAGGCACTGCAAAAGCATCCCAACGCGTTCAGCCGGCTCTATGTTTCCATGGTCGGAGCGGGCGAGAAAGGTGGTCTGCTCGCTGAAATCCTCGCCCGTCTGGCCGTGTATTTGGAAAACACCGCGCGCCTGCGGAAGAAAGTCAAATCGGCGATGATGTACCCTACCGTAGTAACGGTCGTCGCAATCGGCATTACGATCTTCCTGCTGGTGAAGGTCATTCCCGTATTTGGCGACATTTATAAAGGTTTTAACGCAACGCTCCCTGGGCCGACGCTGTTCCTGATCAATGTCAGCAACATCGTGAAGCAATACTTCCTGCTCTTTTTGTTGGGTGGAGGCGGCCTCGTTTACGGGTGGTTTCACTTTATCAAGACGAAGCCCGGTCGCGAGTTTTGGGACGCGCGTCGGATAAAACTCCCTATTTTTGGCGTAATTGCTCACAAAATCTGTCTGGCGCGCTTCACACGAACGCTGGCCTCTCTCATTCGTAGCGGCGTCCCGATCCTGGAGGTGCTTCAAATCGTGTCGCAAACCGTCGGCAACGTCGTAATGGAAAAAGCGATCAAAGTTGCAGCTGCGGACATCGAACGCGGCGAGAGCATTTCGGCCGCCTTGGGAAAACACCCTGTCTTCCCGAGCATGATTATCCGCATGATCACTGCTGGTGAACAAACCGGCAAGATAGATAACATGTTGGAACGCATTTCCGACTTCTTGGATGAAGAGATTGAAACCACACTGGCCGGACTTACGTCGTTGATCGAGCCAATCCTTATTGTTTTCCTCGGTGTCGTCATAGGCGGCATGGTTATTTGTATGTTCCTGCCGATCTTCAAGATGTCCGAGATAGTCAATCCCGCTCCGAAGCGATAGCCGGGCAACAGGATACAGATTCAGCAGGCCACCAGCCTTCGAAAACGGGTTGGTGGCCTGACTCTTTACCAAGGCCGCTTCAGAAGGCCGGAGAACCGAGTGACACTCGGAGAGTGCTTAATTTTTATTTTCTTCCCGTTCAATCCCTTTCTAATATGAACGCCACCGGGATGGCCCGGCCTTGATCATGAATTAGAAACCTATGCCACTGACACACACACGAGAACTCTTTGCCAAGGCGCTGAAGGGCAAATACGCCTTGGGCGCGTTCAACGTTAACAACATGGAACTGCTACAGGCCATCATCGAGGCTTGCGAGGAGGAGAAAGCCCCCGTGATGCTGCAAATCTCCAAAGGAGCGCGGCAATACGCCAATCCCGTCTATCTCAAGAAGCTCATCGAAGCCGCCGTCAGCCTTTCCAACATCCCCATCGCTGTGCATCTCGATCATGGTGACACGTTCCAACTCTGCAAGGACTGCATTGATGAAGGCTTTACCAGCGTGATGATTGACGCCAGTCACGAACCCTTCGACAAGAACGTCGAGATTTGCAAGCAAGTCGTCGAATACGCACACAAACACAACTGTGTCGTCGAAGGCGAACTGGGAATGCTGGTCGGTGCGCAACACGACGATGGCGAGGAAGGCGGAGGCTATTCCAAAGGCGGCTGTTACACCCATCCGGAGGAGGCGGTGCAGTTCGTGAAGGCCTCAGGCGTGGATTCGCTGGCGGTCGCCATTGGCAATTCACATGGCGCTTACAAATTCAAGGGCGAGCAACACCTTGATCTCGACCGCCTCAAAGCCATCAAAAAGGCGCTCATGGATGCCGGCCTCGGCGACTATCCCCTCGTGCTACACGGCGCCTCGAGCGTACCCATAGACCTGGTAGAGGAAATCAACAAATACGGCGGCAAGCTGGGCACGGATACCGCCGGGGTGCCCGAGGCGGACATCGAAGTCGCGCGCCGCGTCGGCTGCACCAAGGTGAACATTGACACGGACCTTCGCCTGGCTATGACCGCTGGAATCCGCAGAGCCTTTGCCGAAAACCCGAAGGAATTCGATCCACGCAAATTCCTCGGCCCAGCGAGAGCGAAGGTGAAGCAACTCGTCCAGCACAAGGTTAAGAACGTCCTGTGCTGTGCCGGGCATGCTTTCGACTGACACCGCGTTTTTTCATTTCTAAGCCCCGACCTGACCGGCCGGGGCTTTCTTAGTTAGTTTCGCCGGTGCTGCGCGCAATCCTGTCACAGTCTCAACGCCGGTCGGCACAGCCGTTGTGCCAGTTTTGCCGACCCACGCGTTTCAGGGACATCCTTGCTTTTCGCAAATCATTGAAAATCAACTCCTTCTTTGTGTTGGCTACGCTGGCATCTCGCCAGCTTGAGTCACCAATTGAACAATTTAACGAAAGGATATCATTATGAATCTGATTCGATGGCAAAGACCGGCCTTAACCTCTTGGCCAAACTTCGGACGACTGTCGGACTTGCGCACTGAGATTGACCGCCTGTTCGACGCCACGCTGCCCGAACTGGCGCAGCCCTCGCACTTGTTGAGCGGTTGGACGCCGGCTCTCGACGTGTACGAAGACAAGGACAACTTCATCGTCAAGGCTGAGTTGCCGGGAATGAAGAAGGAAGACATTGAAGTTTCGCTTCACGACGGGAGCCTGAGCATTTCGGGCGAGCGCAAGAGTGAAACCAAGCACAAGGACGCGGAAGTCTATCGCGCCGAGCGGTTCTATGGCCGCTTCCAGCGAACAGTTACTTTGCCCGCGCCTGTCGCCGCGGACAACGTAACGGCGCAATACAAAGACGGCGTCTTGACGGTCACGCTGGCCAAGACGGAGGAGGCCAAACCGAAGCACATTGACGTCTCGGTCAGCTAAACACCTCGAACCTCCGGTGGGTGTTTGCCCGCCGGAGGAGACAAAGCCAATTTCAATTAACGGAGAAACTTGACCTATGAACACAACACTGCAAAAAGAATCCCCCAAGACCCCCGAACGCGCCCAGTCGGTCGAATACATCGCGCCGGAGGTGAACATCTTCGAGACGAAAGATGGCTATGTGCTCGAAGCGGAGATGCCGGGAGTCAACAAGTCCGGCCTGGAGATAACACTGGAAGGCTCCGAAATCACAATCGTGGGCCGGCGCACGAATGACCCGGTGAATGGTGAATCGCTCCTGCGCGAGCGGCAATCCGCCGATTTCCGCAGGGTCTTCGAACTCGACCCCGCAATTGATACGAGCAAGATCGCTGCGAAAATGAATCAAGGTGTGCTCACCCTGGCTTTGCCAAAGTCAGAGCAAGTGAAACCCCGCAGAATCAACATCAGCGAATAAACTTCGCCGTGCCGAGCAGAAATCCCGTGGGCGCAAAAAGGCTCATGGGATTTTTTTCGCCTTTCCCTGCCAAATGAACTGAATCCGGTGCGAACATCGGGCCGAAACCGGCTTTACACTTCGACGGAATCCGGCAAGCTACAATCATGAAAAGGAACCTGCTCGCTTTGTTCGGGCCTTGCCTGGTTGCGCTATTTCTGGCCGCTCAACCGGCCTTGGCCTCCACCGGTTCTGCAACGAAGTCGCACGCTCCGGGCGCGCAATTCGCCGAATCCATTTCCACCATCACAGGGGTCGCCATTTCGCCGCTGCTCGGCACAAGCGCTTATGGCGCGGTGAAGTATTTCCGGACCGCCAAAGAGCAGCGCGCAAACCTGCCGTGGTTTGCGCAACCGTGGTTCTGGGTGCCGGCGCTGCTGCTGGTGGCTGCCTGCTTCGTCAAGGACACCGCGGGCACAGCGCTTCCCACCGCCGTTAAAAAACCCCTGGACGTCGCCGAAACCGTCGAGAACAAAATCAGCGGCCTGATCGCCGCGGGCGCGTTCGTGCCGTTCATCGCGATGATGTCGCACGAGTTGAAACAGGATTCCTCCATGCTTAGCTCGATGGGCTTTGCCGCCGCCGATTTCTCCTGGCTCTATAACATCATCATGGTGCCGCTTTCCATGGCGGTATTTGCGATCGTTTTCCTGGCGGCCAACGCCATCAACATCCTCATCCTGCTGAGTCCCTTCACCACCGTGGACGCCGCGCTCAAGACATTTCGGACGGCCATCCTCGCCACGGTCGCCGGCACGTCCATGATGAACCCGTGGATCGGCGCCGCGTGGGCGCTCATTATCATTGGCATCTCGTATTTCATCGCGGGTTGGTCGTTCCGCCTCACGCATTTTGGATCGGTGTTTGCCTGGGACTATTTCACGCGTCGTCGCAAGCGATTCACTCCCGACCCGGTCGTGAATAAAGTTTTCCTCGGCCGCAAGACCAACAAAGTCCCCGCGCGCACTTACGGTAAACTATGCCGCGACGGCCAGGGCAAACTCGTGCTGCGCTATCGCCCATTGCTGGTGCTGCCCCCGCGCACGCTGGAGATACCCGACGGCAAATACGAAGCGGGCCGCGGCGTTTTCTACTCGGAGGTCCTGCGTGTGGAAGGCGATGAAACCAAAACCGCGTTACTTTTGCCACCACGATACCTCGGGCATGAAGATCAACTCGCAAACATTTACGGCTTCGCCGGCACGCGCGAAGTCGGCATCCGTGCCGCGTGGACGTGGCTGAAGGAATTGTGCGGGTTCAAGCGGCAGCCGCAGATGGTGGCAGCGTGATTATGGATTGGGGCGCGTCGCGCACTGCGGCCCAAGGACCATCAAACGTTAACTGCCCG
>CAZCZP010000100.1:10158-13724 GCA_964502895.1 uncultured Bifidobacteriaceae bacterium
CGACCCAACCATGTCCGCCGGCTGGAAACAGCTTCACTCCCTCGCGTTGGCGCAAGCAGAAGCCACGCTGGCCGCCTTGCCGCAACCACTGCGCGAACGGGCGCGAAAACTTCCGGTCACCTTCGAACCCCGGCCCAACCGGGATTTCGTCGCCGATGGTATTGAGCCGGATACGCTGGGATTATTTGTGGGGCCGGAGTTTGCTCATGAAGACGCCGTGCCGATGCCGCCACAGATCGTTTTGTTCCTGGAAAATCTCTGGGCCTTCGCCGGGGGCGACGAAGAAACATTCCGCGAGGAAGTCCACACCACGCTTCTCCACGAGCTGGGACACTATCTGGGTTTGGATGAAGACGAATTGAGCGAGCGCGGGTTGGAGTAGCAGCGCCCAGCCAAAGGCGATTGCGGAAGGCGCGCTTTCTTTCGCTGCTTGGATTCCCTATCCTTCGGGCCGTTCATGAAAGAGCAATACATCGCCGCCAAAGAACGTTGGGCGCAGAAGATGGCCGGCAAAGCCCGGCCCGCCGCGCGCTCGGTGGACCGGCTGCCACCGGGGCAACGTCAGGTCCACAATTTTCCCGTGCTCGACCTGGGCATTCAGCCGGAAGTGCCGCTCGACAAATGGGAACTCAAGATTCACGGCAAGGTCGAGAATCCCGTGACGCTGAACTGGCAGCAGTTCATGACACTGCCGCAATTCAAGGACGTGAGCGACTTCCATTGCGTGACGACTTGGAGCCAGTTCGACATGGAGTTCGAGGGTGTGGCGTTCTTCACGCTGGCCGAGCTGGTGAAGCCGAAGCCCGAAGCGAGCCATGTTTTCTTCAAGAGCTACGACGGTTACTCGACCAACAACCCGCTCGAGGTCTGCTTGGATGACGACGTAATGGTCGCCCATTCCTGGAACGGCAAACCCATCGGCAAAGAACACGGCGGTCCAGCGCGGGTG
Organism: uncultured Bifidobacteriaceae bacterium; assembly: GCA_964502895.1. Lineage (GTDB taxonomy): Bacteria > Verrucomicrobiota > Verrucomicrobiia > Limisphaerales > JADLHS01 > WYBW01. Next base: position 11,108 of record CAZCZP010000100.1, read on the forward strand.
ATCATCCCGAAGCGCTATGCGTGGAAGGGCGCGAAGTTCATCCGCGAAATCACCTTCCTTGATCGCGACATCCTGGGATTCTGGGAGGTGCGCGGTTACTCGAACACGGCAGATCCGTGGACGGAAGATCGTTTTTCCCGGCCGGAATCACCGCCGCCGGGATTTCAGAGCGAGACGGCCATTTATTGATTATGAATCCATCTGCTTCACGCAGGGCCGGAAATCCACTTCCCGCCAGCATGCCGGACCTGCAAAGCGCGGCGCACACGGAGTGACGCGACCTACCAAGCGCTTGCATCATGCCACAGACGATCTATTTCGATTACAACGCGACGACCCCGCTTGACCCGGCGGTGCGCGAGGCGATGCTGCCTTTTCTGGGCGAGGTCTGGGGGAATCCGTCCAGCATTCATCATGTTGGCCGGCGGGCGCGGGCAATTTTAGACGATGCCCGTGAGCGCGCGGCCAAGGTGCTGGGTTGTAAACCCAGTGAGGTGATCTTCACCAGCGGCGGCACTGAGAGCATCAACTTGGCGATCTTCGGCACCGCAAGACTCCTGAAGCCAAAAGGCCGTCACATCATTTCTTCTTCCATCGAACATCACGCGGTACTTCATCCGTGCGATTATCTCGCCAGGAAGGAAGGGTTTGAGGTCACGCTTCTGCCTGTGAACCGCGAGGGGCGAATCACTCCGGAAGATTTGGAAAAGGCCATTCGCAAGGACACCATTCTGGTTTCTCTCATGGCAGCCAATAATGAAGTTGGCACCCTCCAACCTGTGGCGGAACTGGGCGCCATTTGTCGGAAACATGGGGTCTTGTTTCATACCGATGCGGTCCAGTGGTTCGGCAAAGAGCCGTTTGAGAATGTTCATCAGTTCAACGCAGATTTTGTTTCTATATGCGCTCACAAATTCCACGGGCCAAAAGGGGCTGGCATGCTCTTTGTGCGCTCCCCTCTGCATCCCGACCCAATCCTGCTTGGCGGTGGCCATGAGAACGAGCGGCGCGCCGGAACTGAGAACGTTGCCGCCATCATCGGCTCAGTGGACGCTTTGGAGCGGTTTGTTAGAGAACCTGTCTTTCAACCAACTCAACTTCTGCCCCTAGTTCAGGAAATATTCACAAGGCTCTCTCTGTTGGATGGCGTACACGTGCTCTGCTCAAAGGAGAAACACTTGTCCAACACAATTTCTTTCGTTGTTGAAGGCGCGGACAGTGTCGCCTTACTGGCGGGATTAGACTTGGAAGGAATTTGCGCTTCCAGCGGATCGGCTTGTTCTTCAGGTTCCATTGATCCTTCTCACGTTGTCGCAGCGATGGGTTATGATGCGAAGCTCGCGCGTTCATTGGTCCGCTTCTCCCTTGGTCGCGAGTCAACCCATGTAGAGGTTGAGAAAGCCGTGGCGATTCTTCCTGATGTGATCAAGCGCGCACAAACCAACCAACAACCCGGGAAATAAGTGTGAACCCTTTGCGAGCAGTGTTAACAAGCCAAGGAACAAAATCTTTTTAGCTGGTGTCCGATTTCCTTTTAAGGTTTTCTTTTCTTGTAAGTGCTTGGCCAACCTTGACACATGGAGTTGTTTGCCTTATTCACACGCCTTAATAAGAATAAAATTTCTTTGAAAAGAAACCTATATTAAGCACGCATGAAGCTCACGATCACCAAGGAGCAACTCCTCACCGGACTTCAAGCCGTCCAGAATATCGTCAGCACGCGCACTACGCTTCCGATTCTTTCCAATGTCCTGCTGCGTGCGGAGGGGGAGCGATTGGAACTGACCGCCACGGATTTGGATGTGATCGTTTCCTGTGGGGTTGAAGCCAAGGTTGGTAAAGGAGGCGCAACCACCGTCCCAGTGAAAAAACTCTTTGGGATCGCTCGGGAATTGAACGGAAGCGAGATTGAACTGGAAGTGGATGAAAAGAACGTGTGCAGCCTGCGGTGCGGTCCTTCATTCTATAAAATAAATGGATTAGGGGCGGACGAATTTCCTCCTCTCCCAAAATTCAAAGAAGATAAAAAAGTTTCGCTCTCACAGGAAACCTTGAAGGGAATGATGCGGAAGACGTCGTTTGCGATCTCAACAGACGAGGCGCGCTACGTTTTGAATGGAATTTTCCTCAGCCTAAAAGATCATAAGGTAACAATGGTGGCCACGGATGGACGCCGCCTCGCCTTGGTGGATGAAGAGGTGGACATCTCGGAGAAGAGTCAGGGAGAATTCATCATCCCTGCGAAAGCGGTGAATGAGCTTAACCGCTTGCTCCAGGATAAAGGAGAAGTAGAACTTAAATACAGCGAGAATCAGGCGGCGTTCACACTAAAGGATGACAAAGGATTCTCGGTTTTGATCGTCACAAAGCTCATTGAGGGCAATTACCCGAATTACCGGCAGGTCATCCCGGCCGAAACAAAGGAACGCGTGGCCCTGCCGCGTGAGGAATTTCTCCATGCCCTGCGCCGCGCGGAGATCATGACCAGCGAAAAGGCCAACTCCGTGAAACTGGCGTTCGGCAAAAACAACCTCGCGATTACGGCGAATTCTCCCGAGGTCGGTGAAGCCAAGGAAAGCATCGCCGTCAACTACAAGGGCAAGGAAATGGCCATCGC
>CAZCZP010000101.1:0-13592 GCA_964502895.1 uncultured Bifidobacteriaceae bacterium
CCCAGCGACGCCAGCATGAGAATGCCGATGCCCGCGCCGAAGAAACCACCGTAAACGGCCACGGCGAATTGGAAAGCAATCGCGCCCCAGATCGCATGATGTTTAGAATGAATTTCTCCCCCCTGATCCAACCCGGCGAATCGCCGGAACGCGCCCTGGCCGAGAAACAGAATTGTAGCGAACAGGATCAGGAAGGGCACCATTTGCGAAAAGGTCCGGTCGCTTGTATGCGTCAGCAGCCAACTGCCGATCCAGCCACCCGCAATGCTGACCGGAACAAATCGCCACAGCCATGGCTTCACGGATTCCATGTGACGCCGGTAACCGAAAACGCTTCCAGCCGTGCCCGCAAAAAGCGCGAGCGTGCTCGTGGCGTTGGCAATGATGGGCGGCGTGCCGAACGCGAGCAGAGTGGGAAAAGTCAGCAGCGTGCCGCCGCCGGCCACGGCATTGATCGCGCCCGCAGCCGCTCCGGAAATGATGAGACCCATGATTTCAGCCAGCGACATTTGCGCGCTACACTACCGGCACGCGGCAGTTTTGCAATTCCAGGCGGAATGAACCTCCACTGAGAGTGCCGACATGTGTCGGCGAGTTGCGAAACCTTGACGATGCGACACGCCGGCAGGATGCCGGTGCTCCCAGTGCGACCTCACTTTCCGTCGCTCGCGGCTTTGGTGGCAGGAATCAGCGCGCGCAGAATTGGCTCGACCCACGCATCGCGCTTCACGTCGTAGAGAATGAAATCGCTGTCGAATTGCCAGTAACCCCAGCTCCAGCCGCGTTCCTCGGCGGCGCGGGCCACACTGGAGATGTAACGCACACGCGATTCCATCGGTGCCTTGTCGTAAGCGCCGAATTCACCCAGGTAAATGGGGCGGTTATTTTCCCTGGCCCACGCAGCCACTTTGTCGAAGTCGCGCTTGATGGCGCCGAGTTGCTCGGGCGTGCCCAGCCAATCCACGCCCAGCTTGTCTTCTTGTCCAGTCCACGACGCGCCCTGATGCGTGAATTCCATCGGCTTGTAGTAATGAACCGTCACGATCAAGTTGCGATCCGCGTCTGGCAATTCCAGTTCGTGCAGATGGTCCACAGAATTCCAGAACGCCGGGCCGACGATGACCGTGCGCGCGGGGTTCTTCTCGCGAATGATGGCCAGCGCCTCGCGCAAGTAGCCGTTCCACAACGCGGGCGTCAATTTTTGCGAGGGCTCGTTGAGGATTTCAAACACCACGCCCGATGGGGCGGTTTGATAACGCGCGGAAATCTGCCGCCAGAAGGCGAGGAATTTTTCCTTGTTGGCCTCGGGGTCTTTGCCGATGGCGTTGAACTCGTGCAAATCGAGGATGACCATCAAGCCCTGCTCCTGCGCGTGCTTCATGGCCCAATCGAGCACTTCCAACCAGGAATCGCGGAGCGCCCAGTTGTTCGTCGCGTTCATCTGGCGGAACGGATGCAGGTTGATGCGGATCGAGTTGAAGCCCGCCTCCTTGAGCAGGCGGAAGTATTTTTCCTGAAACCGCGCCTGCTCCTTCGAGCGCCAGATCGGGTCATAACCGATGATGTTAATGCCGCGACCCAGTTTTTTGTTCTGCTCGAACGCGTCCGCGGACTTCGGTTGAGCGATGGCGTTGATGACGACGAGCGTTGATACGATGGAGAGAATGATTGCCTTCATAACCCAGATGGCTTGATTAGAGCGCGACCTCGGGAAATGTCCAATCAGAAATCACCATTCGGCGCGTCCGGAGGTTTGGACTCTGTGCCGCGCTCACCTCTCGCCCCGGCCCGCTCCCCTTTGAGGGGAGAGGGAGTGGCATGCGTACAGATTCCGGGGAATTGGTTCGTATTTCACATTACCAACGTCGAAGAAACCTGAAATCTTACGGCGTGTGATTACCACGGCTTCCGCTCGTTCATGGCTTTGACGACAGCTCGCTTGAGAGCCAGAAAATCCACACTGCCTTTTTCGCTATAGATAATCTTGCCCTCGGGATTGATGAGCACCGTGTAAGGAACTTCGCCTTGCCAGGTTGGATCAAAAGCATTGATCAGCGGCTCGCGTTCAGCCGAAGCGAAGAGCAGGTTGCGATTCGACGCCTGCTTCTTTGTCAGAAACTCCAGCACCGACTTCTCCTCGTCCGGCCGATTGACGGACACGGTGACCATCTCAAACTCGCGATGCCGATACATGCGATTGACCGTGACGAACTCATCAAATTCCGCCACGCACGGCGCGCACCAGGTCGCCCAGAAATTTACCAGCCGGAACTTGCCCGAGTCGTTCTTTCGCAAGGCTCGCAGCGCCTCGGCATCGGCCTTGGCGATTCTGACGGGCTCGGTGGCGAGCTTTTCCATGTAAGCCTGAACCTGCGATTCCTTGCCGGCCCACTTGGTCGAGCAGCCAACCACCTTGGTCTGGGTCACGGGCGGTTCCGTTCCGGACAGCAACGCGTCCAGCGCGTCGCGCAGGTAATGTTTCTTCACGTGTTGAATTCGCTCCGAGTCATCAATGGCCCCGACGTAACGCAGCTTGCGCGCGCCGTCGAAGACGAACGCGTGCGGTGTGACCGCCGGTCCATAAGCGCGCGAGACTGTTTCCGTGTCGCCATCGTAGAGGTAGGGAAAATTGTATTCGCGTTCCTTGGCGCGGAGTTTCATCTCGGCAAACGAATCGCTCAGGTCCGTCCAACCCAGTTCATCGAGCCTCACAGATTTTGGATCGTTCGGGCTGATGGCCACGAGCGCGACGCCTTTGGCCTTGTAGTCGGCCACAATTTTCTTGATGCGCTCTTCGTAATACTGCGCCGTCGGACAATGGTTGCAGGTGAAGAGGATGACCAGCGCCTTGGCCTCGGCGAAATCCTTGAGGGTCCAGTTTCGTCCGTCCACCCCGGGCAGGTTGAAATCGGGCGCCGCCGCTCCGAGCGGCAGGGTCGGCGGATTCTCCGCGGCGAACGCGCGGTTCAATAGCAGGATGGTCGCGAGCACCGCGAAGAGTGGGTGGTTCATGGAGATTATCCTACGCCGGACGCGGCGCGCGGCAAGAACGACTTGGTCAAAAAAGCGCTCGCTTTTTCGTTGGAAAAGTCGTAAAGAAGCAACCGAACCCAGATGTGGATTTCAACCAGCAAACTCCGCATCGCTTCAGGAATGCAGCTATGGCAAAACTGATATTCATCGGCGAAAAGTTCGGCGGGCGGTCTTACGAATTCGCCGTGGAACGAACCACGGTTGGCCGGGGCGACCACAACACGATTACCATTCACGACCCTTCGGTCTCTCAATCACACTGCGAGATTCTCGTCAACGACACGGAGGTCATTGTGCGTGATCTGGGATCGAGCAACGGGACTGTCGTCAACGGCAAACGGCTCCACAACCAGCAGTGCCAGCTCAAGGCCGGGCAGACGGTGAAGTTTGGCTCGGTCGAAGCGCGATTGGAACTGGGGCAACATTCGTTTTCCGACACGGCAACCGCCGAAACTGCTGTTCGTTCCCACGCCCGGCATCAGCACGACCACGGGCCAATACCCATCAACCCGGCACTGCTGACCATGACGCTCGATCCTTCGCCGGGCGATTACACCGTGGCACTCCCCAATCCCGCTCAAATCCAGAAATCCGTCAAGCCACCGCCGCCGCGAAGGCCGGAACTCTGACGCGCTCGTTACCCTCGGCGAGTGCCGATCTTCCTCGAATGTCAACGTTGCACGGCCTACTGCCGTCGTGCCGGTGCAGGTGCGCCTGAACGACACCGAAATTGCGCGGCTGTCTGCATTCAAAGGCCTGGACGAACACGACTTCATTCAACGATTCACACGGTTGCGCCACGACCGTCGCGGGCTGGCTTTGCAGGAGAAGCCCAATGGCGAATGTGTTTTCCTGGTTGGCAATGATTGTTCCGTGCAGGCTGTCAAGCCTCAACAGTGCCGGGATTTTCCAAATCTCTGGAACTTCGCCGGCTTCGAGAATATCTGCCGCGCGATCCCACATCAGGTTGCATAAGAAGATTACCGGCGGCTTGTGGCGGCGGCTATCGGGAGAACATTGCCGGAGGTGGTGAAACTCTCAGCAGAACGGCGCGCGTGAATTCTCTTAACGAAATTGCGGCTCTGGAAACCGGGTCGTGACCCGACCAACCGCAATCATTGTTGTTGCTCAACGGGACGGCCGGTTTGAATTGGGCCGATTCTCTTGACCCTCGCGTTCTGTGGATCGTTCGTTGTTCTTGATTTCCGATTTGCTTTCGGTCGCTTCGGGCTGCGCATTGGTTTGCGACGCCGGCTTCGGCGACAATTGACGGACCGCAGCAGGTCTTTCTCTTGGTGGAGTGGATTGAGTTTTTGCGGGAGTTGTTCGCGCAGCCGGTGCGGCGGACGCTTTTACTTCAAGACTTGACGCCGGACTGACAGCGTTTCTCGACCTTGACTCTGCCACCGGAGTTGCGGGATGCGGCGTCGGCTTAGCTGACCCTGTCGGTTTGCGATCCGGGCGAATTTCGCGTTGGGATGAAACTTCTCGCGCAAGCTCGGGCATGGTTTTTTTCAAAGGAACAGGCGTTTGCGCCGGTGCGGCGGGATTTGCAATTTCAGCGCCTGTCCTGGTTTCGTTACGACGACTCGCCTTCATGACTGGCTCGGTCGCCGGCTTTACGGGCACGATTGGTTTTTCAACCCGGCGTGGTTCGCGCTGAGGGACGGCTGTTGTTGCCGGTTTTTGCTCGACGGTCGCGGGTGGCGAGATGTTGGGAGGCGAAGTTGGTCCGGCAGTCTCCGCCGCACGTTTGTTTTCCTCAGTCACCGGCTTGACTGCATTTCTCGGCGGAGACATTGGCCGCGAGGGTGCAACCGGTGGCCGTGCTGATGGAGCTGCGGTTACGGAAGGGTTCTGGGTAACCGCCGGCTTCTCGGCAACGCTGACATGTTGTGGAGTCGCCGCGCGTGTTGGCGCAGGTCTGGTTTCTGTTCGTACGGGAGGCCCGAGCTTTTTCTCGACAGCCGCCGGCGCCGTTCGCTTCCGGACCGCGACCGTCGTTTCTTCTCTGCGCCGGAATTCGTGGGCCGGGACCGCCTGAACCTTTCGTCCGCTTGCGCGTTCGATGACCTCGGGACGCGGACCTTCGTTGATCACGGTTTTGTTGACCACCTTCACGTTGGTGATGTTGACGGTTTTGTTGATGATGGTGGTGTTGTTCACGATGACAGTTTTCGGACGGACTGGTTCCAACATCCGCCGATGTTCCACGAACACAAAGGCGCGCGAGGCGAACGCGGGTTCGTAGTCAACGTGGTGAAGATGCACGCCAATTGTCACGGACGGACGCAACGGCGCCCAGCCGACGTAGCCGCCGCCTTCACGCCAGCAAACCCAGGCCGGCGCCCATTGCGTGTGCGGCACCCAAATCCAACCAAACTGCGCGTGAAAATCCCAACGGCCATAATGGTAGGTGGCCCAACCCCACGGCTCGTCACTGACCCAATACCATCCCGCATCCGTCCGTTGCCAATAACCGTTGGAGTAAGGACGCCAGCCGACTTCGACTTGCCCCGGAATCCAGCAACGTCCGTAAGAACCGACCACCACCCAACGCCCGTGGGCGGCGAGAGGTTCATAAAAATCATTCTCCGCCTGAATAACTACGACCGGCGGTTGCACTGGCGGAGTTACCACGACCACCGGCGGCGGTTGAGGCGCCGGGACTGGAGGCACATAAACCACGGGTGCCGGTGCAGGTGCGGGTGGCACATGGACGACCGGCGGCGGTGGCGGCACATACACCGTGCGCGTGCGCTCGTGAACCACATGAGTCCGGCAGCCAGTGGCAGCCAGTGCCAATACGCTGAACAGGGCCAATCCGGTCGGGGCCATTGCACGATTTGTAGCATTCATATTCTTGTCCTTCTGCGTTGAATACATCGTCATGCGCATGGGACGGCGGCCCTTTGGATTCATTCGTGGCCCGGTGAAATTTTTCCGCCAAAAAGATTGAATAAACTGCAAACCCTCTGAAGAACTTCCTTGGCCGAATCGAGGGTTACTCGAGCGTCCGCAGGTACGCGAACAGGTTGGTCACGTCCGTGGGCTGCATCGCCTCCAACAATCCCTCGGGCATCATGCTCACCTTGGTGAAGCTTGCGCGGCGGACATCGGATTGGGGGATGCGGAGGTCTTCGACGTTCTGTCGCCGGAGCACAATGGCGTCGTTGTCCTGAGAAACCAGCAGACCATCCACGACGTCGCCATCACGCAGTTCGACCCGGAAGGCGCGGTAGCCGGCTTCCATCGCGGCATTCGGGGTGAGCGTCGCGCGCAGCAGCGCCTCGTCGCTCGTCGCGCCGGCGCCGTCCAGCACCGGTCCAATCTGTCCGCCCTGGCCGCCGACCTTATGGCAGTTCGCGCAAGTGGTGATGAACAGTTCGCGTCCCCGGGCTGCGTCACCGGCTTGGGAGACGAGTGAGCGGAACCTGGCTAATTTTTCTTCCTGCGCCTTCGCTTCGGCGGCGGTGAGCAACAGTGGGGAATCATCGGTGCGTTCGACCTTGGCGCCGCCGAGAAGCGACGGCCAGTGTTTGCCACCGAACCAATGCCTAAGCCCGGCAGGCCGCGGTTCGTTCGCAAAACTTTGATCGAACGCCGCGCGAATTTCATCCACCGTGCGGGCGCGATTCCACACGCGGTATTCACTGAACTCACCCGCCGTGCCGCCACTGGTTGGAATCGTGCGGCCCACGTCGAGATTGGCGAAGGTGTTCGTGTTGACCTGTGTGCTCGTCGTGTCCAATTCGCCGTTGAAAAAGATTCGGAAAATCCCGGCCTCGTCACGCGTGACAGCGTAATGCGTCCAGACGCCCGCAACGGTCTTCCGTTTGGCGATGACGATGTCGTTCTGCGCCGGGCCAACCCACGCGCGAAATTGCGCGCCGGCAAAGTTGAGATCGAGCGTGCCGGGCGCGGCAAGAATGCCGTCGAGGTTGCTGATGCCGTCGTCGAGTTTCACCCACGCTTCGACCGCGAACGGTCCGGCAAGCGTCAACTTTGTATCTAGGTAACTCTCATTTTTTCCGTCGAGCCGCAGTACCGGGCGCAGGAACGAATCCATCTCTGCCAGCAGTGCGTCCAGTTGCGGTGTCGAGCCAAGCACGATTCGTAATTTATCGAGGGTGCTGCCGTTGAGATCGGTCTTCGCGAGGTCACCGCGTTGGAGTGCGTCGAGAATGGATTGCGCGCCGGATTTGTTGCCGGCCAGACTGTCGAGCGTGCTGCGGCGCTGCGGCAGCGTGAGTTCGGGCCAGAGTTTCAAGAGTCGCGTGCTTGCGTCCGGCGACTTGGATGCCGCAAGCGCGGCGATGGCTTCGTTGCGCTGGGTGGGATCGAACAATATCCTCGCCAGTTGATCGAACAACTCCGCCCGGTTTGAACCGATTTCCCGCAACGCGCGCAAAGCGGCGAACGATTCAGGCAACAGATTTTTTTGAGCGGCGTTTTCTCCCGGAATGCCGCGCCGCACCAACGCAACCAGGTCGGATTCGACGGCGGTGAGCTTGAATGCGCCGGCCAGCCGGACACCAAGTTCGAGTGACGCGCGATCCGTGGCGGCTAACAGACCCCGCGCAGCTTCAGTCAGAGTCGGCGTCAGCTTTGTGGCGTCGAGTCGCGTCCGGAACTTAAGTAGCGCGGTGAGGACGCCGGATTTCGTGGCTGGCTGGCCCAGTAATTTTTGCAATGCGTCGCCGACTCCGGGTTCGTCCGGGAATTGCGCGAGCCGCAATACTTCCTCCTCGCCCGGCGCGCGGTTGAGTTGTGGAAGCAGTTGCGCCACGCGGGCGGCGCCCGCCTTGGGTTCGAGTGCGAGTGTGGCGAGCAGGCGGTTTTCCAGCGGAAGTGAGTTTGCCGCAGCAGAGTCAAGAAACGCGGCTGTGGTTTGGGGTTGCTGCTCCAGAAAGAGCCGAACCAAATACCGCTCGAACTCACGCTCATAAGCGACGCCAGTCTTTATGGTCCGGCCGTTGTGAGTGCTGCGCATGGTCGGCTCGGCCAAAGGCTCTCGACCAAATTGCACGCAAAGCGTGATAGCCCGTGGCTCGTGCGGAATCAACTTTCCAGCCGTGCGAATGACTTCCGCTCGCACTTCCGGGTCGGGATCGTTCTCGAGGACGGCGATGATCTTGAGCACACTTTCCGAAGTGTGCTCTGAAGAACCGAGGACGCGCACGCTTTCGCGGCGAACATTGCGACTTGGATCGTTGAGCAAGGGTTGCAAAAAATCCAAGTCAGGTTTCCCGATGCCCTCCAGCGCCCATAGTGCCCCGATGCGCCTGGAGGCGGCGAGTGATTTGTCGGCGATAATTGCCCTCAGCTTCGGTTCAAGTTCCCTGAGTTGCCGGTCTGTGATGGCCTGCCAAGTGAGATGACTTTGCGCCAGGGAATCGCCGCCGAGCTTGGCGAGCAATTCATCGCCCGAGAGTTTGTTGAAGTCGGGAACGGGAAAAGGCTTTTGGCTGTTGTGTTTCACGCGCCAGATTCGGCCTCGCTTTTTGTCGCGCTCAGGATGGTTCCGCGGGACTTCGTTGTGGGAGATGATTTTGTTATACCAGTCCACGAAGTAGAGACAGCCATCCGGGCCGAGACGCAACGCGACCGGGCGAAACCATTCGTCGCTCGACTGGACGAAGTCGCCGAGCAACTGGAGGTGATAGCGCGGGCCGGCGCGGTGAATTTTAATGGCCTGGATTTTTCGCGTGATGGGATTGGCGACATACATCACGTCGGCATAAGGCTCGGGCCAGGCCGCCTTGTCCGAGAGCGCGAGGCCGCTTAAGCCGGTGCCGCCCATTTTGAAGTCCGGCGCCGTCCCGGGAAATTCCGGAGCGTAGCTCTTGAACTGCGCGTCCGAGCAGCCGGGATAATTCGCGTAGGTGTGAAAAGGCATCGTGGGATAGCCGTAGTCATTCGCCTCCTGAATCCACGCTTCGCCTTCGCCATTGATAACGAGTCCCCAGATGTTACACGGTCCCTGGCTCGTGATTTCAAAGTCGCTGCCGTCGTAGCGAAAGCGCGCCATGCGGGTTTGGTCAAATTGCTGTTCCTTGCCGTCGCGAGCACGGACTTTGCCGTAGTTGAACGCGCCTTGTGCCATCCAAATCCAGTTGCCTGGTGCGCGGGTGAATTGATGCGGAAACAAGTGCGAGTCCTGAATGCCGAATCCGCTGAGGGTGACCTCGCGCTTGTCGGCCTTGCCATCCCCGTCGGTGTCGCTGAAGAAAACGATCTCCGTGCCGTGCTGAACATAGACGCCGTTCTGGTAGGGGAGAATGCCAAGCGGAATTGCCAGGCCGTCGGCAAACAAGCGCGGTTGTGACGCGTAGCCGCTGGGCGATTTCGCGTCGCGGTCGAACACGAGCACCTTGTCCCTGGCTTTGCTGGCGTAGAGTTCGCGGGCGACTTCGGGACTTTCGTTCGCGTCCACCGGATATTCGAGCGCGGTCATGGTCCACAAGCGGCCCGCCAAGTCCCAGTCAATGGCCACGAACTTACCGAGCCCTTCGGATTCCTGCGCGACGAGTTCGATCTCAAATCCCGGCGACAGCGTGAACGTGGCGTGCTCCTGCTCTGGCGTCAGGGGAGACGTTTGCGAATTCGTGCCCGGCGCGGGCGCGGGAATGAATTTTTTCTCGAGAGGCGTTGGTGGAAGTTCTTCGACGGAAATGTTTCGAACCTGCACCAGCGCCTTGCCGCCGCCGTGGACTTGAATGCCAAACTTACCCCAATCCGGAATCGCCGGGTCAGGCTCGATGAAATCCGTGCCTTGCACGCCGTTGATCCAGGTGGTGATGCGCGGGCCGTCGGCGCGAATGACGTAATCGTTCCAGTCGTTGCGCTTGATCACGGGCCCGAGCGCCGCCATGTCCGAGGCGGCCATGAGTTTGTTGCGTCGCGACTCGTCGTAGATCGCGCCGTACCAGGTTGGCTCGCCGAAATCGCACTGGTGGCCGGACATTTCGCTGGAGTTGGGCACGCGTTGAGAGCGGATTTGAAAACCGGAATTGATGAAGCCTTCGTTGCCGGTGAGTTTGATCTGGAAGCGGGCGATGAAATTTGTGAAGTCGCGCGTGCTGGCGAGAAATTCATTTTGCTTCACAGTCTCGGTCAGCGAGCCGCCGGTGATGCAGCCATCCTCGACGCGCCAGATTTTTGCGTCGCCTTCCCATCCAGCCAGCGTCTTTCCATCAAACAGCGGGGCGGTTCGGCCAAGCGGCGGCGGGGCAGGCGTAGCGAACGACGCCAACGGCAAACTGTGCATGAGAAAGAAGAAAAGGACGCACGTCGGTAGCGGCGCAGCTTTCATTTGGTCGCGGAAGTGCGCGAGAGAATGGTATGGAGCTGCGCGTTGCGCAAGCTTGCCGTGTCGAAAATGTCTCGCGCACTCGCGCCGGATTGCGCCGGCGCTACGAACTGTGGCCCTCTTCGTCGGGCGAATGCCGGCCACGCGGCCGCTGCAACTGCCGCAACGCGCGCCGCAACGATTCGATTTCCTGCTCGTCTCCCAGCTTCTGGCGTTCGGCCAGTTCCACCAATTCGAGCACTTCTTCCATTTGCTCCACGGCCTGTTTGAGCGAGTCCACGACTTGCATCACTTCGTTCAGTGCCTGGCTGATGGCCGAAGTTTGTGGCGCGCCTGTGGCCACAACCCGCTCGGTCAAGGCAGCGACGCGTTCGACGAGCGGCGCGGTTTCGGTCGCGGTGACAGCTTGCGTTGCGGTTGCGGGGGACGAACGCGTTTGGGGCGGCCGCGGCCGTCCCCGGCCTCCGCGTCGGCCGCGGTGGCGTCGCCCGCCGCCTGCGGAAGGTTTTGGGCCGGCAGGCTGTGACGAATTGGTCTCCTGGGTTTCGCTCATGGACATCCGGGCGTAGCTTGTGACGGGCTTCGCTGAATGAAAAGGCAATTCCGCGGGATGATTTCATTGGACGGAACTGCGGGGGTCTCCCAAGATTTGCGATCACTATGAGTCTGACGAAACGCAGTTGGATTGTCCGATTCGCCGGCAGTTTTGCCGCCAAGGTAATGCTCTTGGGAGCGGCTCACTCTTCAATCGCGCAGCCTACGAATGCCGCGATCGCCACCACGGTTGAATCGAACCCGGCCGCGCCCAGGCCCAACGTTATTCTCATCATGGCCGACGACCTGGGTTACGGCGATCTCGGTTGTTATGGCCAGACGCGGATCAAGACGCCGAATATTGACAGGCTGGCGGCAGAGGGCATCCGCTTCACTGACTTTTATGCGGGCAGCACCGTTTGCTCGCCATCGCGGGCAGCGATGATGCTTGGCCAGCACACGGGGCACTTGAACATCCGGGGCAACTTCAACAACTCCACCCTTCTTGCCGGCGAGGTGACCGTGGCGCAAGTGTTGAAGCAGTCCGGCTACCGAACCGGGTTGATCGGCAAATGGGGACTGGCGCATGCAAACGCCCCGGGCGTGCCGCAGAAAAAAGGCTTCGATGAATTTGCCGGCTACCTGGACAACAACCACGCGCATGATTATTACACGGATTTCTTGTGGCGTTACGATCCGCCGCGCGCGGGGCAAAGTGGCTTCGACGGCACCATGCCTTTCCCCGGCAATCAAGGCGGGCGCAAAGGCGATTACATCCCGGATTTATGCACCAAAGCCGCGCTGAACTTCGTCAAGAACAACAAGCCGGATCAGCTCAACAATCACCGCCCCTTCTTTCTGTTTCTCTCTTACACGATTCCGCACGCCAACAACGAGGAAGGCCGGCGCAGCGGCAACGGCATGCAAGTTCCCGGCGACACGCCCTACCCGAACGAACCGTGGCCGCAGCCGGAAAAAAACAAGGCCGCCATGATCACCCGCATGGATGCGGACATTGGCCGGCTCCTGGAACGGCTCAAGGAACTGAAGATCGAAGAGAACACCGTCATCTTTTTCACCAGCGACAACGGGCCGCACAAGGAAGGCGGCGTGGACCCAAAATTTTTCAACAGCTCGGGGCCGTTCCGCGGCATCAAACGGGATTTGTACGAAGGCGGTATTCGCGTGCCGATGATCGTGCGCTGGCCCGCGCGGATTAAATCCGGTCAGGTGAGCGATTTTGTTTGGGCGAACTGGGATTTTCTGCCCACAGCCGCCGAGATCGCCCGTGCCGAGCCGCCGAAGAATCTCGATGGGTTCTCGGTGTTGCCGTTACTGACCGGCCAGGAGCAGACGAACCGCCACGATTCTCTTTACTGGGAATTTCACGAGCGCGGTTTTCAACAGGCCGCGCGCATGGGCGATTGGAAAGCCGTGCGCCCGCAAGCCGGCGAGAAACTCGAACTCTACAATTTGAAAACCGACGCCGCCGAGAAGAAGGACGTCGCGGCGAACAATCCCGAAGTCGTGGAGAAGTTCGAAAAGTTTTTGAAAACTGCGCGGACGGAATCGCCTCGCTGGCCGATCAAAAAGCCGCCGCAAATGCCGCAGGAGAAAAAGCCCGACGTCGAAAAGCAATGAATGTTGTCCGCCGCTGGTGCGGCCCGCAGGTTCGGGAGTTATTGTATCTCCGCGACCTCGGCGATACCCTTCGCGCCCTTGCGTTAAAACAGCGTCCGGCGCTCAAAGCCTCATCAGGTGATTTCTCGCCTCGATCCACGCAGATAACTTGAGTCGCCCGCTATTCCTCCCTAGAGTCATGCCGCATGGACACACCTTTGAACGAGCAAGTGCAGGCAACGGCCGCGTGGATAAAGACGCTGCGCGGCGAAATCGGGAAAGTCATCGTGGGCCAGGAACAACTGGTTGACCGCCTGCTGGTGGGGTTGCTCGCCAATGGACACGTGCTGTTGGAAGGCGTGCCCGGCCTTGCGAAGACGATGTCCGTGCGCACACTGGCCACGGCCATTCAAGCGAGCTTTCATCGCATTCAATTCACGCCTGACCTGCTGCCCGCCGACATCGTGGGCACGCTGATTTACAGCCCGCAGGACGGAAAATATCACGCCACGCGCGGCCCTGTGTTCGCCAACTTCGTGCTGGCTGACGAGATCAACCGCGCGCCGGCCAAGGTGCAGTCCGCGTTGCTCGAAGCGATGCAGGAACGCCAGGTCACTCTCGGCGGTGAAACGATGCCTCTGCCCTCGCCGTTTCTGGTGCTGGCCACGGAGAATCCGATTGACCAGGAGGGCACGTACCCGCTGCCGGAAGCGCAGGTGGACCGGTTCATGTTCAAGGTGCTGCTGGATTATCCGGCGTTCGATGAGGAGCGAAAGATTCTGGATCGCATGGCTTTCACTTCGCCTGAGACGCCGGTCAAGCCCGTGATCGGATTGGATGAAATATTTCGCACACGAAAACTGGTGGACCAGATTCATGTGGACGAAAAAGTCCGCGACTACATCGTCCACGTGGTGTTCGCCACGCGCCAGCCCGAGAAATACAAGCTGGACGTGAAGCACTTCATCCAGTTCGGCGCCTCGCCGCGCGCGACGATTTACCTGACACTGGCCGCGAAAGCGTGGGCGTTGTTGCAAGGCCGCGCCTACGTCACGCCCGAAGACGTGAAGAGCATCGGCCCGGACGTGTTGCG
>CAZCZP010000102.1:0-3116 GCA_964502895.1 uncultured Bifidobacteriaceae bacterium
CTCCGCCTGAATTGCCAACGTGCCGTGGCAACCAAATCCCCGATCAAGTGCGGTGACGAACGGATGCCAATTCTCCTCACTCACGGGAAGTTGCGGCTGACAGAAAAAATCGCAGACGAGTTTAGCCGGATCGTCCCAACCGGCGTATTCAAAATCGAAAAAACGCATTCGTCCGTCCGACGCGAGCAGCGCGTTGTGAAAGCCAAAATCTGAAGGCGACAAGCAACGAGCGGATTGCGGCAGCGCTTCGTTGAGACGACTCCCGGCGTCAGCCTCAATTGCTGTGCGAATTTTGGCCCACGCTGGATTCAATTCTTCCCGGACGAACGCCGCCGCCTGGGCGTCCACGTCGGTTTGCGTCTCGATTTGTTGCAGGCGCGCGACGCGACGCTCGATCAAAGCCAGATGTTCAGCCACACTGAAACAGGCTTCGGAAGCAATGGGAATTGAATCCGGCGACACCGTGTGTCTCGATTTGTTCGCTTCGAGAATGAAATCCAGCGCTTGTGTCACCGCAACCTCGTTGACTTCCTCCGGACTCAACTTCCGGCCCGCGATGAAGTTGAACAATCCGAATCTGTTTTGCTCATCCCAACCACAAGGTTCGGGCGTGCGCCGGACGTTTTGCCGCCAAAGAAGATCGTAAAACGCCCGCTCGGCGCGGAAGCGGTCACGCGGGTCGTTGGGATTCTGAAAATAAACTTTCAACACGTGGTCGGTGGTTTCCGAGCGGACGCGGTAAACGCGGTTGTTGGCGCCGCCAGGCAGCGGTTGCAAAAGCAATCCACCCGTCACGCCGCACTGTTGCAGGAGCGGCTGAATCTTTTCGCGAAGCGCTGAAGCTTCGGTCCGGTTTCTCAAGTCGGCGGCGAACAGCTCGCGGATTTCATCCCAGCTCAGCGCGCGCACGAATCGGTCTTCGTCAACGTAGAGATTGTTGGCGTCGAAAAGAATTCGCAGCGCGCTGGCAGGAAATGCCGGCTCGGCCAAAAACTCCGGCAGATCGTCAATGAAATGCGTGCAGTCGCATTTCGTAATGCGTTCGAGTTTCGCTTCCTTGGTTAGTTCGAAGTGAACGTTCTGCCGCGGCAGTCCGATGCGCGCTGCATCAAAAAATCTCTGTTGCTCCAGCCAGCTCGTCGCCGCGGCGTGCAGGTCGTATTTCTCCCCGAGAAAAGGATGCTTCGTCTTATGACTGATGATGGAGACGCGAATCCCAGCGGCACGGCAGGCCTGAAAGAATTCAATGACTCCCGGATAAGGCGCGGCTTCACTCATGCGCGCGCCATAGACGTAGCCCTGCATTTCTGTCCAGGCATCCTCCTTCCCGACGCGGCGCAGGAAATTGCGCACGTCGGACTTGTTAACCGGCACTTCGGCAGAGATGAGATTTTTCTCGCGAGCTACTTTATGAAACAACGCGTCGTAGCAAACAATCGTGTTGTCGAAATCAACGCCGATGTGCATGACGCCTCAGCCCAGAGATTTTTTAACGCGAGCGGCTATTGCGGTCGCCGTGAGGCCGAAGTGTTCGCGGGCCTCATCCTGTTCGGCGGTTTCGTGCAGGAATTCATCCGCGGTGCCGCATCGGAGCAGACGCGCCTTCGCTGGCGAATGATCCGCCAGCCATTCTGCGACACTCCCGCCCAATCCTCCGAGGACGCTGTGCTCCTCAATTGTCACGACAAGCTGGAAATCGGCGAATGCGCTCGCGAGCGTCGTCACGTCCAGCGGCTTGATGGTGTGAAAGCTCACGACCTTCGCGGAAATATTTTGCGAGGCGAGCAGGTCGGCAGTTTCCAGCGCAGCGGGCAGCATGTTGCCGGTGCTCAGCAGGCAAACGTCCTTGCCTTCACGTAGCGCGATGGCCTTGCCGATCTGAAAATCAGGCTCGGTCTTGTGGATGACCGGCTCGCCTTTCTTCCCGATGCGGATGTAAACCGGGTGCGGATAGTTCAAGGCCGCTTTCAGCGCTCCGCGCACTTCCATCGCGTCAGCGGGCGCAATCACGGCCAGCCCCGGCAACAAGCGAAGCATTCCCATTTCTTCGCACGAATGATGCGTCGCACCGAGCGACGCGTAGGAAAGTCCCGCACCTGTGCCGACAATGACGACTGGCACGTGGTGATAGCAAACGTCCACGCGGATCTGCTCCATGCACCGGTAGGTGATGAACGGCGTGATGGTGTAGCAAACCGGGCGCAACCCGCTCATCGCCATCCCCGCCGCCATGCTGATCATGTTCGCCTCGGCAACGCCGCAGTTGAAAAACCGGTCCGGGCACTTCGCCTTGAGGTCATCGAACAGGCGGTTGCCAATGTCACCACTCAACAACACGACGCGTTCGTCGCGTTGCGCGAGTTCGGTAATTTGCTTCGCGAAAGCGTTTCTCATGCGAGGCCCAATTCCTTCCGCGCGGCTTCGACTTCCTCGGGCTTGGGAATTCGATAGTGCCAATTGTTGTCATCCTGCATGAACGACACGCCCTTGCCTTTGATCGTGTGTGCGACAATGGCGACCGGCTTGCCGCTGCCATCCGGAAGATTACTCAGCAAGTCGCTCAATGCGGCAATGTCGTGTCCATCCACGTCGTGCGCGTTCCAACCGAATGCCGCCCACTTTTCCCGGAGTGAATGAAGCGCCATGATTTCATTGCTACGGCCCGTGGCCTGCCACTTGTTGTAGTCAATCACGACGCAGAGTCGCTCGAGTTTTTGGGCCGGTGCGAACATCGCGGCTTCCCAGACCGTGCCTTCGTTGCATTCACCGTCACTCATGCAGACAAAGACGCGATAATCGCGTTTCTGAATACGCGCGGCCAATGCCATGCCGACGCCTACCGGCAGGCCGTGGCCGAGCGAACCCGTCGCCAGCTCAACACCCGGCGCGCAATTCGGCGCAGGTTGTTCCGCGAGCGGCGCGCGATGTTTGGCAAAAGTATCGAGCCATTCTTTCTGGAAGAATCCCCGCTCCGCCAGCGTGGCGTATAGAGCCGTGGCTGCGTGGCCCTTGCTCAAAATGAAACGGTCGCGCAACGGGTCGGACGGATTCTTCGCGTCCACCTTCACGACGTTCCAGTAGGCCGCCACCAGAATATCCACGCACGACAACGCCGA
>CAZCZP010000102.1:3216-13072 GCA_964502895.1 uncultured Bifidobacteriaceae bacterium
ATTTCCAAATCCGTGTCCGGCGGCACGACGGTCACGCGGTTCTCGGACAGCACCGCGAATTGCTGGAACGTGGTGATCGGGCCGGCGTTGCAGGGCTTGCCTTTCCACTGGTAGGTCGCGCCGCGTGCTTCAATGCCACGCCCGGGCCGCCAGTGGCAGACCACGCGGTCGCCCGGTTTGACGTGGCGAACTTCCGGGCCGACTTCGCGCACCGTCGCACCGGCTTCGTGGCCGAGCAGGTGCGGCAGCCATTTGTCCGGTCCTTTCACGCCGTCAATCTCACCGATCTGCGAGCCGCAAATGCGCGTGGCATGAATTTCCACAAGCACCTGGCCGTAGCTCAACGCCGGTACTTCCACTTCATCGAGGACAAGTGGTTGGCGTTGTTCAACCAGTATGGCGGCGGCAGTTTTCATCCGTTGAATCAATAAGACAGATCAGAAGTTTAACAAAGACATTCCGCTTCTGAGCAGCACTGTTTTGGAAATCGGACTGGCGTTGCCAACAATTTTCACAGCTTGCGCGCCCGCGAGCTGCCCAAAAAATGTGGCGAGGTCCACGGGCAGCCCGCGCGCTGCCGCCAGCGCGGCCACGGAGAAAAACGCGTCGCCCGCGCCGATGGTGTCCACCACGTCTGTCTCCAGCGGTGGACAATGGCACGCGGCTTCCCGGTCGTGCAGGCCGATGGTCTGAACCGCGCCGCGCGTCAGCCAGGCATAGCGCGAGCGGAGATTTTTCTTCAGCCGCGCGAGTTCCCGCTCGTGCTCCACCTCGCGCTGGCCAGCCGCGAGCATCAACTCCTGTTCATCCAACGAAAAGGCATCAGCGCGCCGATACTGGCGTGAAATGATGTTGAAGGCGTGATTGTTGGAATTGGTCTGGCAGTTGAGCGCGAGGAACGAAGCCTTGTCCTGCACCAGATCGCGGATTTGCGACTGCATCAAACCGTGCCCGAAATCGAGGAGCAGCACGGCGTCCGCCTTCTTTATTTGGCGCCGAATTACATCAAACACTTTTTTCTGCGCGGCCGGCGATGGTGGGTCGGCATCAATAAAATTGACCGAAAACAGTTTACTCACCTCGCCGTCCTCAATGAGCGGCTCCACGAAGCGTTGTTTGATGACGGTTGTGAAACCAGCATCACGCACCGCGCAATCTTCACCGGGCGCAAGGTGTGACCGCAGTTGCTTCTGCGCCCAAGGTTCGGCGCCAACCAGGCTGATAAACTTCACGCTTCGCGCAAACTGTTTGACGTGTCGAAACACGGCCAGTGCGCCGCCGGCTTGCGTTTCTTCCCGCAAGAAACGCCCTGAGATGATTTTGTTCTTGGAGGTCAGTCCCTGGACTTTGAGGTAGGAGTAGCGATCGAAAATCGTGTCACCGATGACGAGGATTTTCAACCCTGCGAAACTTTCGATGGACTCGACGAACTGGCGGCGGGTGCATCGGGATGCGAGCGTGGCGCAGAAATCCCGAATCGGCCCGCTCAAGTGATCGAAATAAAGATTCAATAACCGCGTGGAGCTGTATTTGATCGAGCCGATGAAGCGCACTCGACCTCCGCAACGTTTCACGGCACTTATCTCGTGCGGCAGGTTGCCCTCGGCGTCGAAATCGGGATCTTCGTATTCCTTGCCTTTGCAATAAATGTCGGGCCGAACACATTCGATGGCCTCGACCGCGCCGGTGAAAGGCACGAGCACGACGTAATCCACGCACGACAGCGCTGCCAGACTGCGAATGCGTAATTGTTCTTTGAAGTAAGGCCGGCCCGGTCCCTTGTTGACAAATTTGTCCGCCGTGAGCGTCACCACGAGCGCATCACCCAATTCGCGCGCTTCCTCCAGATGCAGAATGTGCCCGGGATGAATCAGGTCGAAGATGCCGTGCGACTGCACAATGCGTTTGCCGCGCGCGCGTAACGCTTTGAAGAACGCAGGCGCGCGTTCAAATGAAATTATTTTGGCGGCGCGCATCGGAATTCAGCGTGAGGCGAAATCGTAGGCTTTGGCGGAGCGCGAAACCTTCATGAACTTCATGTTGTAATGCTCCGGTGCATCAATGTCCGGGAACGCACCGTTGTCCAAAGCCTTGCGCAGGTTCGCCACTTCAGCGCGAATGGAACTGACCGGCTGATAACCCAGTTCGCGCAGGATTTTCGCCGACGAAATGTGATAATCGCGCTTGTCGAGCGTGTCAGTGACTTTGATTTCGACGTTCAAGTCCTTCAGCTCACCCTGAATCACTTTGGCGATTTCAATGACCTTCAAATTCTCGAAGCCAAAGTTGAAAGTGCGGCCATTGATCTTTTTTGCGTCGGTATCCACCAACTGCCCATAGAGATTGATTGCGTCCGTCATGCCCACGTTCGGTCGGCGTTGTTCGCCACCGTGAACGGTGATGACGCGTTTGCGGAGCGCGTCGGCCGTGAGTTTGTTGACCGTGAGATCAAAACGCTGGCGAGGCGAGTAACCGCAAATGGTCGCGGGACGGATATTGACGCAGCAAAAATCCGGCGAAGCCGCGGCAGTCACCAGCCATTCCGAAAGCATCTTGTATTTAGAGTAAAAAGTGATGGGCTCCGGCTCGAGCGATTCATTGATGTCCGCCACATCGCGTACGCCGAAGACGCTGCTGGACGAGGCGTTGATGAAGCGCTTGACACCCGCGGAGCGGGCCTGGGCAAGCAACAGGCCGACAGCGTCGAAGTTCACCTGACGGGTGAGAGTCTCGTCAATGTCGCCCGTGGGATCATTCGAGATGGCGGCGAGGTGGATGACGGCGTCCACACCTGCGACTGCCTGCGCGACGGTCTGTGGATCACGAATGTCACCGCGCACCAGTTCAAAGCGGCTTTGCCATTGGGGAAAAGCCTTGTCAGTCTTGAGCGCATCGAGGCCGGCATCGGTGTAAAGCATGAGGTCAACCACGCGCACGTGATGACCCAGCGCGAGCAGATGCGGCGTCAAGCGCGCCCCCACGTAACCAAATCCGCCAGTGACCAGAATTTTCTGTGCAGCCATGAGACTCAAGGTTTGTGAATATAATCCGCCGGTTGTTTCTTCAATTCCCCAAGGTTGGTCGTAATCCACGCGATGGTTTCATCAATGCCCTGATCGAGCGAAACAACATCCTTCCAACCCAGCGTTGTTCGCGCCTTGGTGCTGTCGAGCAGATAGGCTGCGTCCTTTCCCGGACGATCTCCGACTACTTCCACCACCTCCTCAAACTTTACGCCAAGGCGCGCGCAGATGCGCTCAACCAATTCGCGGATGGAAACATGAAGGTCCGTGGAAAAATGATAGGCTTCTCCGGGCGGCGCTTGCCGGGCGACGCGCCACGTTCCATCAGCCACGTCGCGGGCGTGGATGAACGAGCGCACCGATCGTCCGCCCCCGTGAAGCTGGAGCTTACGCCCAAGTTTGATAAATAGAATTGTGCGCGGGATGATGCGATAAAGCTGCTGACCCGGCCCATAGACATTCGCGGCGCGAGTGAAGGTCACGGGAAACTTGTAGTTCTTGAAGAACGTCATCAGGTGCAGGTCGCACGCGGCGCGTGACGCGGCGTAGGGTGTACTCGGATTGAATGGGGCGTTCTCTGTCACGTTTCCGCTGCAACTGCCATAAACCTCGGGCGTCGTAACGTGAACGTATTTCTTGATGAAGGCGAACTGCCGGATCTTCTCGTGTAGTCGCACGTTGGCCACAACGTTGGTTTGATACCACTGGTCGGGATGCAGCCAGCTCTCAGCCACCATGCTTTGCGCGGCGAAATTCACGACGTAATCAGGACGGAAATCACCAATGGCGGCGACCAACGCATCGGTGTCCTTGTTCAAATCAAGTTGCTGGAAGGTGAACTTCGCGCCGGCAGGACGTTGATTCGTCCAGCGATAGGGCAGGAAGACCGGATGCAATTCCCCGGAACGGCTGGTGCCGATGACTTCGTCGCCCCGCGCCAGCAGGAAATCCACGAAGCTCGCCCCGGTGAAGGAGTTGCTGCCAATCACGAAAAACTTGTCTGCCATGACGTTGTTCCCGCCACTCCAGCCCGCTGCTGGAGATAGAAATCGAGCGCGGAGGGTTTCAGTTTTTTGTCCGGTTGGCAATGCGATTCCCGTGTTCAGCCGGGACGGACGGGTGAAGCGACGTGCCTGACCGCGACGCGCAGTCCAAGGCCTTTCGGCTGCCTTAAGTGCGCGCGACCGGCTTCCAGACCTGGAGTTTGAAGATGACTTCTTCCGGCGGAAAGATTGCCGCAAGGAATCTCTCAAACATCACGGGTTCGAGGTTCACCAGAAGGTTCGTCCACTTGAGCACGGCGAAATTGCTGACGTGAAAGCGCTTTTCCAGAATCACGAAGCGCGCCGGACTGTTGTAGTTGGTCCGGTGGCCGAGCTTCCACTTTTCGTAGAACTTCAACTTGCGCCCGCCGATCTCCTCGTAGTTGTCGAACGAACGGATGCCGAACGGAATGCGGTGGTCCGGTTCGCTGTAATATTTCGTGCTCAGGAAAAACGGCACGCGCACCTCGATGGTCGCGTTGGGCTTGGCTACGCGATACAACTCGGTCACGACCGCGTTGAAGTTGTTCATGTGCTCCAACACGTGTGAGCACAATATGTGATCGAAGTGATTTTCAGGAAAAGGCCAGGGAAATTTGTTCAGGTCGGTGACCTGGTTGCCTCCGTAGTCAATGAGGTCCAGGTTCACCCAGCCGGGGCGGATGTCTTTGCCGCAACCGACGTTCAGTCGGCAAGGTTCGGGCGGTTTGGACTCAACCGGATTTGTCATTGGACTCAAGGCGGACAGTTCACATCACCATCCCGCCATCCACGGTCAAGACTTGACCGGTGATGTACCGCGCCGCCGGGCTGGCCAGAAACAACGCCGCGTTGGCCACGTCCTCCGCCTGACCGAAGCTGCCCAAGGGAATCTGCTTTAACATCTCCGTCTTCATCTCGGGTTTGATGTCCGCCGTCATGTCCGTTTCGATGAACCCGGGTGCGATGGCATTGACGGTGATGCTGCGTGATCCGAGTTCGCGCGCCATGGATTGCGTGAAGCCAATCAAGCCCGCCTTGCTGGCCGCGTAATTGGCCTGGCCTGCGTTGCCGATGAGCCCGATAACCGAGGAGATATTGATGATGCGCCCCGCGCGTTGCTTGAGCATGACACGGCTGAATGCTTTCGTGACGAGGAACGCCCCCTTGAGATTCGTATCGAGCACCGTGTCCCAGTCCGCGTCGCTCATGCGCATGAGCAAACCGTCACGCGTTACGCCGGCGTTGTTGACCAAAATGTCCACGCGGCCTGCCTCGGCCAGGATTTTCTCTGACACCGCTTGAACGCTCGCTGAATCCGCCACGTCCACCGCGTGCGCCCAGGCCTTGCGACCCAAAGCGCGAACTTCGCCGGCAACTTTCTCGGAATTCTCGGCCGTGCGCGAGACGCAGACGACGTCCGCGCCCTCAGCGGCAAACTTCAACGCGATGGCTCGGCCAATGCCGCGGCCAGCGCCGGTAACCACGGCAATCTGATTGGCAAGCTGGTTCATGCGGCGGATTGTTTAACCACGATACCCGCGAAAGGACAGGAAAAATCGCAAGTTGTGACGTGTGGACGACAGCTCTCGTTGAACCACACGTCACGCTCCCAACGCCTTGATTGTTGCCTCCAAACTCCCGGTGTCGGCGACGTTTAGCATCTCCGCACTTTTGTCAATGCGCTTCATGAAACCGCTGAGCGCCGTGCCGGGTCCAAGCTCAATGAACCGCGTGAAGCCTTGCGCCAGCAGGTAGCGCATGGATTCTTCCCAGCGCACGGACGATGTGACCTGTTCCACCAGTCTTGCGCCGATCTGGTCAGTGCTGCCATGC
Source organism: uncultured Bifidobacteriaceae bacterium (assembly GCA_964502895.1). Lineage (GTDB taxonomy): Bacteria > Verrucomicrobiota > Verrucomicrobiia > Limisphaerales > JADLHS01 > WYBW01. Next base: position 9,098 of record CAZCZP010000102.1, read on the forward strand.
GGTTGTGCCGTGACGTTGGAAATCACTGGTACGGCGGGCAAGGAGATTTTTGCGGCAGCGAGTTCTGCCTGGAGTTTGGGTTGGGCGCTGGCCATCAACGGCGAGTGATACGCGCCGGCGACCGGCAACGGGATTGCGCGTTTGGCACCCTTGGTCTTGGCGAGGTCAACGGCTTCCGCGATCTTGTCCGCTTCCCCGGAAATGACGAGTTGGCCGGGGCAATTCAGATTCGCCAGCACCACGCCCGCTGCGGCGCAGACTTCGCGCGTCGGTATTTCATCGAGTCCGATCACGGCTGCCATGCCGCCTTTGGTAACATCGCACGCTTCCTGCATGAAGCGGCCGCGCTGGCGCACGACGCGCAAGCCGTCTTCGAAACTCATCGCGCCGGCAGCCGTCAACGCCGTGAATTCGCCCAATGACAAACCTGCCGTCGCCTCGAACTTCAACCCCGGTACTCGTTCTTTGAGCAATTGGAACGCAACCCAGCTTGCCAGAAAAATCCCCGGCTGCGCGTTCTCGGTCTTGGTCAGTTCTGGTTCGGGCCCATTGAAACAAATCGAAGTCAGGTCGTAGCCCAGCGCGGCATTGGCACGATCAAACCAAGACTTGGCCGAAGGAAAACTCTCCGCCAAGTCCTTGCCCATACCGACGACTTGTGCGCCCTGTCCGGCGAAGAGGAGTGCGGTCTTGCTCATGGCGACCGGGAGCTAAACAAGAATTTGCTCTGGAAACAAAGCGAATTGTTGGAGCTGAGGCCGCATTACTTTGAGTTTCCATGCTAGGAAACAGAAAAGGCATCCTTGCGGATGCCTTTCCCGGTTAGAATAGCCGAATCCCCGAGTATTACGGGAATTGGATGTTATTGGCAGTACCGCCGCTTGAACCTGTAGCAAGGCCGTAACCAGAAAGCGTGCTGCCTGCGTCGCCAGAGTTGCGCAAGGCCTCTTGGAGTCGTGAACGGCTGAATGCCTGTACGCTGCCGTCAGCCAAACCAACGTTGCCTTGCTTTTGGTGCATGTTGTCCAACCAGCCGGGACCTTGGTTTGCCACGACATTTGTGCCCAAGGCCCATGTGGTATCACCGCCTGAACCTTGCGCGTTGTGATTAGCGTATGGTAGCGTCGGTGGATTCGCGTTTCCGCCCAAGTTATGATCGCCGGTCAGGAACATTTGCGGAAATGTATCCACGGAATCCACACCCACGAAATAGCTGATGTTCAAGTCATTCGTGAACGGAGTGGTATTGGCGCTGCCAGCCGGGACCGTGCCGGCAAAGGTGCTGGCCGTGAGACGATAAGAGTCAGGCTCGGACGGACAATACAACACTTTCGGCGTGTTGAGTTCGTTCGACTGCACAAGGAAATGTGCAAATGCTCCCTTGGCGACCGTTTGCAGGCCTAACGCGCGAGCAGCGGTGACGTGAGACGACGAACCGCCCGCAGCATCCGCCACGCGCATCGGGTTCTGGTCGTTGTTATCAAGTGCCCATTGGCGGAAGGACAGGCCGATCTGTTTCAGGTTGTTGGTGCAACTGATGCGTTGTGCCCGGGCTTTGGCCTTGGCCAGCGCCGGCAGGAGCATCGCAGCCAGAATCGCGATGATCGCGATGACGACGAGCAGTTCGATCAAAGTGAACGCTCGAACTTGGTTACGGAGTTTGTTCATAATCTCTACTGGTTTGGTTTTCGTTTTGGCAAACAGTCCGCGAACTTTTTCGACGCCACGCACTGTCAACCGTGTTCAAAAATCGTAACAAGCACTGCCAATGCCACAACGTTTTTCTGTGAAAATGCCAAGGATTCTATTGTCAGGTTATTCACAGGTGCGGGAACTTCACGCGGTTTGCGTGAAGTCCACGCGCACTCAACGGGTTTTAGCGTTTTTTCGCCAGGTTGCGCTGATTCCGCTCGTTCATCACCTTGCCGGATTCTCGCGCGGTTTTCAGAATGAACGGCCAGTCCGGCGATCCACGGTCGTTTACGGGAACAGAATCACATTCAACGGGTCGCCCGTTTGCGTTAGAGCCTGGCGCAGTTGCGACGAGGAATACCGTTGCACGCTGCCGTCACTCAGCAGCACATTCCCGCGGTCGCGATGCATCCTCGTGGTCCAGCCCGGCGCGGTCGAACTCGGGGGAAAAGCAGACCCCAGAGAAACCGGCTCATTCGCCGGGCTGCAACCATACGGGTACTGGGCGGCGTTCGCTTTCGCCGCGTTGTAAATATTCCGGTCGCCCGTCAGAAATATCAGCGGGTCGTAACTGGCGGGAGGATTGGTCCGCGTTGCCTGGATGCTGCCGCCGTAATTGCCACCGACAAAAAACGAAAGGTTGCTGTTGCTGAAGTCGGCGGTTGGTCCGGTGGAGACGAAGTTCGTCGCCGCCCGGCGATCATCCGTGGGACATACCAGAATCCGCGGCGTCTGGAGTTCGTTGGACATGACTTGAAAAACCCGGAACGTGTCCGCGCCCGTCATGAACCCGCTGGTCGGCAACGCGCCGCCTTCGCTTTGCGACACCAGCATGGGATAACGATCGTTGTTATCGAGTCGCCACAGGTGAAACGCCAGTCCGGTCTGCTTGAGATTGTTGACACATTGGATTGCCAGTGCTTGTCGCTTGGCGCTGGACAGGGCTGGCAGAAGCATGCTGGCAAGAATGGCGATAATGGCGATCACCACCAGCAGCTCAATCAACGTGAATGCTGCGAGCCGAATTGATCGAACAGTTTTCATGCGATCCTCCGTTTCTTTTTTGAAACCAGACTTGGTTTGGAAGAGCGCAACCGCGCTCTCGGTTCTGGTCTCGTTGAGAAGCACTGGGGCATGGGCTGTGCCAGTGCGTTTTCACCTGTGATTCCGCACGAATGCGTCCTGTGTCGTTTGACTGATGCGTCAGCTTCGCGCAACCGGGTTGAAAATCACGCGCGCCGAAACCCCGGCCATTGCCAGTTGGCACAACTCTGCTAGCCTCCGCGCATGGCTTTTGATTCCTACCGTGCCTTCATCAACGAACTCGACAAAGCGGGCGAACTCAAACGCATCACCCAACCCGTCGCCACTGAACTGGAAATCACCGAACTCGCCGACCGCGAAATGAAATCGCCCGGCGGCGGGAAGGCGTTGCTCATCGAAAAGCCTACCGTGAACGGCGCGGTGTCGCCCTTTCCGGTCGCGATCAACACCATGGGCTCGTACAAACGCATGGCCATGAGCATGGGGGCGGATTCCGTCGAGGAAGTTGCCACTGAACTCGGCTCGCTGATGAAGGCCAAGCCGCCAACCTCGATGAAGGAAGCGATCAAGCTGCTTTCGCTCGCGTTGGATTTGCGTCACGCAAAGCCCAAGCTCGTGAAGGACGGCCCGTGCAAGGAAGTGGTGCATTTAGTTGATAGTCCGAAGTTGAGAGTTGATAGCTGGCCGAAAGCGCCCGACTGGCAGAATCCATCAACTATCAACTCTCAGCCCTCAACTCTTCTCAACCTCCCGATCCTCAAATGCTGGCCGCTCGACGGCGGACGCTTCATCACTCTCCCGTGCGTCGTCACCAAAGACCCCGACACCGGCGAACGCAACGTCGGCATGTATCGCATCCAGATTTACGACGACCGCACCACCGGCATGCACTGGCAGCTCCAGAAAGTCGGCGCGCGACACGGCCGCCGCTATTACGAAACCGGCACGCGCATGCCCGTCAGCATTTTCATCGGCGGCGACCCGATGTTTCCCTTCGCCGCCACCGCGCCGCTGCCTGACGGTCTCGATGAGTATTAGCTCGCCGGTTACCTCCGCAAAAAATCCGTCGAACTCGTCAAGTGCGAGACCAACGACCTCGAAGTCCCCGCCAACGCCGACTTCGTCATCGAAGGCTACGTTGACCCGACCGAGCCGTTGCGCGACGAAGGCCCGTTCGGCGACCACACCGGCTACTACACCTTGCCCGAGCCGTATCCCGTCTTCCACGTCACCGCCATC
>CAZCZP010000103.1:0-6700 GCA_964502895.1 uncultured Bifidobacteriaceae bacterium
AGGTTGAGCCCGGAGGCGACGTTGTTCCGGAAATACTTTCCGGGATTGGTCATGGATTCGCCAACCAGCGCGTTGGCGGCGAAGTGCATCACGGCTTCGGGTTTGTACTTCTGAAGCACCTGTTTCAGGCTCGCCACGTCGCTGAGGCAGTTCTGCACGAACGTCGCGCGGCGGTCCACCGCCGACCGATGGCCCTCGGAGAGGTTGTCATACACCGTGACCTGATGGCCGGCGTTGAGAAGTTCCTCGACGCAAACCGAGCCGATGTAGCCCGCGCCGCCGGTAACAAACACATTCATGCGGGATGAAAGTAGGCAGAGAAGACGGCAGACTCAACGGGAAAGCGATTCAAACGGAAAACGATTGCCCGATTCAGCAACCGACAATTAACCTCAACAGCATGCGAGTTTCAGGGTCATCTTTGTTCGCGGGAATGGTAATTCTGTTGGCCTCTGCCCCGGTTCAAACCGCCAGTGCGCGCGTGAGGCTGGGCAACGAGGTTTTGGTCGAACAAAAGTTCAAGGTCCTCGCCGGCAAACGCGTCGGGCTGGTCACCAATCCTTCCGGTGTAAATCGAAATCTTGAAAGCACGATTGATGTGCTTCGGCGCGCTCCGAATGTGAAGCTCGTCGCATTGTTTGGACCGGAGCACGGGATTTACGGTGATGTGCCGGCGGGCGACAAAATCGAGAGCCGCACGGACGCACGAACTGGATTGCCCGTGCATTCGCTTTACGGCGCGACGCGTAAACCGACGCCCGAAATGCTAAAGGGTCTCGATGCGCTGGTTTATGATTTGCAGGACACGGGCTGCCGTTCCTACACATTCATCAGCACGATGGGCGTGGCAATGGAGGCTTGCGCCGAGAATGGCGTGGAGTTCATCGTGCTGGACCGTCCGAATCCGCTCGGCGGCGTGCGCATCGAAGGGCCTATGCTGGAGGAAAAACATCGCTCGTTCGTCGGCCAGTGGGATGTGCCGTACGTCTATGGAATGACTTGTGGCGAACTCGCGCACATGATCAATGACCGCGGCTGGCTCAAGAAATCCTGCAAGCTCACCGTCGTGCCGATGAAGGGTTGGCAACGCACCATGGTGTGGCGCGACACGGGTTTGCCGTGGGTGCCGACTTCGCCGCACGTGCCGCACGGAGAATCACCGCTGTTCCAGGTGGCCACGGGTATGATTGGCGAAATCGGCGGCGCCAGCACGGGCATCGGTTACACACTGCCGTTCCAGTGCGTCGCCGCGCCGGACGTGGACATGCACAAGTTCGCCGAGACGCTGAATGGCTACAAGCTAGCGGGCGTTCGCTTCGTGCCGGTGACTTACAAGCCGTACTATTTCTCGTTCAAAGACCAGGTCATCAGCGGCGCGCAGATTTATTTCACTGATCCCGCGCACGCGCCGCTCACTGCGATCAATTATTACGCGATGGAGGCGCTGAAAAAAGTTGCCGGGCGCGACTTGTTCGACGAAGCGGTGAAGGCGAACAAGAAATTTGACATGTTCGACAAGGTGAACGGCACGGACGCCACGCGCAAAGCGCTGCAAGCCGGCAGGTCAGCGGCGGAAATCGTGGCGTCGTGGAAGGCGGGCGAGGAAAAATTCCGGCGCGAGAGGAAGAAATACTTGCTCTACAAGTAAGTCCCGGCGGGCATCGCGATGGCGGCGGCACGCAGCGAGGCTCAGTGAGCCGCCGTGAGCAAAAGCGTTTGTTCGAGAGTTGAGACGCCATCGCGGGCGCGATCCAATGCGACCATGCGCAAAGTGCGCATGCCCTGGCCAATGGCGATCTTGGCCATCTCGCGGGTGTTTGCGCGCGCGATAATGAGTTTGCGGATTTCGTCCGTGATGGCCATGGCTTCGATGATGGCCATACGACCTGCGTAACCGGAATTCTTGCACCGCTCGCAACCGCGGCCACGATACAGCGTGACGCCGTCGAACATGCCAGGATCAATGTTCAAGTCCTGATACATCTTGACCGGGTAGGTAACCGGTTCTTTGCAGTGAGAACAAATGCGCCGCATGAGACGTTGCGCACAGGACAGAATCACAGAAGAGGAAATCAGGAACGGCGCAATGCCCATGTCGTCGAGACGCGCGATGGCGCCGGGAGCGTCGTTACAGTGCATGGTGCTCAGCACCTGGTGGCCGGTGAGCGCGGCTTCGATGGCGATTTCCGCCGTCTCGGTATCGCGGATTTCGCCGATCATGATGATGTCCGGGTCCTGGCGGAGAATCGAGCGGAGCGCGTTGGCGAACGAGAGGCCGATTTCTTTTTTGACGGGGACCTGGTTGATGCCCGGAATCTGAAATTCCACCGGGTCTTCGACCGTGATAATGTTGTAAATCGGGTTGTTAAGTTCGTTGAGCGCCGAGTAAAGAGTGGTGGTCTTGCCCGAGCCAGTCGGTCCGGTGACGAGGATCAAACCGTGCGGAGCGTCAATGGCGCCTTTGACCTGCTGAAAGGTGTCGGGGTCCAAGCCGAGCTTGTCAATGCTGGCCGAGAGATTGGTTTTGTCGAGGACGCGGAGCACGATTTTTTCGCCATGCACGGTGGGCATGATGGACACGCGCAGGTCGTAATCCTTGCCCGCGACCCGCACGCGCATGCGGCCGTCCTGGGGCAATCGCCGTTCGGCGATATCCAGGCTGCTCATGATTTTCAAGCGAGAGGCCAGGGCCAGTTGCATTTGCTTGGGTGGCGGCGTGGCATCCACGAGCACGCCGTCAATGCGGTAGCGCAGGCGCAAGCCCTTCTCGAAAGGCTCGACATGCACGTCGCTGGCGCGGTCTTTAATGGCCTGGACGAGAATAAGATTGGCCAGCTTGATGACGGGAGCTTCCTCGCTCGAGGCTGCCAGTTGGTCGAGGTTGACCTCCTCGGTGGTTTCTCGGACGGTCTGGATATCGTCCGTATCTTCATCAACATCGCCCTTCTTCTGGGCGTCCATGATGATGTCTTCCATGCTGCCGCCCTTGGCGGCGTCAAGATGATTGAGCTTGTCGAGGATCGCTTTCTCCGAGGCGATCATCGGCGAGACATCGAGCCTGGTGATGCGCTTGACGTCGTCAATGGCCAGCACGTTCAGCGGATCGGCCATCGCGAGGTAGAGCTTGTTCTCCAGGCGCGATACGGGAACGACCTTGTGATTATGGGCGATCTCACGGGGCAGGAGGTCGGCGATTTCGGGTGGAACGCTGAGCCGGCTGAGGTTGATGGGAGAGACGTTCAACACGCGCCCCATGGAGACGGTCATGTCCTGGTCGCTGACGTAGGCTTTTTCGAGCACGAGTTTGATGAAGCGCGTGCCTTCCCGCTTCTGCTGCTCCATCAACTCTTCGACCTGCCGGGTCGTCAGCAGGCCGTCTTCGATCAGCGCATCTGCGATGCGTTCGCCAAATGATTTTACCGGAGGCATGGTTATCTAAACACTTTGCGCAGGTTCTTGACCAGGTCCAGCGGCGGCACCAGATACCATAAGAGCCGTTGGGACGTGGCTTCGGAAAGTTCCTTCGCGGCCTGTTGATTGAAAGGATTGGCCGTGGCGACCATCACGGACTTGCTCATGCGGTCGAACGGCAGAACGCACCAACGCTGGCAGGTTTCGGCCGGGAAAGTCCTCGCCAGATCGAGGTCCAGGTCGTATTTGTCCAATGGCATGAAGGCCACGCGCGTCTTGTCGGCCAACAGCTTCAGCGAAGTGTCCGGTTGCAAAATGCCTTTATCTGCGAGCACCTGGATGAATGGCTCAACGATTCCGTTTGGCGCGGCGGACAAATCCGGTGAGTTCCAGCAAAGATCGAAGTCACCGGCGGTAATCACCTTGCCTTCCACGAAGACCTTGTGCATTTGGGACCGCCCGTCGTTGACATTCGTGGGAACGCTCTTCCCGGGAACTTTCCGACTGGGTTTGATCCCGGCGTCCGACGCCTTGAGAATCGTGGTCGGTTCGTCCAACAAGGGTTGCGCGGCGATGTTGTTGGCCTTGCTTTCGATGTCTTTGAGCGCCGCTTGAACGTCGGGGTCCTCGGGATGGCGCTGCAAAATGGTTTCGTACTCCAGAATGGCCGAGGAAAACTGGCCCATCTGGACGTAGGCTTCCGCAATTCGCTTGGACGTTCCGATGACATCCGTTTCGCGTCCGAGTTTGCTGTAAGCTTCCTTGAGAATCTCCAGCGACTGATAATCGTGCGGCTGCGATTGCGTGATGACCTCAAACATCTCAATCGTTTGGGCCAACTGGGCTTCTTCGCTTTGTGTCAATGTGCTTGCCATCTTCTTTTTTCAGCCTCCGGCTTGCGTCGCAAGAGTGAACAACCTGCCGGGACGGTTTTAATCTAGCAATCTGTCGGCCATTTTACGTGCTTCGGACAGCGTAGGCAATCCCGGTTTCGATTCCGCCATAGTCACAAGACAGAGACACCTCTGTCCATTTCTTGCGCTCTCGGCGGGATACGTCCACCGTGGCCTGAACGAATTGCATTAACCTCCGTCTCCATGCCAACTCCGCCCGATGCCGGGAAACTTGTCCGCGCGGCCAACCAGCTCTGTGCCACGGTTGACAAGTTGAAATTCAGATCACCGGTTGAATTCGTTTACAATCCGCTCCGTTACGCGTGGCCGGCGCACGAAAGTTACCTGCGCAAATTTGGCAGCGGCCCCAAACGCGTCGTCTTCCTCGGCATGAATCCCGGCCCATTCGGGATGACCCAAACCGGCGTGCCGTTTGGCGAAGTGGCCGCCGTGCGGGACTGGCTGCAAATTCACGCGGCCATCGGAAAACCCGCGCGCGAACATCCCAAACGGCCGGTCGAAGGATTCGCCTGCCCGCGGTCGGAAGTCAGTGGCCAGCGGCTCTGGGGCTTGTTTGCCGCGCGGTTTGGAAAGGCCAAGAATTTTTTCCGCCAACACTTCGTCGTCAATTATTGTCCGCTGGCTTTTCTCGAACGATCCGGCCGCAACCTCACGCCGGACAAATTGCCGGGGCGCGAGACTGAAGCGCTTTACGCGGCTTGCGACGAACACCTGCGCCGGATTGTTGGCGCACTGCAACCGGAATGGCTGATTGGCATCGGCGATTTTGCCGAACGGCGGGCGAGGCTGCTGTTCGCAAAATCCGCTCCGCGGATTGGGAAAATTCTTCACCCCAGCCCGGCCAGTCCAGCCGCCAATCGCGATTGGGCGGGTCAGGCCGCGCGCCAGTTGGAAACCGCGGGCGTCTGGAAGGCGCAGTGAGAATCACGACAGGACCTGGCCGGTTATTTGGGCTGGAATGCCCGGAATTATTGCTTGGAATTCCGAATGGCCGGGCGCAAACTTCCGTCGAAGTTCGGGACATTCTGTCGGGCGACCATGATGGATATGAAAACGACCAAGGGAACAGCGAACGAGGCTTCGAGTTTTTCTCGGCGAACATTTCTGAAACGGAGCGGCGCTCTGATTGCCGGCGCCGCGCTCCCGCAAATTCTCCCCAGCGGCATTTTGGCCGCCGCAGGCCGGCCCGGGGCCAACGATAAAATCGGCATCGGCTTCATCGGCATTGGCCGGCAGGCAGGCGGACTCTTGCAGGGCTTGCTGAGGCTGCCGGAGTTTCGTTACGTGGCCGTTGCAGACGTGAACCTGAAGCGCGCGCGCGAATCGGCGGCGAAGCACAACGCCGCGCCTTTCCAGGATTTTCGGCAACTGCTCGAACGCAAGGACGTGGACGCCATTGTCACGGCGACGCCGGAGCATTGGCGGCTGCACATCTGCGTCATGGCCTGCCAGGCGGGAAAGGATGTTTACGCCGAGAAGCCGATGACGCTCACCATTCGCGAGGGGCGATTGATCGTGCAGGCGGCGCGCAAATACAACCGCGTCTTCCAGGTCGGCAGCCAGCAGCGTTCGCAATGGCAGAACTTCACCGGCTGTGAACTCATTCGCAACGGCGGCCTCGGCAAGGTCTCGAAAGTGATTGCCTACAATTACCCCAGCCCGTGGGAAGGCGACCTGCCTGCCCAACCCATGCCGGATGAATTGGACTGGGAAATGTGGTGCGGACCGAATCCCAAAGTGCCGTTCAACCAGGACCTCTACCTGCCGCGCGCGAATCCCGGCTGGCTTTCGTTCCGGCCGTATTCCGGCGGTGAGGTGACGGGTTGGGGTGCGCACGGTTACGATCAAATTCAATGCGCCCTCGGTATGGACGAAACCGGGCCGGTCGAAATCTGGACCGAAGGCGGCAAGTTCGATCCGCCCACTTACACGAAGTCCGAGCCGAAAGAACGAGGCGACAAGATTTGCTCGGTGCCAAAAGTATTTTTCCGTTATGCCAACGGCGTGTTGGTGGAGCCGGGTGACGAAGCGACGATGGGCGGCGCTGTTTTCTACGGCGAAAAAGGGCGCGTGGCCATTGCGCGCGGCAGTTGCGAATCCGATCCGGATGAACTGGCCATTGACGCCTTGCGCAAGCGCCCGCCGAACTTCAACGACAACCATCAAAAGAACTGGCTCGATTGCATCAAGTCCCGCGCGAAGCCCATCGCCGACGTTGAAACGGGTCACCGCTCCGCAACCGTCTGCCACCTGGTTAACATCGCGCGCTGGACGGGCCGCAAACTGCGCTGGGATCCGGTGAAAGAAGAATTCGTCGGCGACACGGAGGCCAACAAATATCTCGATCGCGAGCGGCGTAAACCGTGGGTTGCACC
>CAZCZP010000103.1:6800-12775 GCA_964502895.1 uncultured Bifidobacteriaceae bacterium
CCGGTGCGCAGTCCGTCAGGAAAATCCATGACTGTTCAACAGACCGAGCCGTATCCGCATCATCGGTCGTTCTGGTTTGCCGACACGGTGCAACTCGAAGGTCAGCGGCAGGCGTCTTTCTACAACGCGCTCTACAGTGGCGTTGGCGACAAGAAGAATCCCAAGCCGCCGTTTCGTGATCGCATCCGGCAGGTTGCCTTCACCGCGGAGCGCGGTGGAAACAAATCAGGCGAACTCGGCATGAAACTGGTTTGGGAGATGGACGAGGGAAAAATTCCCGTGCTCGACGAAGCGCGGCGGATTCGCGTGGTCGTGCTGGGCGACGGAGAATTTTTTCTGGACCTTCAGTTCACATTGACCGCCAGCTACGGCGACGTGACTTTTCGCAGCGATGCCGTGCATTACGCGTGGCCGTTCATTCGGCTTAACACGAATTTCAACTCAACCGCAGGCGGCCTGCTGGTGAATTCTGAAGGGCAGACCGGACAGACGAACACGAACATGAAGGTGGCCAAATGGGTGGACTTTTCCCGCTCGGGGACCGAGGCCGAGGGGCTGGCCATGTTCAGCCATCCGTCCAACGAACATCCGCACGCCTGGCTTACGCGTGATTACGGATGCATCGGACCGCGCCGCATCGAGGCGAAGAGCGGCAGACCATTCACGCTCAAGAAGGGAGAATCCATTGGGACACGCTCGGGCGTGCTGGTTCACAAGGGCGACGTGAAATCAGGGCGCGTAGCGGAGCGCTACGAAGATTACGCGGGCGGAAAACTTTGAAATGCACTTGGGGCTTCTCCGGGTGGCAGGGTTTCGGTAAAACAGGAAAAAACTGAGGGCAAAATTATGTTACTGGAAGACTCACTGGACAAATATCCCAAGCAACTCACGCTTCGCGACGGCACGGATTGTGTCATTCGCCCGGTGCAGAAGCGCGATGATGCGCGCCTGCAAAAATTCTTTCTTGTCGTTCCCGAGGAGGAACGACTCTTCATCAAGCAACCCATCACCGACCGCACGCTGTTCCGGCAGTGGTGCCGCCAGCCGGATTTCGAGCGCAATCTGCCGCTGCTGATGTTGCACGGCCAGAAAGTCATCGGCGAAGCCACGTTGCACCAGCGCGGCGGCGGCTGGAAGCGCCATATCGGCCTGATCACCGTTCTGACTCACACACAATATCGCGGGCGCGACGTGGCCAAAATCCTCGTGGCCGAACTCGTTGAAATTGCGCGCCACGCCGGCCTGCGAAAACTCGAAGCCGAGCTGAATGACGAGCGCAAGGTCGCCATCCGTGCGCTGGAGGAACTCGGGTTTCATCGGCTCATGCATTTGCGGGACTACGTGCTCGACATGAAAGCCGTCACTCACGGTTACGTGCTCATGGGCATGAACCTCAAAGTGGACGAAGAGTACGCCGGCATCGGCGGTTGACTTCGACTCCGGACAATGGGCGATTCAGCGCGGAACTCCACCCCCGCCCATAAGAGTTTCAACGGGTGCTCGATCATCCGTCAGCACCGGTGAGACTCCCACGCTCCGGGGCGGCGCCGTTCGGAAGACCTTTAACCTGGCCGCAAACGTGGGCAGCGTCACTTTCTTTGCCTGCACCAATACCGTTCCTTCCTGCTGGACGCGCGCATAATCAAACGGCACGGCGGATTTCGTCGCCACCAACACGACATTCATGCTGCTGCTGGCCGGGAACGCGTACACCTGAGGGAAGACCTGCTTCAAGGTCCGATAAATCGCCCCGACGATTTCGGGCCGTGAATCCTGGATGTCCCCGATCACGTTGTAAGCCAGCACCCCGTTAGTGCCCAGGTGGCCACCCACCAGCGCAAAAAATTCCTTCGTCGTCAGGTGCGGCGGTATGGATGACCCGTAGCGCCCCTTGGTGTAGGCATCCAGCAGGATGACATCGTAGGAATTGGTCGTCCGGTTGAGGAACATCCGGCCGTCCTGGTTGTGGATCTTGAGCGTCGGCGTCTCCAAGACTTTGAAATATTCCCTGGCCACCTTTACGACCACGGGATCTATTTCCACCGTGTCCACGATGACATTGGTGTAGTAATGCTGGTAAGCTCGCTGGATGCTGCCGCCGCCGAGCCCCAGCATCAGCACGCGACCGATGTCGCGGTTCCAAACCCAGGGCATGTGGAAATACTCCGTGTACTCGAAATGTCCCTGGAGCGGATTGGCCAGCGACATCTTCGTTTCCCGCGTCCCGTTGAAACTGAGAATGCGCACGCCCGATTCATCAATCACCTGCACCTGATGGTAAGGAGAAGTCGCCTCGAAGACGACGTCCGCGTTCAGTTGAAAGCCAAAACACAGCGCGCCGAAGAGGACCGTGTTTCGCAGGCGAATTATTCTCATGACTTGTCCCGATGTAACTGCTTTTGACGTTTCACCGCAACCGTTCAATCCAACGATCCAGCACGAGGCTCAGCCCCGAGAGAAAAAGTATCAAGCCTCCTGTCGCCCGGAAAATCGCAGACAACGGATAATCAATGAGCACGTAGCCGGAAATAAAGACGCCCGCGATGCTGCCCACCGTGCTGGCGGCATAGACCAATCCGCTGATGGTGCCGACCTGTTCGATTTGCCGCGCCGCCAGGCGAATCGTATAGGGTGAAAGCACCGCCAACACAAAGCACGGCAGGAAGAAAATCAACGTGCTGCCCAAGACGGGATCGAGCTTTTGCCAGATGAGCGGAATGTCCCGGTCCAACGGATGGCGCATGACAATCGCTTTGACCAAGCGCGGCGTGAAATCCGGAATCGTAAATGCAAACGCACCAGCCAGCGCGAGCGGCCCGGCGAGAAATCTCGCCCGCTTGAACCGATCGGCCAGCGCGCCGCCAATGGCGTAACCCAATGCCAGCGCGATCAGAATCACACCGATCTGGCTGATCCAGACGTAGAACGACCCGCCAAAATCTTTGGCCAGATAACGCGCCCCGATAATTTCGAGAACCATGATCGCGAAGCCGCCCAGGAATACAAAGGACGTTGCCGCCAGTTTGAGCATGGCGCAGTGTAAGGGCGGGCAGGCGTTTGTGAAATCGGAAACGCGTGTGGCCCGGAGTTTGTGCGGTGCGAATTGCGAGCGCGGCGCAAGTTCGCGCAACTTGGCCGCACGTTGACAGCGCGCCCGCTTCGCATCATCCTCCACGAACAATCGATTTTTCCGGACGGCGAATTTGTTTGCTGCCGAGGCCGTCCGGTTAAGTCGCAACCTTGATGCGCACATGTCCGACTTGTTTGGAACCACACGCACAGCCGTCAAACTGCGTTACGCGCTGCTCACACCCGATGGTTTTGTGCCGAGCAATCTGCCCGGCTGGAAAAACGCCGCCTGCGTGGTGAACATCTCGCCCGCGTTGGGGGCGCGCTTCACGCAAATGCACGTCACGCTCGGCAAGGAAGCCACGGGCGAAGGCAACACGGGGCGGCATCAGCATTTTTTTTACGTGATCGAGGGCACGGGCACGATCGAATTGGAAGACAAACGTCATCGGCTCGAACCGGGCAGCTACGTTTATCTGCCACCGGGCAAGGACATGCAGATCAAAAGCAGCGGTGCAGAGATGCGGGTTTTGGTTTTTCAAAAACTGTATGAGGCGCAGAAAACTGCGTCCGCGCCAGCCACGATTGTCAGCCACGCGCGCGATGTGAAAGGCCAGCCATTCCTCGGCAACGAAGACGCGCGGTTGCAGGTGTTGCTCCCCGACCAGCCGGCCTTCGACCTGGCCGTGAACATTTTCACGTATCAACCCGGCGCCACACTACCGTTCGTCGAGACGCACATCATGGAACACGGTTTGTTGATGCTCGCGGGCCAGGGAATTTATCGGCTGGAATCGGACTGGCACCCGGTTCAGGCCGGCGATGTAATCTGGATGGCACCTTATTGCCCGCAATGGTTCGTGGCGATGGGAAAGACGCCGGCGAGTTACATTTATTACAAGGACGTGAACCGTGATCCGATGTGATATGTAAGTTCGGTGATCTCGCTTTGGGTTTGAAAACAATCGTTGCTTCCGCACCACGTCGCCCTATTATCGCCGCAACTGAAAAACCATGAGCGCGCCCGTTCCCAAGAACGAAAAAAAGCGTTTGAACGTGCTCTGGCAGTACGATGTGCTCGACACCGTGCCGGAGGAAGTGTTCGACAATTTGACCGACCTTGCTTCGCACATTTGTGAAACGCCCATCGCGCTGATTTCGCTCGTGGATGAGGACCGCCAGTGGTTCAAATCCAAGATCGGCGTGACCATCAGCGAAACCTCGCGCGACATTTCTTTCTGCGCTCATGCGATTTCGAGTGATGGCCTGATGATAGTGCCGGACGCCGCCAAAGACGAGCGTTTCAAGGACAATCCGCTCGTGACCAGCGGGCAGAAAATCCGTTTCTATGCCGGTGCGCCCTTGGTCACCCCGGACGGCCATGCCCTCGGCACGCTCTGCGTGTTGGACAACAAGCCGCGCTCGCTGCGGACTGATCAACAACAGGGCTTGCGCGTCCTGGCGCACCACGTCATGACCCAGCTCGAATTGCGCCGCCACGCGCGCGAACTCGCCCAGGCCCACACCAATGGTCATCAGATCAAGTCGGAACTCGCGCGGGCGCACGCGGAAATCATGCGCCTCCGCCGGGAACTCGATCAGTTCAAAAAACAGGTTCGCCCCGCAAAATCAAAGCGCGCCACGCGCTCCCGTCGCTGAACTGGCACATGAACCCGCTCGCCCTCAACGAGCAACGGCTGCAGCGACAGATTGAGGAACTCGCCGCCATCTCCGAAGCACCGGCCCCAGTCGTCACCCGCGTTTTGTTTTCCGCTGCCGATCTTCGTGGGCGTGACTTCATCAAAAACATCTGCCGCGAGATCGGACTGAAGATTCGTGAGGACGCCGTCGGAAATATTTTCGCGCGTTGGGAGGGAACAGAAGATCTTCCGTCCGTCGCCACCGGATCGCACACCGACGCCATCCCCAACGCCGGCCGTTACGATGGTGTTGTGGGAGTGCTGGGTCCGCTCGAAGCGTTTCGTGCTTTGAAAGAATCCGGCTTCAGGCCGCGCCGCTCGCTTGAACTCATCATGTTCACTTCCGAAGAGCCGACGCGCTTTGGCATCGGCTGTCTTGGAAGCCGTTTGCTCGGAGGCGTGCTCTCGCTCGAACGCGCCGCCGCGTTGCGCGATCGCGATGGAAAGGATTTGGAGTTCTGGCGCGCGCAGGGCGGCTGCAAGGGCGACTTGAGTTCCGTGAAGCTGCCGAAGGATTGCTACGCCGCGTTCGTCGAGTTGCACATCGAGCAAGGACCGGTTCTCGAAGCGGAGAACATTGACATCGGCGTCGTGGAAAAAATCGCCGCGCCGAGCACGTTGCGCGTGCAACTCACCGGCGTCGGCGGTCACGCGGGTGCGACGCTCATGCCCGGTCGCCGCGACGCGTTGCTCGCCGGCGCGGAAATCGCCCTCGCCGTCGAGAAGGCCGCGACCACGAGCGGCAGCCCGGACACCGTGGGCACGACGGGAATTTTCCGCATCGAACCCGGCGCGGTGAACAGCGTGCCGTGCCAGGCGTATCTGGAAATTGATTTGCGCGACACGCTCGTCCGCACCCGCGACGCCGCGTTGCAACAGATCGAATCCGCCGTGAAAGAAATCTGCGCGCGCCGCAAAATCGAATTCACGATGGAGCGGCTGAACGTTGACCCGCCCGCCATCTGCGACGCGAAGACCGTCGAGCTGGCCGAGAGCGTCGCGAAGCAACGCGGCTTCTCCGTGAAGCGCATGGTCAGCCGCGCGTATCACGATTCGCTCTTCATGGCGCAAGTCTGCCCGACGACGATGATTTTCATTCCGTGCTACAAAGGCTACAGCCATCGCCCGGACGAATTTTCCTCGCCGGAGCAAATCAAGAACGGCGTGACCGTGCTGGCGCACACGCTGGCGAAACTGGCGGAATAA
>CAZCZP010000104.1:0-8991 GCA_964502895.1 uncultured Bifidobacteriaceae bacterium
CGCCTACGGCGCTAACTGGATGTGATTTTGAACATGAAACGAAATTTGATTCTGCTGCTCGCCTGCCTCGCAACCCAGATCGCGCTGGGCTAACCTTCTTTGACCGAAAAGAACGCATCGTGCAAAACCTTCTCGCCCATCGGAGACGGAGTTGGGTCGTTGTTTGGTGGAAACCATTCAGGACGAACAACTGGTGGTTTTTGCAACCCGCCTTGAGCGCCCTCCCGGCACTTGGGCGCAACTTGACACGACCACCATAATGGGGCGGTGAACGGTTCCTCGCCGAGCAAACAAACCCACGAACGAAAGGAACTCGATGATGCCACGCTGTTTTCAAGTCAACGCGCAGGACAACGTCGCCACCATGCTGGAGGACGGGACGGAATCAGTGGAGGTGCTCGGGCAGAATCCTCAGCGGATTGAACTCAGCGAGCACGTTGCGCTCGGACACAAAGTCGCGTTGCGGGACATTCGAGCGGGCGAACCGATCTTGAAGTTCGGTGTAGCGATTGGCCGGGCCACGCGCGATATTCGCGCCGGCCAGTGGGTGCATTTGCACAACTGCGCCAGTAATTTTGACGAGCGCAGCCAGACGCTGGATGTGCATAGCGGCGCAACGACCGACACCAAGTATGAATGAACTCACCAAAACGGCCTGGAGCGGTTATCTGCGGCCTGACGGCCGCAAAGGGGTGCGCAATCTGGTGCTCGTCATCTACACAGTCGAGTGCGCCCAGCATGTGGCGCACGCGATCGCCGCCGGTGAAGAAGATGTGCATGTGATCGGTTTCCCGGGTTGCTACGACAATGCCTACGCAATTCGCCTGATGCTGGCGCTGGCGCGGCATCCAAACATCGGAGCGCTGCTGGCAGTGGGGCTTGGCTGCGAATATACACAACCGGGAAGACTCGCCGAGGTCGCGCGAAGCTCCGGCCGGCCCGCGGAGTCGTTTTACATCCAGGACAAAGGGGGCACGCGCACATCTGTGGCGACAGGCAAGGAAATCATTTGTCGAATGCGCGACCAGATTCAGTCCGAAACGCCGCGTGTGCCGATGACGCTGGCCGATTTGACGGTTGGCTGCGAGTGTGGCGGCTCGGACGGCACGTCGGGTCTGGCCGGCAATCCAGCCGTCGGGGCATTTTTTGATTTGCTCGTAGATGCCGGCGGTCGCGCGGTGTTTGAGGAAACGGTTGAGATGATGGGTTTACGCGACCACATTCTGCAACGCGCCGCGTCGCCGCAAGCGGCCGAGCAACTGGCCGCGGCTTATGACAAGGCTGAACGATATTGCCAATCCGTGCGGCAATATTCCGTGGCGCCAGGAAATTTCGCCGGCGGGTTGACGACCATCGAGGAAAAAAGCCTGGGCGCCTTCGCGAAGAGTGGCGCGCGGCCCATCCAGGGAGTCATTCGCGTCGCGGAACGACCGCGCGGGCCGGGCTTATGGATTCTGGACAGCGTGCCGGACGAACATTTCATGCAGTTTGGCTACACGAATCCGAATGATACGGAAGGCATCATGGACCTGATCAGCGCCGGTTCACAAATCGTGTTGTTCGTGACCGGGCGCGGCAGCGTGATCGGCAGTCCGATAGCGCCGCTGATAAAAATTACGGGCAATGGCACCACGTTCAGCCGAATGCAGGAGGACATGGATTTCAACGCGGGCCGGGTTCTGACTGGGGAGATAACTTTGGAGCAGGCGGGCCGGGAACTGGCTGAGTTGGTGGTGCGCGTCGCGTCCGGCGAGAAGAGTAAACCCGAACAACTCGGTCACAGGGAATATTTCATCATGTATAAGCACCAGGATACGCCGTCGCTGGCGGCTGGATGTCGGGCGTAAGTTCGTCAATTCGCCAGCTAAGATGCAGATCTCTCAGCGCTCACTCGGGCCAGGCGCCGTCAACTATGGAGCGGCCTTCAAGTTTCTTCGGGTCCAGAATCGTGTGCTTTATCCGCAGCCGCTTCCAGGTGTAAGTGATATGCACGAGGCCATCGCTGGTTTGAATCACCGCCGGGTAGGAAAAGCCGTTGGGCGCAGTGGGATCATTCTCCAGGACCGCCACCGCGAGCCACGTCATGCCGTCGTTTGACATCGCGACATTAAGCGGGCTGCGGCTCTTGTCGGTGTGGTTATAGACCAGCAAATGCTGGCCGTCTTTCAAGGTCACGGCGTCCGTGCCGGCACTAGGATTGGGCAACGCAGTCAAGGTCAACTTGCCCCAAGTCTTGCCAGCGTCGTTGGACCAGATTTCAAAAATCCTGCCCTGCCGGGTGCGACCCATAGCCTGGAGTTTGTTCCCTGGGTGAAAGAGAATGCTCGGTTGGATCGCGCCAATCTCCTTGCCATCATTCACGGGCGGTGTTGCTATCCACGTTTTGCCAAGATCGCTGCTGCGTTCGAAATGCACTCGCCAACCTTCATGTTCGGTGCTGGTCGGGGACAGCAGATCGCCATTGTCCAGTTGCACGGGTTTGTTTTTGATGGGACCGAAGATACCGTCCGGCAGTCGCCGGGGGTTGGACCAAGTTTTACCATTGTCGTCCGAGGTCATCAGCATGCCCCACCAGGTGCTCGGACTGGGGCCGACTTTGTAAAACAAAAGCAGCGGACCGGCCTTTGGTTGAAACAAAACCGGATTCCATGTCGGATGGCGCTTCGTGGGCGACTCGACGCCGTTGGCGACTTCAACCGGCGTCGTCCACTTCCCGTCTCGGTGCAACGAAACCCAGATGCCCACGTCCGGATGACGCTCGTGCGTGCCGCCGAACCACGCCGCCACCAAACCGTCCCTGGTTTCCGCGATGGTTGAGGCGTGACACTCGGGGAACGGCGCGGTTTCGTAAATGAACCCGGATTTGATCACGCCGGGTTGAGCTTGAGCCAGCGCGCTCATGGCAAGGACCGTCCCACTGAAGGCAAGGATGATTGCGGGTCTTAGCTTCATGTAGTTTCGAATTGGCGACTTCATTTCGCGGTCGCGGGTGGTGCGAGCCATTCGAGTGAATCCAAAATGGCGCGGACACGCTCGCGCTCGGGTTGGCGAAACCGCACCATTGGTTCAGCCATGAAGTCGTCGCAAACACCCAACAATGACAGTGAACACTTGATACCTTTGATGACGGCGGAAGCGTGCCGGCCGACTTTGTAAATCTGCCCGAGTTGGATGACGCGTTCCTGCAACTCCGTCACACGGGTGTCGTCGCCGCGCAAAGCGGCCTCGTAAACCCCGACGAACAACTGCGGGCAAATGTGCGCGCCGGCGTTGACGCCACCGTGACCGCCACAGCCGAGCGCGTTCGCGAGCAAATGTTCCGGCCCGACCAACACCGACCAATCCGGCCGTTGCCGCGCCAGCTCCACAAGTTTTTCGAAGTAGCCGAAATCGCCCGAGCTGTCTTTCACACCGATGATTTTTTCTTGATCGAGCAACCGCGCCACCGTGTCGAGTTCAAACGGCGTCTTGGTCATTGCCGGCATATTGTACAGGAACAAGGGGAGCGGAAGTTCCGCCAGAAGATGCTCGATGTATTCCAACAACTCCGGCTGTCCCGCGGGAAAATAGTACGGCGCGGAAGTAACGAGGGCCCGTGCGCCGGCATCGGCGGCATGGCGGGCGATCTCGATGGACTCGACGAAAGAAGTGTCGGTGATGCCGACCAGCACGGGCACGCGATTGCCCACCTGCCGGCAGGAGCGCGTGATCAATTCGCGGCGCAGGCGATGGCTGAGACTTGGCGCCTCGCCGGTTGTACCGAGGATAAACAGGCCATGCACGCCGCCGGTCAACAGCCGCTCGATCACACGTTCCAGACCCGGCACATCCAGAGAATCGCGATCACGCAAGGGAGTGACCATTGGCGGAATGATGCCGCCAAAGCGTGAATTGAGCGCCGCAATGGCCGAAGAAGATTGAGGCTGCAAGCGGTTCGTTGGAATGGTCATGGTTCAGTGGATCGCGATTACGGCGAACGCCGTGATGATGCGCGCAAAAACTTTGCGGAAGCAAGCTGCTGATTTTGATCGTCTTCCCGCAGTAAAGACAGGATTCCCTCCTTGGCGTTTTTTGGGGAACGGGTTAATCCTGCTTCGTTCGTTACGGGCACGAACGTGCTTTCATGTAGTCCATATACATCAATCGCAGCAGCCGACCTGTTGTTTCAAAAAATTTTGCCTTTTTTCTTGTAACACCTAAGCGAGTGCGGCTAAGACGGTAAGCGACATTCCATGAAAGTCGTTGTAACACCGTCGGCTCAATCCGGCTCTGGTCGGCCCTCCGAACTGCTCCCCACGCGGCAAACTTTGCTCGAACGACTGCGCGATTTGGGCAACCACGACTCCTGGCAGGAGTTCTTTGATCTGTATAGGAAACTGATTTACAGCACCGCCATCCGGGCGGGACTTACCGAACCGGAGGCGGAGGAAGTGGTTCAGGAGACGATGGTTGGCGTGGCGCAGCGGATGGCGACCTTTCAGTATGACCCGGAGAAGTGTTCGTTCAAAGGCTGGCTCATGCATTTGACGCGGAGGCGCGTGATTGATTGTCTCAGACGGCGGCGGGTGCAATTGCAGATGTTCGAGCCACTGGGATTGGACACTGAAGAAACTGAAATTGTGGATGGGGCGGCCTGGCAGGCATTCGAAGCTTTATGGACGGAGGAGTGGAAAGCCAAGCTTTTAAGTGCTGCGGACGAGCGGGTGCGCAAGCAGGCGGACCCCTGGCACTATGTGATCTATGATTTGCACTGTTTGAGGAAAATGACCGTGCGGGAAGTCAGCAAATTATTGGAGATCAGTCGCCTGCGAGTTCGCGTGATTACCCACCGCGTGGCGCGGAAGGTGCAGCGAGAGGTCCGTCGGCTTCAAAACGAACGCATGTGAAGCGAACATTGAAATGGTTTCCAAGACCTGCGAAGTCGCAATAATCCGGCTTCAGAAATTTCAAAGCGTGATTTTCCCGGATGGCCAGAGCCGACGAACCAAACCTGGAGGCGGGAGTGCATAGCGCGCGAAAGCGATTGCCGGAGGGGCCTCCAAGAATTCCCGATCACGAAACCGTCCGGCTCATCGGCCGGGGCAGTTACGGTGAAGTCTGGCTCGCGCGCAACGCCGTGGGCACATGGCGCGCCGTCAAGGTGGTTTATCGAGACCGTTTCAAAGATTCCATCCCCTACGAGCGCGAGTTCGTGGGCATTCAGAAGTACGAGCCCATTTCGCGATCGCACGAAGGTCTGGTGGACGTGCTGCAAATCGGGCGCAACGAAGCCGAAGGCTATTTTTATTGCGTCATGGAACTGGCTGACGACGCCAATCCCGGGCCCGGGGTTGCCGCCCGGCCGAGCGGCGTTCCACCCGAGGTGCAACCATTGCAACCGAGCCTTCACGTCGAGTCGGCTTGGAAGGCATTTCAACAGTGCGATCCCGCTACCTACACACCGAGGACACTCAGTCTGGACTTGATTCGCCACGGGCGATTGTCGTTGAACGAATGTGTTGCGCTAGGCCTGACGCTTAATCTGGCGCTGGGCCACCTGCATCGCAATGGGTTGATCCATCGGGACGTAAAGCCGCCGAACATCATTTTCGTGAACGGTGTGCCCAAGCTAGCGGACATTGGGCTTGTCGCGGATTTGAGCGGCGCCAACTCATTTGTCGGAACGGAAGGTTACGTTGCGCCCGAGGGTCCGAATTCGCGGCAGGCGGATTTGTATGCCTTGGGCAAAGTGCTTTACGAGGCCAGCACCGGCAAGGACCGGCAGGAATTTCCGTCGCCGTTGACCGACTTTGGGAACGACACGGACGCGAAGGCCTTGATGGAGTTGCACGCGGTGGTGGTGCGTGCCTGTGCCGCCTCGCCCAAGCAACGTTACCGGACGGCCGAGGAAATGAACGCCGATCTCGCGCTACTCCACAGCGGCAAGTCGGTGCTGCACAAACACGCCGTCGAGCGGCGACTGAAAATCACCACGCGCGTCGCGGTCGCGGCCGTGGCGGCGGTGGTGCTGGGTGTGTTTCCCTATTATCTGGCCATCAAAGAAGCCAGGGAAGAAGCCGCGCAACGAAAACGAGCGCAAGCCAGTGAGAAACGCGCGGAACAAGCCCAGGCCGGCGAAGCCCGAGCCCGAGCCACGGCCGAGCAACGACTCTATGATTCCCTCCTCGGCGAGGCCCGCGCCACGCGAATGGCCCGCCGCGTCGGCTATCGCGACAAAGTCTTTTCCCTCCTCAAACAAGCCAACGCGCTGAAAGTGCCCCAAAAAAACCTCGCCGAACTGCGCCGCGAGGCGGGAGACTGTTTGGGCGACTTCGTCGGCCTTACTCCCCAAACGATCGACGGTTTTCCAACCAACACCACCATCCGCCTCACGCTGCTGGACCCGTCGGGCCGATCCGCGGCGTTTGTTCTGCGGGACGAAACCGTCCAGCTTCGCGAATTGCCGTCCGGAAAAGTGATCGCCAACTTTCGGCTGACGGGCGACCTGCCGACCCGCAGTGCTTGCTTCAACCACACCGGAGATGAAATCGTATTTATCCGAATACCGCCCGACGGGCGGTTGGAAGACCGGATCGCCGGTTCCCGGCTCAACGTTTGGTCGCGAAATGCGGATGGCCAATGGCGCGAGGCTGAAAACGTCGCCATCCCCGGCGGTTTGGATTGCCTGAGTCACCCGGGCGGCGTGTATGTCACGGCGTTTCATCAGACGCCGCGACGCGGCCAACTCATAAACGTACGCCCCAAAGCCCGGCCCTTGCTTGCCGAGGCAAGGGTGCCTGCCAACTCCGGAAGCAAGGGCTGGGTCCACCAATTCGAGTATCCGGAGGAACGCATCCCGGAAGTGGCCCTCAGTCCGGACGGCCAATGGCTTGTTTCCGAAGGAGTCAGCCTTCAGGACAAAGTCAACTCCGTCTTGAACATCGTGAATCTGAAAACCGGAGCACGAAGCACCCTCGTCCCTCAACTGGGCGTGCTGGACAGCCTCGGATTCAGCCCGGATGGAAAACACCTCGCCTGCACCTCGCGATCCAGCGGCGCGATTTACGAAATAGCGCGAACCCCGATCACCGAATTCCGCCGCGTTGCCGACTTCACGTCGCAAACACGCCAGCCGATGGTCTTCGCGCCCACCAGCGGGTTGGTTGGCTTGCCCATTCCGCGCGAGAACCGCATCCGTCTGTGGGACTGGATAAGAGGCGAGGAAACCGCTCTGTTGGATGAACCGAAACCCGCGACCAAGCTCGCTTTCGATCCCGGCGGAGCATTCCTGCTCACGGCTTCTCTCCAACTTGCCCGGCTTTACCGGATGGACATGACCTCCGAGAAACTGAATCTGCCGCGGCACGAGTGCAACAACCCTGGCGTTGTGTTCAGTCCGGACGGAGAACGAGTGGCCACCGTTGGCCGCGAACCCGCCGTGCGTGTCTGCGATGCCGCCAGCGGCCGCGAAATCTGGAATTCAGACCAACTGCCGGTCCAAGCCTACGGGGTTGCCTTCAGCCCCGACGGCAAGTGGCTGGCGACCGGAGATTCTGACGCGAGCCGGGTTCTGATTTGGAACAGCCACACCGGGGAGCGCCTCGCGGAAGTCTTGCTCAAGGCTGACGGACGGCTCTGGTCCGTCCAATTCAGCCCGTGTGGAAAATTTCTGGCGACGGCCTCCGGATTGGACCGCGCCGAGGATGGCGTCGAGTTATGGGCGATCCACCGCCTGAAGTCGGGCGAGAGAGAAACTTTGAATATTTCGCCTCTGAATTCAGCCGGCGGCTCGGCGTGGAGCCTCTCCTTCGCGCCGAACGGACGATGGCTGGCGTTCGTTGATCGCGATTTGCGTGGAGTCTTCCTGTGGGAACTGGAGGGACTCAACGCTCCACGCCTTCTGGCCGCCGAATTAATTCGCGGCGTCGGCGAAGCACAGACGTTCAGTTTCACGCCCGATTGCTCCCGGGTGCTCACGGTGGACCGCTCACGTTCGGTAGTTGCACTCGACACAACCACGGGCAAAAGAGTTACCTCCTTCGCCACCATTGACCCAATCCGCACGCCGGTCTGGACGGATTCCGCCGGCATTTGCCTCAGTCCGGACGGGAGCAAGCTTGCGATGGTCTCCGCCACGGGCCGGGGCGTGGATGTTTGGGATCCGATCACCGGGAAGCTGGTGTATGCGCTGCCGGAAGAACATGACACCGTTTATTGGCAGGCGTGGAGTCCGGACGGCCAACACCTCGCGGTCGCCCGTTCCAATGGCGACATCGCCATCTGGAATCTCAAGCAGGTCGAACAGATACTGGCCAGCCTGGAATTGAATCCCTGAGCCGCCGGTGAACGACCGCCAGCGGCGCGCGGTGTCGCGCAATCGCTGCGGGAACGGCCCGGCGAATGGAAGCTTGCCGCCGCGGTATCGTAGCCTGTAAGAAGACCTCGTGAACGATGGAAACAGATTTCGCCTCGGGATTCTTGGTTCGGGACAGGGAACGAACTTTGCAGCCATCGCCGGTGCCGTCGCCGCGCGCGAAATCCCTGCCGAGATTGGTGTCGTCATCAGTGACGTGGAAAACTCGGGCATCCTGGAGCAAGCACGACGGCGAAACCTTCCCGCGCGATTCATCGCCCCGGGCAAGTTCCGCACGAAACTCGATGAAGACGCCGAGCGCGCTTATGTCAGCGCGTTGCAGGAAGCGAAGGTTGATTTGCTTGTGCTGGCCGGGTTCATGCGCGTGCTGAAGGGAGAATTCCTGAGGGCTTTCGAGGGCCGCATCGTAAATATCCATCCGTCGCTGCTGCCCTCGTTTCCCGGGTTGGAAGCCTGGAAACAAGCGCTGGATCACGGCGTGAAAGTCACGGGCTGCACCGTGCATTTCGTGGACGCCGGCGTGGACAGCGGGCCGATCATCGCGCAACAATCCGTGCCGGTTCTGGACGATGACACGACGAACAGCCTGCACCAACGGATTCACGCCGCGGAACACGAACTCTATCCCAAATGCGTCG
>CAZCZP010000104.1:9091-12754 GCA_964502895.1 uncultured Bifidobacteriaceae bacterium
AGGGCTAAACACAGGGGCTGCAAGAAGCAATAACGGCGAGCCATCCGAACAAGAAAAAGTTCGCTTTCCCGCTCTGAACTTGGCAAACCAATCCGGCCACGCGGGTCATCCCATCGGCGAAAAAGATTATTCCCGTCCCGCGCCGGCAGTTGGAAAGAAACGCAGCAGTATGGCGAGCAAAAAAGTTCTTAGCTTCGGGTTGCCCAAAGGCAGCCTGCAGGAAGCGACCATCCAGAAAATGGCCAAGGCCGGATTCAATATCCAGGTCAGCAGCCGCTCGTACGTGCCATACGTGGATGATGACGAATTGAAAATTCGCCTCATCCGCGCCCAGGAAATCAGTCGCTACGTCGAACACGGCTACCTGGATTGCGGCATCACGGGCCATGATTGGATCGTGGAGAACGGCTCGAAGGTCCACGAGGTCGGCGAATTTCTGTTCAGCAAGGCGACGCGCCAACCCGCGCGCTGGGTGCTGTGCGTGCCGGAGAATTCGCCGATTAAATCGGCAAAGGACCTGAAAGGCAAACGCATTGCCACGGAGGTCGTCAACCTGACGAAAAAGTATCTTCGACGGCACGGCGTCAAGGCCGAGGTGGAATTTTCCTGGGGCGCGACGGAAGTGAAAGCGCACGAGCTGGTGGATGCCATTGTGGAGTTGACCGAAACCGGTTCTTCACTGCGGGCGAACAAGCTGCGCATCGTTGACACGCTTTTGACCTCCACGCCGCGCTTGATCGTGAATCACACGGCTTGGAAGGACAAATGGAAGCGGCGCAAAATCGAGACGCTGGCCTTGTTGCTCAAAGGCGCGCTCGAAGCCGAGACCAAGGTCGGCTTGAAGATGAACGTTGCGGAGAAGAATCTGCCGAAGTTGCTGGCCGCATTGCCGGCGCTGCGCAACCCCACAATTTCCGGCCTGAGCCAGAAAGGCTGGGTGGCAGTGGAGACGATTATTGACGAACACGTCGTTCGTGAGTTCATTCCGAAACTGAAAGCCGCGGGCGCCGAGGGAATCATTGAGTATCCGTTGAACAAAGTAGTATATTGACCCCGACAAAAAATTATGGGTTCACTGAAAAAACGCCGCAAAGCGAAAATCAACAAACACAAACGACGCAAGAAGCTGCGTTTGCACCGTCACAAGAAGCGCACCTGGCAAAAGTAGTTGCCCGGTCCCGCCGAACGGGATTCCCTTGCCACGCCAACGGCGGAATTGCCCGCCGTTGCGCGTGGTTTATTGTACACATGAAGCTGTTTGATTTGCTGACCGCGACCGGGATTGGCGTCAGCGCGCTGTGGTTGTCAGCGTGCCGCACGTCGCCGGCAAGTCACGTTCGCGAATCCGCTAGAGTTGTTTCGGCAAACGTGACGAACGAGAATCAGCGCACTGCCGAGCGCCAACTTGAACGGCGCGCCAAAGCCCAGGCCCATTACGCGGCGGCCATCGTTCACGAGTTGAATGAGCGGCACGATCTCGCGCTGGCGGAATTTCGCAAGGCGGCCGAGGCCAATCCGGAGGACGAGGAGTTGACATTGGAAGTCAGCCGCCGCCTTTTGCAAAATAAAAAGCCGGAGCTTGCGCAGGAACTGTTGCTCGCCGCGTCGGCCCGGCCCGAGGCTTCGGGCGCAATTTTTGCGCGGCTCGGTTTGGTTTACGCGCAGCTCGGTCTGCTCGACAAGGCGATGGAAGCCAACAAGTCGGCGATCAAGAAATCGCCGCTCGCGCTGGCGGGTTATCAGCATCTCTTCCTCAATTATCTCCAGGCGACGCAACCGGAGGCAGCGCTCAAGGTCCTGGACGATGCCGCTCGCAAAACCGAGGCCGACGGTGAGTTCTGTATCGGCATCGCGGAGCTTTACGCGAGTTACGCGTTGCAATTCCCGAGTCAACGCGAGGCCATTCACGCGAAGGCGCTCAAGGTCCTGGGCCGGGTCAAGGATTTCAAACTGCGCTCGCTCCAGCAGCGGGTCAAGTTGGGCGACGCATTCAATTCATTCGGTGACGCGGATACTGCCGCGCAAATTTATCGGGAAGTGCTCCCACGGGCTGATGATCAACCGTTGTTTCGTTTGGGGGTGCGGGTCAAGCTCGCGGACATTTACCTGCGCAAGAACGATCACAAGCGCGCGATTGAACAACTGGAGGCGATCGTGCGCGAAGACCCCGCCAACGCGCAGGCTTATTACCAGCTCGGGCGGCTGGCGTACGAGGAAGAGCGTTGGGCGGATGCCATCGAGCAGATGAGGAAAGTCATGCTCTTCAACCCAAACTTCGAGCAGGCGCATTACGACCTGGCCGCTGCCCAGATCGCGCTGGGCAACACGAGTGATGCGCTCGCCACCTTGGAAGGCGCGCGGGGGAGGTTTGCCGCCAATTTTGTGATCGAGTACCTGCTGGCGACCGCGCACTCCCGGGAAAAGAATTTCGCGCAAGCGGTCAACCATTTCACGGCCGCCGAAGTTATTGCGCAGACATCGGACACAAACCGGCTGACCCACGGTTTTTACTTTCAAGTCGGCGCGGCGCTGGAGCGCAAGGGTGACCGGGTGGAGGCGGCCAGGTATTTTGAAAAATGTCTGGCCCTT
Source organism: uncultured Bifidobacteriaceae bacterium (assembly GCA_964502895.1). Classification (GTDB taxonomy): domain Bacteria; phylum Verrucomicrobiota; class Verrucomicrobiia; order Limisphaerales; family JADLHS01; genus WYBW01. The sequence continues at coordinate 11,681 of CAZCZP010000104.1, forward strand.
TCTCCGGACTTTGCCGAGGCGCAGAATTATCTCGGTTACATGTGGGCGGAGCATGGCGAGAATCTGGAAAGGGCGCGCGAGTTGATCGCCAAGGCGCTCAAGGCCGAACCCGACAACGAGGCGTACCTCGACAGCATGGCCTGGGTGTTGTTCAAGTTGAACCAGCCCAAGGAGGCGCTGGATTACATGCTCAAAGCCGTGAAGGCCTCCGAGGAACCGGACGCCACGCTTTACGACCACTTAGGCGACATTTATGCCGCCTTAAACGAACCGGAGAAAGCGCGTGAAGCCTGGCGCAAGTCCTTGTCCGTCGAAGCGAACGAACAGGTTCAGAAAAAATTGGACGGGTCGAAAGCGGACTGAAATGGAACTGCGATTTGGAAAACATTACACGCGCGAGGAAGCGCGTACGCTGCTGCCGCACGTGCGGGACTGGCTGAAGCAACTCAATTCGTTGCGGCACGATTTGGAGCGCTATGACAAACGCCTCGGCAGTCTGATGAACCCGGGACATGACGTCGGCGGAGAGACGGTCAACAAATGGATTCGCACACTGGCTGACATGCAGGCCACGCTCGGAGAATTCCAGAAACGCGAGATTCAGATCAAGGACTTGGAGCGCGGGCTGGTGGATTTCCCCGCCATCATCGGCGGCAAGGAAGTTTTCCTGTGCTGGGAACAGGACGAAGACGACATCGAATTCTGGCACGACCTCGACACGGGTTACAGCGGCCGGGAGCGGATCTAAAGCCGACGACTCAGCATAAAGCCGCTGAATTCGGCGAGGGTTGGAAGGTTTCGCCAGCCGAAACAAACTTCTTTAGCAATAAGAGGCAGCTTGAGAGGCTTGCCTCGTCAGCGGTTTTTGGGGAGATTACCGCCGATGAGAACCGCGACGGCTAAGCCATCCGCGAATTCGTGCTCAACTCTTTCAGCGGGTAAAGGCGGCATTGGTGGCTTGTTGGCGCGGAGTCACGCGTATCAATCGGGGAGCGGGAATTTCACGAACCACAATTACTACCACGCCGATGGCAACGGGAACATTACCTATCTGGTGAACAGCAGCCAGACGGT
>CAZCZP010000105.1:0-12648 GCA_964502895.1 uncultured Bifidobacteriaceae bacterium
CCGCTCTGGTCGCGGATGTCAATGAACTGGCTCTTGCCCATCTCGCGATGCGCGGTGATGCGGCCCGCGAGCGCGACTTCACGGCCTTCGACGTAATTGTCGCGCGCCTGCTTGCACGTTTCCGTCGGCGTGAATTTGTTTTTGAACGGGTCAATCCCCTTGGCCCGCAGCGACGCGAGCTTGGTTTTGCGTTGTTCGATGAGTGAATTCGTGTCTTCCGATGACATGCGGCGGAAATGGAACATCAATCACCGTTGGAAACCAAGCAAACAAACCGAGGGGATTAGCCGCGACAGTGAATCGAAGCGCCGTTTGGGATCGTTGACGACAGGTAGTGCGGCCGAAGCTCGCCGAAACCCTACCGCAGTCCATCCACGCCGGGCTAGAGTCACTCCCATCAATCCGTCTTCTTCAACTCCTGCCACTTTTGATTATTGAGAGCCTTGTCCAGGTTGGGATCGTAATCCTGTTTGTCGGTGCTCAGATACTTGCCGTCCGCGTTCATCCAATAGTGGTTGTATCCGCTTTCGACCTTGTATTGTTGCCCAGAGGACGGATCCACCACTTTGGTGCGCTCCGTGATGGTATCAACGAACCGCTCCTGCGCCTTGTCGCTGGCGGCGTTTCGTTCGCGCCAGTTGTTCATGAGTGAATCGTGGGCGGCGGTGCTGCGATTCACAAAGGCCCGCTGGCTGGCTTCGAAATTCGCCTGATTCTGCGCCATGCGCGCGTTGTGAGCCGCCCAGCTTTGCCCGGCCTTCTGCGCTTCCATCTGGTTGTAAGCCATGATCTGCTGCAGGTTGTAACGGGCGTTTGCCAGCGCAAAAATGAGCTGCTTCTTGGCCGTGTCGAAATGCGACTTTTCCGCCTGTATTCCCGTGCTGTAGTAGGACCAGTTTTGCATCGTTCCACTATCGCTGGATGACAGGTGTGTAATGATGAAGTAACGATCTCCCTTTGCGGTTTCCCATTCCGAACCAATTGCCTGGATTTGCATCCGCATCGGCACTGCCTTGAACAATTGGTCGTTGTACCAGCGATCGATTTTGGTAATCTCGGGGATTTCATATTGGCGCATGAACTTCAACCCCTGCCCGTCCGCCCACGGGACAAAATCCTGCTGGATGATCTGCTCGACACCCGGCATCGGCCGCAATTGCTGGCCGGTCGCGCGATAAGTCTGCTGCAATCGTGAGTCACTGGTGTAAGTAAAAAACTTCAACGGAAAGTCTATGACCTTGATTCCGTTCGGCCCAACGATGGTTGGCTCACCTGGCTTATGATTGCTCATCACTTTCCAAGTGGCTGGGAATGGCATCTCCACTACAACCATACCTTGAGCATCGCGGAACGGGTGCATGACCAGCTTCTGCCAATTGCCCGCCGGTGCGTCCGATTTCCTGGAATCTTGCGCTTGCCCAGTTTCTGCAGGAGACGTTTCGTTTTTTGTGTCGGCGTTTGCACAGCTAACAGCCAAACAAGCGATGGCCAATTGCGCGAGTATCAAATTTGGATGTTTCACTCGAATGATGTGTAGAGGTTAGACGTGACTGGACAGATGCGATTTCAGTGAGTTTCGGACGTGAGGATGGCGAATCGCTCGCCGCAAACCAAGCTGAATGTGGCCTTGGAAAGCGCTCGTTCAACGGGTTGGGACAGAGCGCACCACTTCATCCAAAAGCTGCGCGTCCATTTCCACCAAGTGACGCCGCTCCGGGAAACGGCCCTCTTTCACATCGGCAATGTATTCACTGAAGGCCGCAACTCGCTCCTTTTGCAAACGGCGATGCTCCTCGAGGAAATTGCGGTACGCCTTGGCGTGACGGGGCAGGCGTTCCGGGTAATCGCCGAGGATATCGTCAGAGAAAAGGAACTGCGTGTCGCAACCATTACCAGAACCAAGGGACATCAGGATCATCTTCGTTTGAGAACACAGCCAACGCGCGAGGTTGTGCGGGACCACTTCGAGTTCGGCTGCGTAGGCGCCGGCGTTTTCCAATTCTCTCATGCGCCGATAAAGCTCTCTCGCTTCCTCGACCGTCTTGCCAATCGACCGATAGTTGGTCCAGATGACGTGACGCGGCACCATGCCAAGATGGCCCACCACGGGAATTCGTTCGCGCGCCATCGCTTCGATGATAAACGGGCTGGCTGAGCAATAGACCGAGCTGGCGCCGAGTTCCAGCGCGCGAAACGCAATCCGAATCGCCTCTTCCGGCGAAGCCAGGCCGTGCGGTGTGGCGGTGGAGAGAAAACTGTTCGGCGCCGCCGCCACGAGCAAAGGCAGCCTCGCCTGCGCCTCAGGTGAGTCGAAGCTGCAACTCATCAAATCCACGCCCGCCTGTTCCGCCGCCGCCGCTTCCTCCGCCGACTTGACGTGAATGTGCGTCAGGCAGCGTTTGCCCTTGAGTTGTTGAAGATCGTAAACGGTGTATTTCTTTCGAGGGCGGAGCATAGCGAGGTACTACGAAAATGGGGCGACGAACTCAATCCCCATCAATCATAAACGAATCGTGTGACCCGCTTCCTCCTGATGGCGGAGATGATTTCTTTGTTCAAAAGAAATGGAGCATCCCGGAGCGCCGCTGTGCCGAAGACCAGCGGCGCGCTCCAACAATGAGAACCGCAAAGAAGGCGCAGGCGTTTTACTTGAGCTTCGAATCGGCCTCGGCATCTTTCTGGCGATACAGCGCGGTGGGAATCAGCACAGTCGGTGGCACGTCGTCACCGGCCAGATATTTCACGACGCCTTGCACGGACTCGCGTCCGAGCCGTTCGGGAAACTGGATTGGGTCGGCGTAAATCTTCCCGGCTTTGATTGCTTGTTTGCCTTCGGGCATTCCATCGAAGCCGACGATTTTCACCTGGCCGAGCTTGCCCGCCTTTTCCAACGCGGCCACGGCGCCAAGCGCCGCCGGGTCGTTGATCGCGAAAATTCCCTTCAAGTCCGGGTGCGCCTGCATCACGTCCTCGGTGGCCTTGAACGATTTGTCCTTTGCTCCGCCGCCGGGAAGCTTCGCCACGACTTGAATACCGGCGCTCCCCTCCTGCTTCTGCGCGGCGAGTTCGGACTCAAAGCCTTTTACGCGCAAGATGACCGATTCAACTTCCGGATGGTCGAGAATGGCAACCTTACCGCCGCCGGGAAGCGCCTCGATCATCGCGGTGGCCGCCATCTTCCCGCCGCCGTAATTATCTGTGGCGACGTGCGACACCACTTTCGCGCCCGAAGCGAGCGCGGCAATATCAACGGTGAAAACGGGGATGCCGGCCTTGTTGGCCTCGGCAATCGCCGTGCCGATGGACTTCGAGTCGCAGGGCGAAAGTACGATGGCATCCACGCGCCGCGTGATGAAATCGGAAACTTGATGGTGCTGCTTTGCCGGATCGAATTCGCCGGCGGTGAGGACGACTTCCATCTGGTGTTTCGCGGCTTCGTCCTTCATGGCGTCGCCCAACTCGCGGAAAAACGGGTTCGTCATGGTGAGGAGCGACACGCCGATCACCGCCTTCTTTCTCTGCGCGACGCTGGACGCCGGCAGAAAACAGCAGAGGATCAGCGCGAGGCTTAGGGTGAAGAAGTTCTTCATAAGAACGATATTGCTGAAAAGCGCTAAGGAGGGGAAACATTTTTGCTACGCCAGACGCATCAAAAACTCCTTTGTTTCTCGGCAACTCTCATTAACACCGTGGCTTTAGCCCGGTGGAAAAAGTGATCCGCGACCAAGAACCGTTTCAACGGTTTGTGGGGCCTGACCAAAAGCCGTTAAAAAGGCAGGAAATCTTGGCTGGCCTGTTTCACCGGGCTAAAGCCGCGGTGTTATTGAGAATTTGGCGTCGCCTGCCTACCCTTTCTTACCTCTTCGCTACCGCTGCGTTGCGGCGCCATTGGGCCATCGAGGCGAACGGGTCGCAGGGAGCGAAAGAGCCCGCGCCAATCTCGGCGCTTGAGCATGTCGAGCAAGACCGCGCCGAGAATGACGAGGCCGAGCACGACTTTTTGCGTGTAACTTTCCACGCCAGTCAGGTTCATCCCGTTTTGGATGACGGCGATGATCAGCGCGCCGATGAGCGTGCCGAAAATGCGCCCCTCGCCGCCGCCGAGGCTGGTGCCCCCCACGACGACGGCGGCGATGACGTAAAGCTCGTAGGCGACGCCGTAGGTGGGCGAACCACTCTTCAGTTGCGAGGCCAGCACGACGCCGCCAAGTCCGGAAAGCGCGCCGGAAAGCACATAGACGAAAACCACGATTGCGCCGACGCGCACGCCCGAGAGCCGCGCGGCCTGGACGTTTCCGCCAACCGCGTAAATGTAGCGCCCCAGCGCCGTGCGCGACATGAGCACGTGCGCCGCGATATAAAGCGCAACCATGAGCACGACGGCGTGCGGAATTCCGAACCAGCCAACGCCGCGCCCCAGCCCAGTCAGCGAATCGGGCAATTCATAAATCGAACCGCCGCGTGCAATGATGAAAGCCAGGCCGCTCGCAACCTGCATGACGGCAAGCGTTCCAATGAATGGCGGGACGCGGAACATCGTCACCATCAGGCCTGAGAACAATCCGATCAGCGCGCACGCGCCAATCCCCGCCGCGCTGGCAAGAATGATCGTGCCCGCGGTTGCGTCCACGCCGCCATGGTCGCGGATCAGGCTCGTCGTGACGACGGCCGAGAGCGCGATGAGACTGCCGACGGAGAGGTCAATTCCCGTGGTGATGATCACGAGCGTCATTCCGATGGCGAGAATGGCGACGACGACAATCTGGTTGGCGACGTTAAGCAGGTTTTCTTTTTTGAGAAAGGTCGGGTAGCGGTAGCTTTGCGGAATCAACAGCGTCGGGTTGCCGAGGCCCGGATATTTTTCACCCAGGTTTTCGAAGACCGTCCACGCGGCGCATTCCGGCGTCGTTGCGATGGCGGCGATGGAGACGTTGTTTGTGGCGTGTTGCAGCAAGGCCTGGCGCGCGGCGCGTGGATCGCCGATCACTTTGCTCAGCACACGAATATCTGCTTCCTTCAACCGGGCCTCGACCGTCGCGGCGAAGCGCGCGTCCTCGTCGGTGGTGCGGGCGATGATGAGCACGTTCGCGCCTTTCGGCACCGTCTTGACGAGTTGCGCGGCGAGAACCGGGGCCGCCGCTTCGCCGCGCGGTTCATGCGTCGTGTAAGTAGCCCACGAGTAATAAAGACAGAGCAGCACGAGCACACCGCCCATGCCGTAGTCCGAAAGTACTCGCGTGAAAGAAAACTTCATCGCGTCGAGAGCCGGAGAATCTGCTTCCAGGCCGCGTTGGCAACATCAATCGTTTCGCCGGCCATCGGCCGTTGCGGACAACGAGCAGGCGTTTGCTCGCTCACGTTAATCGCGGAGGACGACGCACGCCGCTATGAACGCTGCAACTTCAGCCGTCCCTCATCAAGATCAATGAACTCGAACATCGTCTGCACCGCGCCCGCCGGCAGGCCGATTTCGGCGAGGCGCTCGTTCAACCGTTGCGTGCCGGCATCACGCCAGCCGCGTTTGGACATGAAGGCATTCCAGATTTCAATCTCCTCCTCGCCGGGCCGGCGGCCATGCTGGCAGGCCCATTCGAGCAACTCCGCATCGGTCTTGTCGCCTTTGAGCGTCTCGGCTTCCAGCGCGGTGTAATCAATTTTCAGAAAGCGGCAGCAGCGCGCATCGAAGCTCGCGGGGTAGGCGTTGCCCCGGGCCGCCAGCCAATCTGGCGGCAGCGTGCCCGCCGCGGCGAGCCGCATCTTGTCGAGCATGCGACCGAAATAAACCAGGCCGTTGACTTGATCCGCCGGCCCGCGCAATCCGGGAATGATGGTTGGATATGGTTTTGCCATGCCGGCAGTAGAGCATCACTGAATTAACCGCGCAAGCGGCTCCCACAATTTCTCAACAAATGTCCTGACGCGCCTGCTCCGTTCGTCGTAATAGTGAACGACAAGAATACAACGAGACTATGACAGCAAACAACACAAACACAGTCCGACTCCATCGAGTGCTCCGCGCCAAGCCAGAGCGGGTTTACCGCGCGTTCATTGACCCCGACGCCATGGTCAAATGGCTTCCGCCGAATGGATTCACCGGCAAGGTGCATCAGATGGACGCGAAGGTCGGCGGCATTTACAAAATGTCGTTCACCAATTTCAGCACGGGTAGCAGCCATTCCTTCGGCGGAAAGTATCTCGAACTCAAGCCGGGCGAACTGCTGCGTTACACGGACAAGTTCGACAACCCGGGCCTCCCGGGCGAAATGATCACGACCGTTTCCCTGAAGTCGGTCTTCTGCGGCACTGAGTTGAACGTCAGGCAGGAAGGCATTCCCGCGGTCATTCCTGCCGAGGCATGCTACATGGGTTGGCAGGAATCGTTGATCCTGTTGGCCAAACTCGTCGAAGCGGAAATCCCGGACCAGATGTAAGTCCGAACAAACCGGCGCGGGATGCGATTATCGCACGGCGGCGCGCGGCTCGTCGGCGCGCAAACCCAGGTTGCCGTAGCGATGGTAATCTGTGCTGACGCTTTGTTCGCGCAGATACCAAAGCATTTCCAGGCGGCCTTCGCCGGAGACTGGTGTGCTCACCACGCAACCGCATGCCTCATTGCCGGCGTGGAGCACCACCGGGGATGCGCGATCCGGCGCGGCGAAGCGCACGCGGTCGGTTTGACCGGCACGGATGGCGGCGGCCAGTTGCTCGTCGGTTTCCTCCACAAATTCAATCGCTCCGGCCCAAGACTCGGTGAGTTCTTCAAGCAATTCGACGGGCGGCAACCTGTCACCCGGCGGCACGCTTACGGCCACGCGGCAGCCCGCAATGTGCGCCGCACAGACACGCGTGAAAATTTCAAACGCGCTGTCACCGGCATGGACTCGAACACGGACGTTCTGACAGGGCAAATAGCGCCGCACGTTGTCCTGGCCAACGAGTTTGAAATGGTCGTGTTCCCTGCCAAACTCATCGCGCAAGGCCGCTTCACAGCTCGCGATCGCGGCGACGATTCGTTCCGCATCGGCTGACTTTTTCGCGAGCAACGCTTCGCACAATTCTCGCGGTGATGGCTCGGAGGGCCTGATCACAGTTTTCGCCGGCACGTCGGTGAAGTTCATGAACTGCGCGACGTAGTTTGGCCCACCCGCCTTCATGCCCGTGCCAAAAACCGATTTGCCCATGCCACCAAACGGCTGGCGCAATACGATCGCCCCCGTGGTCACGCGGTTGATGTAAAGATTGCCGGCGCGGATGTGATTCTTCCAGTAATCCCACTCGCGCTCGTCAAGGCTCTCCAGTCCGCTGGTCAGGCCGAAGCCGGTCTGGTTCACCAACGCCACGGCCTCCGGCAAGGTCGAGAACCGCATCACGGCCAGCACCGGGCCGAAAAACTCAGTCATGTGCGTGTAGCTGCCGGGGCGCACGCCATACTTGATGCCGGGAGTCCAGAGACATGGATTGCCATTCACCGGTTGTGGCATCAGCGCCCACTCCTCGCCGGACTCCAGCACTTTCAAGGCGGTTTCCAAATCACCACTCGGCGGGCGGATCAGCGGTCCCATCCTGGTTCCCATTTCCCACGCTGAACCAACTGTGATGCTCGCGACGGCCTCGCACAATCCGCGGCGAAACGCCGGGTCATCATAAACTTCATCCTGCAATAACAGCAGCGAAGTGGCGGAACATTTTTGCCCCGCGTGGCTGAATGCGGAATGAACAATGTGCTTGATCGCCTGATCGCGGTCCGACACGCCAGTAACAATCGTGGCATCCTTGCCGCCGGTTTCGGCAAAGAGATTCAGCCTTGGATTGTCGCGCAACATCGTTTGCGCGGTTTCGGTCCCGCCGGTCAGAATCACCGCGTTTACCTTGGGATGGTTGATGAGCTTGCGACCTTCTCTGGCGCCGGAACAGGGAGCAAATTGCAGTGCGTTCTTCGAGACGCCCGCGCGCCAGAAGCATTTGCAGAACTCCCACGCGACGAGAACGGTGTCCGATGCCGGCTTGAGAATGACCGTGTTGCCGGCTGCGAGCGCCGCCGCCACGCCGCCGCAGGGAATCGCAATCGGAAAGTTCCACGGCGAGACGACCACCACCACGCCGTTGCCCTCGGCTTTCAAAGCCGGCAACTGTTGCCACCAGCGCGCGGTGGCGCGGTAGAACTCGAGAAAGTCTACAGCTTCGGAGACTTCCGGGTCGGACTCCGGCAAAGTCTTCCCGCCATCCGCGAGCGCTGCGCCCATCAAATCACCCCGCGCCTCGCGAAGTGCCTGGGCCACCTCGCCAAGAATTTCGTAACGCCTTTCCACCTGCATCGTGCGCCAGCCATCAGGGTCGGCTGCCGCAATTTCCACCGCCTGCAGCACATCGGCCTCGCCGGCCTGACGATATTTTCCAACCACATGGCCGGGACGGGATGGGTCAAGACATTCGCGCACAGCGCGGCCTTCAAAAATCTCTTTGCCGCCGATGACCAGCGGAATCTGCGGCGCTTTGTCGCCATGAAGCGGCTGCCACTTGGCGATGATCTGTTGCGCCCATTCGCCGTTCTGCCGAAGCGCAAAATCGGTGTCGGGTTCGTTGTGGAGATTCTGCCAGCCGCGCGCAACCGCGTTCACCCTGGCGGTCGGCAACTGGCGGTTTTGCGTGCGGCGCGGCGCGGTCGGCGTTTTTTCCATGGCCGCAAACGAATCGAGGAATCCCTTTTCCAACTGGCGCCACTCCGGCGTGCCAACCTTGATCTTGAAAGCATGCCGCAGAAAATTTTCCGGCCCGGTATTTTCATCCAGGCGGCGGATGAGGTAGCCGATGGCATTGATGAAATGCTCCCTTTTGCAGGCGGGGGCGTAGAGCAGCACATTCCGCGACATCTCGAACAGGGCGCGGCGCTGGTGGTTCGCCATGCCTTCCAGCATTTCGAACTGGACCCGGCCAAGCGCGTCGCGCTCGTGTGCCAGCACGAGTCCATAGGCGAGATCGAACAGATTGTGCGAAGCGATGCCCACGTCCATCGCCGCCAGATTCTCCGGCTTCATGGTTCCGTGGACCATGCGTTTGTAATTCGCATCGGTCTCAATCTTGTGTTGATACGGCGCCTGCGGCCAATCGCGCAGGGACGCTTCGACCCGTTCCATCTCCATGTTCGCGCCCTTGACGAGGCGGATGGTGATGCGTCCGCCGCCGGCGGCCACGCGTTGGCGCGCCCACGACTGGATTTGTAGCATCGTCTCGAACGAGTCGGGAATGTAAGATTGCAGCGCGATGCCCGCGCGCACTTGCCTCAAGCCGGGTCGGTCGAGCGTGCGCATGAACGCCTCGGCCGTGAGTTCCTTGTCGCGGTATTCCTCCATGTCCAGATACACGAACTTCGGAATCACCGTGCCGTCGGGTCTCTCGAACCTCGCGCGGTCGGCGGTGCGGAGCAACCGCTCCAGCCGGTCGCACAAGATCGCGACGGTGTGCTCGCGGGCCAGTGCCGAAATCTGGGAGTAAAGCGTCGAGATTTTGATGGAGACCACTTCGGTCTCCGGCCATTGCAGGCCGTGCAGATACTGTTGCAGGCGCTTTTCGGCTTCCTCCTCGCTCAGGATGGCTTCGCCCAGGAAATTTACATTCATGCGCACGCCTTCGCGGGCGCGTTCGGCCAGATGGCCCACCAGCAGTTCCTTTTCACCCGGGAGAATGACATTCGCCGTTTCCTTCTGCATGTGTTCTTTGACGAGCGGCAGCGCGACGCCGGGCAGATAGTTGCCGAAGGATTGGAATCCCTTCATCAGCGTGCGGTCCATCGGCCCGAAGAAACGCGGGACGCCCTGCACGTCGAGAATGTGGATGAGATGCTCGACGGCGCGATGGGGGTCGTTGGTGCGGAACGCCTGATCGGTGATTTGCGCGAGCGTGGCCTTGTCCGAAGGCGTTTGGAGCATCCGATCGAGTTCGGCCTGCTGCCGTCGTTCCGGAGCGGTCTGGAGTTCGGTCGCGCGTTCCTGTAATCGCCGCGCCAGGAACAGCGCCTTTTGGACAGGTGGTGGATGCGGGGAACTTGTATCGGAGCGGAAATCCGCCATCAAGTCGGCCAGAGACTGGCTTGAATCAATCGTGTTCATTGGCTCAGCACAACTCAAGGTGCGCTTCGTCTCGAACTGTTGTCGCAACTTCGCGGGATTACGATCTCAGAACGAATCCTCGGGAACAACCACCTTCGTTGCACACGGTGAAACTGTTTTCGGGCAGTCCCATTCTGGAGCGAAGTCGGCGTGCGAGCCATGAACGGCCTGCGCACTGGAAACCTCGCGGCAGGTTCAGGCGGTCACGCCTGTGCCGCGCGGCCGAGTTCGGCGAGTTTGAGCACCGTGTTCCAATTCCGCGCGGTGTTTGTCACACCGATCCACTTGTCGAATTTTTCAGCCATCTTGCAGGTCCCGAACCCGTTTGGCGTATGAACGTAGGCGACACCTTTGATGACCTTGAGGTCTTCGCCCTTCACAGCGAGGGCGCGGATGCGTTCGACGTTCTCCACTTTCGGTACGCTTTCGAGCAGCGCGGCGTGAACTGTGGTCGGCGCTTTCGCCGCCGCTTTGACAAAAGGATTGTTCGCGATCAATTCGTCCCACTCCGCGAGCGTCGGCGCGAAGATGGCCTTGTCGAAATCAAAATGCTTGCGGCAAAGCTCTGCGATCTTGGCGATGACTTGCTTCCGATTCAGCCGGCTGCGGACGATGGCGTTGCCGCTGTTGATGTAGGTGGCCACGCTTTCAAAGCCCGCCTCGGCAAGCTTTTCGCGAAGCTTTTGGACCGGCAGTTGAGTTTTCCCGCCGACCCCGCGGAAGAGGATGAGATAGACAGTTGCTTTCATCGGACTTTGATGTCGGCAATTATTTATTGGCCGGCGATGACCCATCGCTCGGCGGCCATTGCACTCCAGCGAGTTCCTTGGGCAACTGCTTCGGGTCAACCGGATAGATGAGCGACAGATCGGGCTTGGTCTTTGCCGTCGGCAACAATTCCAGTTCCTCCGGCGCACCGACGATGAGCCAAAGCACCTCGGCGTCGGTGTCATTGAACACCTGGCGTAACTGATCCGGCCCAACCAACACGCCGCCGTGGCGCGGCACGGTCAACGTCTCATCGCCTACGCGCATCCGGCCCGTGCCTTCGAGTACGAAATAAAATTCCTCCTGCCGGATGTGTTTGTGCAACGTGCCGGCGCTCTTGGGCGAATACCGCCAGAGCCGCGCGCTGAGATTCTCGCTTCCCGTGCGCTCCAGAAAATCCGTATTCGGGATTTGCATCATTCGGGACGTTTGCCAGGAAAGGTCGTCCGGTTTGATGAGATGGTAACCTTGGATGGGTTTCATAACGCAGAACAGTAAACACGAATTCCACGAATTTTCACCAATTGAATTCGCGAATCAGGGGCGCACGCCGGTGACCGCGCACGCCGGGAGATCGAAACCGCAAAAACATCAAGCGCGCCTGTGCTTGTAAACACAGACGCGCTCCGAAGTCTCACCTTCCGTGAGGAAATGATTGATCAGTAACCAAACTGCGGCTGGCTGTTGTTGAAGTTGATATATCCAGTGCGTTCGAGGTACCAGGCAAAATCTCTCCGGCCCGCAACGTCGAAGCTCAGCGTGGGAGGATAGGCATACATTACTTTCTCGTACTTTGAAGTCCGGCTTTGCCACTTCTTGATCTCGGAATGTCCGTCCGCGAACGAGAACCCGCAGGCTCCATTGTGATACGAGGCCGGAATGTCTTGCCACGCTCCGGCCGTGGGGTTGTTGATGAAGTATCCGTCGTTGATGGAATCCGGATGTTCATCCATCATCAGCCACGTCTTGCCCGGACGGGGCACTTGGGCTTGTTTCAGGTACTGCCGGTACTGGGGAAAACCCCAGTTTTGCCCGCCTGCCGTCGGATCGCCTTGGGGGATGCTCCTGAAACGACCGAAGATCGAATTCATCGCAAGGCTCCGGTTTCGTTGAGGAAAGCCCCTCTGTCGCTGGATAGGGCTGAGGTAATTATCAGCCGGGCATTTGTATGCTCCCACCGCCCCGGCCGTGTATTTGCCCAGCACGCCGTTGGCTACCAGGGTATTATTGGTGTTACTGTTGTCCGCTGTCCCGCCACTCGCACCCCACGTCATGACGTTGTTGACCCAATTGTCGAGCCGTCTGGGTGGGTCAATCGCTTCAATGGTTTCGGTGACCCCGTAATTGTTGGCTACGCGATCATCACTATCCCCCGCATAGAGGTGCCAAGCCAAAGTGATCTGCTTGGTGTTGTTCAAACAGCCAATGCCCTGCGCTTTTGTTTTGGCTTTGGCAAGCGCCGGCAAAAGCATCGCGGCGAGAATGGCGATGATGGCAATCACCACCAGGAGTTCAATAAGGGTGAAGCCCTGGCCTTTTGGTGGTGTGAATTGCCGTTGTGCCGCAGGCAGGTTTGGTTGTCGGTTGTTTTCGGTTGGGTGCATGTTCATAGCAAACTTTTTTCTACCGCAGTTTAACCCTCGTGCCCGCTTTCGGGGAGTGTGCGTTTGACCGCACAGGTGCTCTCCCAAGGACAATCGCATCGTATCAAGCCGGGCTTTTGGATGCCATCAAAATAATGCGGGCCGGCTGCTTTCCAATGCATCTCGACAAA
>CAZCZP010000106.1:0-12462 GCA_964502895.1 uncultured Bifidobacteriaceae bacterium
CTTAGGCGCAATTGCGGGACTCTGCCTTAAAGAAACCGAGCTTGGAAAAGCAGAAAGCACACCGTTTTCAGACACTTAGCCGCGCAAACTGCCCCGGGGCTTGCCCGGCGTTTGGCAAAATAGGTTGCCTAAATTTTGGCGGAGTTGCCTCGTACCAGGTCTTTTTTTTCCTCCAGTTCCGACTGCAGGGTCTTTCGTTCATTCACTAGTTGTCGCTGGAGCGATTCCACGGTTTCGAACTTGCCGGCCGCGGCGGCGCTCGCGGCCTCGTCTTTCAACGCGATCTCGCGCTCCGCGATTTTCGCGGCGTACCGGGAATCCAATGCTGCAAGTTGCTTCTTTTGAGCGGAAGAAAGCTTGGTCACAGGCGCAGATTTTTTCAAGCGCTCCATTGCAAGTTCGTAAGACGTTTTCATAATTAGCTGATGCGCTCCACGCTGCCAGCCCGGGCGACTAAATTCAAGCCGTGTTACCGTGGCGGCCACCGACAGACGTTTTCTTTTTCCACGGCATATCAGGAAATTTTTCAGGTGGTTTGACAGGAGAAGCAGCAGGTTTGGCCATTTCCAATTCTGGATTGCCTGCCGGTTTGTCGCCCGGTCGCGACTTGTCTGCTTTCCACGAGGCGATGCGGGCTTGCAAGCCATGATGCTCGGCCTTGGCCTTGTCGCCAGCTTTCATGTAAAAGAGTGAGAGGTTCGTGTGGACGAGTTGTTCCTGTGGCTTGAGTTTTTCGGCCTTGTGTCCCTCGGCAATGGCAGCTGCGAAGTCGCCTTTCCGATAACAAGCCATGCCCAGCGACAATTGTGCGTCGAAATGCGCCGGGTCTTCGGCCAGGATTTGCCTCAGCTTTGCGAGAGCATTGTCGAAATCGCCCTGACTGAAGTCAAACATGGCATCGTCGTATCTCTCCTGGAAATTCATGTGATTCTTCTGGACGCTACGCACTTCAAGCGGCCTGCGCAAGCGGGGTGTATAGAGGTGTATAGACAACTCGGGTTGCGGGCCGCACATGCTTTCCTTTAAAATGCACTGGCTGCTTGCAGATATCACACTCAATAAATACGAATCGAATGCCATTGCCGATTAAACTGATTTCAACCGACTTCGACGGGACGTTGTTCGCGGAATTTGAAAATCCCCCCATTCCGGACCGCTTGGTGGGGTTGATTGCCGATTTGCAGGCGCAGGGAGCCAAATGGGTGATCAATACCGGGCGCGACATGTCGAGCCTGATGGAAGCCCTGGCGCGTGCGAGGATTTCCATCCAACCGGACTATCTTGTGTTGGTGGAACGGGAGATATTCCGGCACGACGGCGTGCGCTACGCACCGGTCGAAACCTGGAACGCGGCCTGCGCCCGCGCTCACGCCGAGTTGTTCGCGCGCGTTCGTCCGGCGGTGGCCGAGTTGACCGAGTGGGTTAATTCACGTTTCAGGGCGACAGTTTACGAGGACGCGTATTCGCCGTTTTGCTTGATTGCGGGCAACAATGGCGATGCAGATGTGATTCACGAGAGGCTTAACGCTTTTTGCGCGCGCTTTCCGCAACTCACCGTGGTTCGCAACGATGTTTACGCGCGTTTCAGTCACGTTACATACAACAAGGGCACTGCACTTGGAGAATTGACGCGCTACCATGATTGGGTTGCCGGCGATGTGTTTGCCGCGGGCGATCACTTGAATGACCTTCCGATGCTCAACTCCAATTATGCGCGCTGGCTGGCCGCGCCGCAGAATGCGATTGAGCCGGTCAAGGATGCCGTCACGCGCCAGAATGGATTTGTGAGCAGTCTGCTCCACGGGGAGGGAGTGGCCGAGGGTTTGGCGCACCAACTCAATCTGGCCGCGCATCAATAACAGATTTTATTGCTGGGAGCGGCAGATTCAAGATCGCTAATGGCCATTTCCTGCCTTTTGGAGTGCAACCCGAAAAATGGCCCAAGCTGTTACCTTTCAAGTGGATAAATTGGGGATTAGAAATTGACACACTCATCAGCAATGATAGTGTGACTGGGCAACGGTGTTCGCGCTGATCGTTTTCAGTTGTCGCCTCACCTTGTGGGTCCAAGCTGGCCACTTTAATTCGAGAGGTTTCATGAGTGATTCAACAACAACCGCCCAATCCACGGGTGGAACGCCGAAAGTGTCGAAAGTTTCGGAGGCGGTGATTCGCATCGCCGGAAATTCGCAGGATGGCATTCAGGCCATCGGCGGATTCCTCGCCCGCTTGGCAGGACGCAGCGAACAAGAGGTCATGACTTTCATGACGATTCCTTCGACGATTTCCGGCGGCCCTTCAATTTTTCAAGTGCGCATCGGATCGGGTGAGGTGCTTAGCGCAGGTGACGACGCCGACATCTTGCTGGCCTTTTACCAGCATTCTTACGAAGACCATCTCAACTCGCTGAAAAAAGGCGGCATCGTGCTGTATGACGCTGACCACGTTGAGCCGAAATCGGAATGGCAGAAAGATTACCACCATGTTGGCATCCCCATTTCTTCCCTGACCGTTGAGGCCATCGGTGGCACGGCAAAGGACAAGGGCAAAAACATTTACGCTCTCGGGCTGGTGGCCAGGATGTTCGACCTGAATGTTCCCAAGCTGGAAAAACTGATCCACGAACGCTTCGGCGGCAAGGACCAGAGCATCGTGAAGAACGCGCTTGCCGCATTCCACGCGGGTTACTCTTACTCGACCGGCAATCTGATCGAGACTTTCAAGTTCGTGGACAGCCAGAAACGCGAGGGCGCGCAGGTGGTGATGAACGGCAACGAAGCGCTGGGCTATGGATTGATCGCAGCGGGAGTGCGTTTTGGCGCGGGCTACCCCATCACTCCTTGGTCGGACATTATGGAATTGTTGCGGCGCGAATTGCCGAAATACGGCGGCTCGTTTATTCAATGCGAGGACGAGATTGCTTCGATCTCGATGGCTGTGGGCGCGAGTTACGCGGGCCGCGTTGCCGTTACGGGTTCAAGCGGGCCGGGCATTTCACTGAAGACTGAGGCGCTCGGCTGGGCTGTGATGGCGGAAGTGCCGCTGATCATCTGCGATATCCAGCGTGGCGGCCCTTCAACCGGCATGCCGACCAATATCGAACAATCGGACTTGAACATCGCATGTTTTGGTGGTCATGGCGATTCACCACGCGTGGTGATCGCGCCGGCCAACGTCGAGGATTGTTTTCATACCGCGATCGAAGCCGTGAACATCGCGAACAAATACAATGTGCCGGTGTTCATCTTGAGTGACCAGGCCATTGCGACACGGATTGAGGCGTTTCCCGAACCCAACCTGGAAAAAATCTGTCAGGACATTTCGCCGGATTTGACGCCGGTGGCTGATTACAAGCCCTACGATTTATCTTCACCGGACGGTGTCGTGCCGCGCGTCGTACCGGGCACGCGCATTGCCAGCGGGAAATATCCCATCGCAACCGGACTGGAGCACGATGAGATGGGTCACCCGACGGGTTCGCCGAAACTCCACCAGCAAATGACGGCCAAACGGCGCAAGAAATTACAGGCGCTTGCGGCCACGCTACCGACTCCGAAAATTTATGGACCTCCGGAAGGCAACGTCTTGCTGGTCGGCTGGGGCTCGACTCAGGGGCCGATTTGCGAAGCCGTGGACCGCGCCCGCGCCGCGGGAGACAGCATTTCGGGCATGACCATCCGTCATCTCAATCCACTGCCCAACGGTTTGGAAAACATTTTTTCGGGCTTTCACCATGTCCTGGTTGTCGAAACAAACGACGAAGGACTTTACGGTTACGGCCAGCTTGCGGGCGTACTGAGGGCGCGCTTCGCTGATGTGCGCATTCGTGGCATTAACAAAACCGACGGGCTGACCTGGAAGGTGAAGGAGATTCTCGAACGCGTGAAAACCACTTTGGCAGCCATTAAGAAAGCCTGAACACTTCGCGACTTTGGCGAACAATTGATCCACCTTACGACGTATGAGCCAGACCATTTCGGAAATCCCCGCGCGTGCCGGCAACACCGCCACGGTTGCTCCATTGCCCGATGCCGAGCGCAAGCCGCTGTCGAAAAAAGAACTCGCCGCCGACCATCCGACCTGGTGTCCAGGCTGCGGCGATTTCTCCGTGCTGGCCCTGTATTTCAAGTTGATCGAGAAACGCAAACTTCATCACGAGAAATTTACGACCATTTCCGGCATCGGCTGTTCCAGCCGGTTTCCGTATTTTGTGCAAGCGCACGGGGCCCACTTCATTCACGGACGCGCCCTGCCTTTTGCCAGCGGCATTTCGCTCTCGCGTCCGGATCTGCACGTGTTCGCGTTCAGCGGCGACGGCGACGCCTTTTCCATCGGCGGCAATCATTTCAACCATACCGCCCGCAAGAACATCAAGATGTCGTTGGTGGTGATGGACAACTGGGTTTATGGCCTGACGAAAAAGCAAACCTCGCCAACCTCGCCGCTGGGTTTCAAGAGCAAAACGGACCAATGGGGCGCCGTGGACCATCCGATCAACCCGATGAAGCAGGCCATCGCCGCGGGCGCGACGTTCGTCGCGCGTACCACGCACACCAACCCGAATCATGTGCTGCAAATGATGGAAGCGGCCATGGATCACGACGGTTTCAGTTTCATCGAGTGCCTCAGCGAATGCGTGGAGTTTTACGAAGGCGCCTTCGACGCATCGAATCCGCGTAAAGGCGGCGTGTTCAATACCGTTCCCGCCGACCACGATGTAACGGACGAGATTGCGGCGTACAAACTTGCGGATGCGCCCTTCCCGGGTCACTTCGGCATCTTTTACAAAGTTGCCCGCGCGACCAAGAACGCGAAAGAAGCCGAGGTCAACCGCAACGCCATGGAAAAGGTCAAAGGCCTCAAGGATTGGCAGATCCTGCAGAAGAACTTTGACCGGATGAAATAACCGACCGTCAGTACCTTCCAACAACCCCGGCGCATGCCGGGGTTTTTTGTTTGAAAGGAATGCGCGGGGTGAGTTTTTGTGTTTTGATTTTGGAACTTTTTTGGGGTTTGGTATTTGGTGTTTGGAACTTTGACTTATGCCCATTTACGAATTTGCCTGTCCGAAATGCCGGCGGATTTTCAGCTTCCTCTCGAAGCGATTAAATCCGGATCGTCTCCCGGTTTGCCCAAAGTGCGGCAACAAGAAAATGCAGAAGCAGGTCAGCCGCTTTGCCATGACGCGCGGGCTCAAGGAGCCGGCGGCAAATACCGAAGCCGAGGGCGGTGAACCGCCCATGCCCGATCTGGACGATCCGCGTGTCGAACGTGCCATGATGGAACTGGAACGCGACATGGAGCATCTGGACGAGAACAACCCCCGGCACATGGCTCACATGATGAAGAAGATGAAGGACCTGATGCCGCCGGGTACAGTTCCGAAGGAACTGGATACAGCCATCAGGCGGCTGGAGGCCGGCGAAGACCCGGAGAAGATCGAGGCCGATATGGGCGACCTGCTGGGAGATTTTATGGGAGGTCCGGAAGGCAGTGGCGGCGAGGGCGCTTATTCGCGTGACAGCGGGCTTTACGACTATTGATGAAAACAAATTGGCTGCGTGATTTGTTCACGCAGCCAAGTTTCGCAGGCGAAACGTCCCGCCGACTGTCTCACCAAACCCAAAAAGACACCCTGGTCCCTTAACCCGCTCCCCGGATTCCGTCCCGTTCCCTATTTCCCTAACCCTAAATCCCTTTTCCCCAATTCCCTTGCCCTTTGGAATCCAACCCAACCCTGAACCTGCCCCGAGTTCGGCGAGACGCTTCACCTGCGAATCGCGGAATCACCCTTCGATTCCCACTCAAACCCTCACACAACCAACTGGGCTGACTCTACCCGTGTTCTTGAAAATTGCCATCAGGTGAATCCTGTATTCTCAACCCGCGTTTTCCCTTAGCCCTGTTCAGCCACCGCCCGATCTGCGTGCCCGATGATTTGTGAGAGTCAACTCGCGCGACTGCGGTTGCACTGCCTGCGGACCGATTTCTCCGGCCAGCCAAGGCGGAACTCAATGCAACCGTGTCGCGCAAGCGAGTCGTCCCGCCGACCGTATACAGCGGAACCCAGAATAACCTCCCTGACTATAGAAAGACTCGGCGAGACGACTCGCTTGCGACTCTGATTGCCGCGCCACCCACAAAATCTGTTTAGCTTCAAAGAACGATTACGCGTGCAACCTTAATGCAACTCGCGAAAACCGAAATACGGAGAAACCCCTAGACCTCTTTTGGTTCTTTCTGTATGCCGAACGTCCTTCACGCGAGGGTTGGGGAGCGTGAAGACGATGGCGCCCGCGCCCGAGGTGCGAACTCTCCGCCGCCTCGGGCTGCACGCCGAAGCCGATCAGCATTTTCAGGTGAACGAAGTTGGAAGAAGTTCGCCGAGCTGTTCCGGCGATTACTGCTTGCGCTCCTGCTTGGACAACCACTCGTAGAATTCCGGATTGTTGTAGGTCTCGGTCCACGAGTTGTGGTCCGCGTCCGGATAGACCGTCAGTTTCACGTCCTTGACGCCGACTTTTTTCAGCACGCTGACCATGCGTTCCGATTCATCCAATGGCACAACGTTGTCTTTCGCACCGTGAAATGCCCAGACCGGAAGGCTCTTGAGGGCAGCGGCTTTCGCGCGGCTCGCCAGCAATGCGTCAATGTATTCGCCGCCACCGCAAATTGGCGCGATGGCTGCAAACTTCTCCGGGTAAGCCAGCCCCAGTTTCCATGTCCCATAGCCGCCCATGCTCAGGCCCGTCAGGTAAACCCGGCCCGCATCCACTTTGTGTTCCGCCATCGCGTGCTCCAGCAGTTTCAACAACGCGTCGTTTTGCCAACGTTCACCCTCGGGACATTGTGGGGCAACGATGATGAACGGAAATTCCTTGCCCTCCTTCGCCAGTTTCGGTGGTCCATGGATGGCAACGCGTTGAACATCCGTTCCGCGTTCGCCGGCGCCGTGCAGAAACAGCATCAACGGCCAGCGCTTGCTGCCCTTCGCATCGTAATCCTTCGGCAGGTAAATCAAATACCGCAATTCGCCGCGGTGCGAGACTTCCCATTTCAGGGTCTTCGCCGAAAGCGGCGTGTTGGTGGTTTGGGCTTTGAGTTTCATGGATGGACAGATTGTCAGCAGCGGAAGCAGACTTAGAACAACGAACCGGGAACGGATTGTTTTCATGCGATCATCTTTCGGTTTCGAGGCAGGCAAGCCTGCCTACATTATTTTCAGTTTCGGCAAATCCTGCGAATCCACCAGTCCCACCGGCTCGTGCTTCGCGTTTACCACAATCAGATCGTCAATGTTGCGTTCATCAAAAACTTTCAAAGCCTCGGCGGCAAGCGCTTCGTCACGGATGCAAACCGGCTTGCGCGTCATGACGGCTTTTAACGGCCGTCCCAGCAAATCGTCGTCCGTGGCCATGCGCCGGCGGAAATCGCCGTCGGTGAACACGCCCACCAACTTGCCGCGCGCATTCACCACGCTGAGGCTGCCCGACTTGGCGCGCGTCATTACGAGCAGCGATTCCTTCACCGTCACGCGTTCGCTGGCCACGGCGTTGCGTTCGCCGCTTCGCATGATGTCACCCACGCGCAGCAGCATCGCGCGGCCAATTGCGCCCGACGGATGATACCTGGCAAAATCGCTCTGCCTGAACCCGCGCGCCCGTAGAACCGCCATCGCCAGGGCGTCGCCCATCACGAGCATTGCAGTGGTGCTCGCCGTCGGGGCCAGGTTGAACGGGCAGGCTTCCTTCGGCACGCGCGCATTCAACACCAGGTCACTGTGGTGTGCGAGGGAGGATTTCACCGCGCCGGTCAGCGAGATGATTTTCACGGAAAACCGTTTCAGCGCGGGCAACAGATTGAGCAACTCCTCCGATTCGCCGGAATAGCTCAGCGCCAGGATCACGTCCCCGTCGTTCACGATGCCCAGGTCCCCGTGCAAAGCGTCCACGCTGTTGAGCACGACGCTGGTCGAACCGGTGCTGGTGAAAGTGGCGGAAATTTTTTGACCCACGTTGCCGGATTTGCCAATGCCGACGACCACAATTTTCCCACGCTGCCGCAACGCCTCGACGATCGTTTCCACGGCTTGCTCAAATGACGCGTCGAGCTGGGCGCGCACCCGCTTCAATGCCGCCAGCTCGATGTCGAAAACCTCGCGTGCTCTGGCCAGATGGCTCACGTCGGCGAAGATGCGGAGAAAGGAAGCCCAGTTCAATCCTGAAGAAACGCTGCCGAATTGAAAATTGACGGCGCACTGCCCCAAGCCGATGCTGCTGCAAACCATGCCAAAGAAATGTTGCAAAGACGCCTGATAATTTTCGTTTGCGCGTTCGTCGCCGTCGTCAGCCGGGCGGAAGCGCAGACACGGCTTAGTCTTTCCACGGTCATTCCCGGCAGCGAACGCGTGCTATTGGTGTCCAACGGCGATTTCCAATTCCAAGGCCCGCTCATCACCAACAGCCATCCGCTGCCAACGGGCTGGATTCGCCAGGCGGACATGTTTGCGGACGCGGGCACGAATCTCGTCGGGGTGAACAGCGGAGTTGTTGCCCTCGCGCGCGTCGCGACTGGCGGACCGATTTGTTTGTATCGCCGCACGGTCAATCTCGAACCGAACACGGCTTACGTTCTCAGCGCCTATCTCTGGTGCATGGGCGACGCAGCCAATCAAGTCACAACCGTGATTGACCTCAACGACGCTCCCAACGAACCGCAAATCACGCTGGCCTACACCATGGCGAACGCGGACAAAGGCTATTTCTGTTACCGCAATTTCACCACCGCGGACACGGGCTCGAATGTCACGCTGCGGATTTTCACCAGCGGCCTCACCGGCACGGGCGCGGCTGCCGCTTATGCCCCCATCGGCGCGCAGTGGGACAACTTGGCCATTACGAAGGCAACAGATTTTATCGCACCGGCGGCCAGTGGTTCGGGCGCGAACCTTCGTCCGCTCGTCCGAATCGAGAGCCCAGCTGATGGCGAAATCATTGTTCCGACAAATTCACCCGCAACCTTCCCTATCACGGCGACGGCCTCAGACCTCGATGGGGTGGTTACCAAAGTGGAATTCTACGCCAGCACTAACAAACTCGGCGAAGTCACGAACAGTCCTTACACATTGGTTTGGTCGAATCTCATCGCGGGCTCCCATCAGTTGACCGCCCGGGCGACCGACACCGGCAGTGCGACAACGATTTCCGCGCCCGTCGCCGTTTCTCTTTTTGTTCCGTTCACTCCGGAACGCGTCGCGTTGAGCATCGCGCGTTCGGGAACAAACGCGTTGCTCACGTGGCCGGCTTCCGCAACGGCCGCATCTCTGCAAAGCGTTACGAATTCCGCCGGTTCAAACTGGCGAAACGCAACCAACAATCCGGCGCTCACTAACAATCAAAACTTCGTGACCACACCCGCGACCGGGTCGCAAGAATTCTTCCGCCTCGGCGATGCGGTTGATCCGGCCACGCTGAACAAAAAGTTGATGCTTGGGTATCAAGGCTGGTTTCTTTGCCCAGGAGACGGTTCTCCGGTCAGCCGCTGGAGCCATTGGTTTCGCAGCCAGACGCCCGTTGCCACGAACGCCACCGTGGATTTCTGGCCGGACATTTCCGAACTCGACGTCGACGAATTATTCGCCACCGGCATGACGCTCTCGAACGGCACGCCGGCCAGAGTTTATTCCGCCTACAATCGCAAAACCGTTGTCCGCCACTTCAAATGGATGAAGGACCATCACCTCGACGGCGTGTTCCTCCAACGATTCGTCTCCGAGTTAACCATCCCGGATTTGCTGGCGGTGCGGAATCAGGTCACGCTGAACGTGCGCACGGGCGCGGAGACTTACGGGCGCGTCTTCGCCATCGAATACGACATCAGCGGCGCGCCCGCGGGCACGGTCGTCAGCACGATGACCAATGACTGGCTTTACCTGGTCAACACCCTCAAGCTCACCAACAGTCCGCGTTATCTTCGGCACAACGGCAAACCGGTCGTGGGCGTCTGGGGCTTTGGCTTCACCGACCGTCCCGGCACACCTGCGGACGCGCAAGCGGCGATCAACTTTTTCAAAGCTGCCGGCTGCACCGTGCTGGGCGGCGTACCGAGCTTCTGGCGCACGCTGACCGCAGATTCGCAAACCAACCCTGCCTGGGCCGCGGTCTATCGCTCCTACGACATCATCAATCCCTGGATGGTTGGCCGTTTTGCGACAACCAACCAGGCCGACAGCTTCAAACAGACGGTCATCGTCCCGGACTTGGCCGAGGCCACGGCCAACGGTCGTGATTACATGCCGGTGATCTTTCCGGGCTTCTCCTGGCACAATTTACTGAACGGCCCAGTCAATCAAATCCCGCGCTACGGCGGCAGCTTTTACTGGCGACAAATTTACAACGCCCGCAGCGCCGGCTGCACCATGATCTTCAACGCGATGTTCGATGAAATGGACGAAGGCACGGCCATCTTCAAAATGGCGCCAACCCCGAACGAACTTCCAGCGCAAGGCACGTTCGTGCCGTTGAACATTGACGACCAATCGCTCCCCAGCGACTGGTATTTGCGCGTGGCCGATGAGGCCGGGAAAATGTTGCGTGGCGAAATTCCGCTGCAATCGCAATTGCCGATCACGCCGTAGCACAAGCCATTCGCCGCGCCGCAAGTGACCACTGAATTGATCAGATACCGCATTTTTCTCTCCGCTTACAATTTCCGTGCAGGTTCGGCGTCCTTGGCTGTTGACAATTGAAATCCCGCTGCCTCTTGCGAGTTGCGGACGTAGAGCTTGTCACCGACAACCACTGGATGATTCCAGGTCTTGCCTTCGAGCGCCTTGAATGAAGCCACTTCCACGAACTCCTTCGGATCAGCGCGCACGAGATGGAGTTGTCCAATCTCCGCGATCACGAGCAGCAGGCCGGAGTCTTCCAACAGGAGCACCTGGCCTTTGCCGTACCGGCCCCCTTTCCACATTCGGTCGCCGGTCTTGAGATCGAGGCACGCCAGGAAACCGCCGTCGTTGCCGTAGATGTACCCCTGATACGTCACCATGTCCGAAAAGTCGGGTTTCAGGTTGCGCGAAGTCCACAGTTCCGCCGCCGCGAGTTCGCCGTTGACCTTGGTGATGCGAATGGCGCGGGTGCCGAAATTCATCGGCGTCCCGATTAGCACTGTATCGCCACCCACGACCCTCGGTTGTAGAGCGCGATAGCCCGAGAACTTCCATTCGTAATTCAGCCGCACCTTGCCGCTCGCCGGCTTCACCAGCACCAATCCGTCATTGGAAAGCATCAGCACCAGCTCTTCGCCGGCGATGGTGCTCAACTGCGGCGATGCGTAAGAATCATTGCCCGTCGCCACCGACCACCGGAGCCCGCCGGTTTCGACATCGAATGCCAGCAAGCCCTTATCGTCCTTGCCGCCGGCCCAGACGATCACATTCGAACCACTCACCAGTGGGGAACTGGCGAAGCCCCACATCAGCGGGGCTGCGCGGTTGGCGACTTCTTTCAAATTCTTCTGCCACACTACGTCGCCGGTCGCCGGATTCAATCGCAGGAACATTCCCGTCGCGCCGGTGACGAACAATCCGCCGTTCGCGAGCGTCGGAGTGGCGCGCGGACCGGGACCGCCCATCGGATCTTCAAGGCGCGCTTCATACTGCCGATTCCAGATTTCACGTCCCGAACTGGCGTCATAGCAAACGACGGTCTCCATCGGGCCGCGTTGTTCCTGGGTGAACAGTAGATTGCCGGCGACGGCGAACGACGACCAACCGGGACCGACGGGCACTTTCCAAAGTTGTTTGGGCGGCTGCTCGGACCAGTTGGTAGCGAGCATCGGACCGGGCGTGTTGCCCGAACGATCAGCGCCGCGAAAGGCTGGCCACTCGGGCGTCGCGACCGAAAGGTTCGTTTCGATGAAAGAAGCTATTGTCTTCGGGGCAGGAGTGTTTCTCGCGGTGAGCAATTGTTCCTCGGGCGTTCGCGACCAACGCCAGTGCAGCGTGAGTTGGTATTCGCCATCCATGCCGTCATTCCGAAGCAGGATGGATAATCCGAATCCCACCGCGGCCAGAAGCAGGGTTCTCCCAGCTCGCGCGAGTGGACGCCGTTTCTTGAACCAGGTTGCTCCGATCACGAACGCGGTCATTCCCATTGGAAGCGTGACGTAGATCGTGCCAGGTCCGCGCATGAGCGGTTCCACGAGCACCATCGTCAACGCGAACACGGCGACGAGTCCCAGAAAACCGAAGACGCGTTCCTTCCAGGTCGCCCGACTCGCCGCCAGCCACCAGATGATCAGCAGCAGACAGCAAAGCATCGGGCCCATCATGGCGATCATCCAATGCCGCGACAGCCCGCCTTCGAGATAGGCAGGCCCAAATCGCGCGACGATCATCAGCACGACCAGGAACACGGCGGGCCAGACGCGCAGGGGGCGCGAGGCCGCTGGCTTGACGGG
>CAZCZP010000107.1:0-12433 GCA_964502895.1 uncultured Bifidobacteriaceae bacterium
GGCGTGCAGGTTCAAGTCCTGCCATGCGCACCAAACTCCCTAGATGTCGGGACGCTCACGAGGTGTCTTGAGAGTTGATCGCAAGGCTTTTGTCCCCAAGCTTCGGTCTGGGGATTTTGACACGAGGAGCAAAAGTGAACAGTGATGCTTTGCCGGCGGCTCTGGGAATCAGCGCCCATCCAGTCTCACGAGCATTAGAGGTTTCAGCACCCGTACGCGTACCTGCCTTGCCAGCTCGCGTTACTCAAAGGTTGTTCCACGATACGCTGAAAACAATTCAAACGGCTTTCTCCCGTCTTGGATCGTACTTGGTATCGTGCCTGCAATAGGGGCAAAACCATGAACGAACCAACCCGAATTCCCGAAGATCGGTCTTCAGCGACGGTGCAAAAGAGAAACCTGCACCCTGAGCATCAAGCGTATGGCAAGTCCTGCCCGGAAGACCTTGGCCGCCAACGTCCCGGGATCGTTACGCTCTGGTGAATTTTTTGTTGCATCAGAATTGCCGCCGTGTAAAGTCCCCTCAGTTCCTATGCGTTTGAATGCCTTCACCGCACTGGACGACTTTCTTTCGATGCCGAAAGGTTCGTGGCCGTCGTCTCAAAGCCTACGTCAATGGTGGAGGATCATCCCCGCAGAACCAGCAACTGGTTTATTCTCCAACCGAACGTATGTGCAAATCCATCCATCCTGAAACTACAAATCCCATCCAGTGTAAACGCGCTTTTACACTCATCGAGTTGCTTGTCGTCATCGCCATCATCGCGATTTTAGCTTCGATGTTGCTCCCCGCCTTGTCGAAGGCGAAACTCAAGGCACAAGGGATTCAATGCATGTCCAACCACCGCCAATTGACGATCGCCTGGCGGTTATACGCTGAAGACAGTCAGGACCAGATTGTTTACGCGAGCCACAACCTTCCGCAGAACGACCCGAATCGCTTGAGCCGTTTTGCATGGACTGGGACAGAGATGGATTTCTCTTCTGATGCAAGAAACTGGGATATCAACGCGGACATTACGCAACGTCCGCTGTGGCCGTATAATCGGAGCCCGGGCATCTACAAATGCCCGGCTGATCGTTCCTTCGTGATGGTCAATGGCGAGCCAAAACCCCGGGTGCGCACCATGTCCATGAATTTTTTCCTGGGCGGTTTCGCCGGCAGTTATCCGAGCGATTCGTCTTTTAGTTGGTCGTCCCTTAGCCTCTTTACCAAGCTGTCTGACATCGCAGGCGGCAAAGGCACGCCTGGCCCAACCAAGACATTTGTGTTTCTGGACCAGCGGGAGGACACCATCAACTGGGGCAATTTCATGACCCACATGGACGGCTTTGATCCGAGAAACGCCGCCAGATACAAGTTCACCATGGATCTGCCCGGCGAGTACCACAAGAAAGCTGCCGGGTTTTCCTTTGCCGACGGCCATTCGGAAATCAAGAGGTGGCAGGATTCTCGCACAACTCCGCCGGTAAAATATCAAAGCTCCGCCGGATCTCAGGATACACCGTCATCCAGGAACCCGGATGTTGAGTGGCTGCAAGACAAGACAACTCGACCAAAGAACTGGAACAAAGGTTACTGAACGACAAGTTGATCGCCGGCCACGCTGACTGACGAAACCAAATGTCCATCTGTCGCCAATGCTCATGACCCGCCCGTTTCCCAATTATCCGTTCTGCGATCCAGCCTTTCGGACCTTCCATTCGTCCATTTGCCCTAACCGACAACAACACAACCAGTAGTACTCCTGCCTTATGAAAACCCCCGCCCGTCTCTGCATCGTCGCTACGAGTGCCCTTCTGTTTTGCAGTTCGCTGCACACTCGGGCTGACTACGCCAGCACCGTAAGTGCCCTGAACCCTGCCGGCTATTGGAGGTTCAATGAAACCGCGACCATGCCTCCACTCAACCGGGTACCCAATGCCAGTTCGCTGGGTAGCGTGTTGGATGGCTACGCCATTTTGGACGCAACCAAAGGGGAACCAGGGGTTGTCGGGAATGCCATGCGTTTCTTTAACAACGGCGTCGCCGCCGGCTATTGCGGCTCGAAGGTGGACGTGCCTTTCAATTACGCCCTTAACCCCGTGGGTCCATTCAGCGTTGAGCTTTGGTTCAAGCCAAATGCGCTGGGTGCCGATGCAACCGGCATGGCGATTTTCTCCTCCATGCAGGGTGACTTCGTATCTTCGGCACGCATTGGCTATTTGATGTATGTGAACAATAGCGGTCGGTTCGAATGGCGGCTGGGCAATTCCGGGGGCTATGTCGGAACCGTTAATAATTCCGCTAACCCGTCCTTCAACGCAGCCGTGGGAACCTGGCGGCATGTCGTGGCCGTTTTCGACGGGGCCCAAAATCGGATTTTTGTGGACGGAGTCAACGTGGCCAACTTGACGCTCACCCCCGCTCAGATTGCTTCGCTTCAACAGAACGGTCAGATGCCCTTCCGGATTGGCGGCACACCCTTTAACGGCAGTCTCTCTGACTATCCGCTGCCCTCGGCCGGTGGTGTTTCCGGCAACCGCGGCATTGACGGCTGGGTGGATGAAGTGGCGGTGTACAACTACGCGCTGACGACCAATCAATGCGCCGCTCATTTCGCGGCAGCAACGACGAACAATGCGGGCTACAGCGCGCAAGTCCTGGCGGACAATCCAGTTGGCTATTGGCCGCTCAATGAACCGGCCACGGTGCCCCCAAGTCCGGCCTCGTTCGTGACCGTTACCAACAGCGGCAGCGCAGGCACCGCGGCGAATGGCACAGTGGTGTGGGGCGGCCTTACGGCACAAAGCGGCTCTAGCGATCCCGGGTTTGGTGTGGGCAACAATGCGGTATTCCTCGATGGAGCGAACGGATTTGTCAAACTACCAGCCGCGACCGGTCTGGATTTTTCAGGCAACATCACCCTGATGGCTTGGATCAAACCCACCGTGAAGAACTTCTTCCGTGATATCATCGCGCGCGGCTGGGACGGGGCGAACGCGGAGACTTTTCTGCGGATATCTCGCGGCGATCCCAGTGGCCGGTTCAACAGTTTTGGCAGCACCAATTACTACGAAGTTGGTGTGACTGATGGCGCCAGTTATTACGACGTTGCACTCGTCAGAATGCCGGAAGGCGATATTGGCAACTGGGTATTCCTTGCGGGCACCTATGACGGTTCAAACTGGAGGATTTATCGGAATGGCCAGTTGGCTGCCACACTGGCCAGTGCAAACGGAGCGCTGCTCACGACAAACGCCTGGACAATCGGAGCACAAGCGAACGCGGACACGGGTGGAGATTTCGCGGTGCCTGGTGGTATCAGCACCTTCTTCGGTGGTTCGATTGACGAACCAGCCATTTTCAACGCCGCGCTTTCTGGGGCTGATATTGCCAACATTTACAATGCGGCTCAAGTTGGTCCGGTAATCACGCGGCCGGTGTCAACCCCCACGGGGTATGCCAAAGACAAATGGCCGTTCCTGTTCCAAGGCCGCTCGGCGAGCTTGAGCGTATGGGCCGAAGGCAGCCAACCGCTGTCATATCAATGGTTCAGTAACGGTGTTCCGCTGGGTGTTACGACCACGAATTTAAACCTCACGGGCTTGGTTGCCGGGTCGCCCACATACTCGGTGGTCGTGGTCAACCCTTACGGCTTTGCGACCAGTTCGGTTACTTTGAATATCGGTCACGCGACGCCGGTGGTGACTGTGCCACCCGTCCCGCGGGCCCGATTCGCCGGCCTGCCTTTCAGCTTCTCCGCGCAGGCAAGTGGGAGCACGCCGATGAGTTTCCAATGGCGAACCAACGGAACGGAAATCCCGGGAAACATCTCGCCCGGCACGGATGTCGGCAACGAAACGGTCGGGACTTTTAGCGACATCGCCAGCCTCTCGAGCCCGACGAGTTACTCGTGTCTCATCACGAACGTGGTCGGCGCCACCACAAGCGTTGTCGCCACGCTGACGGTATTACCGCCGGCTTTCGGTTACGCAGCCGCGGCTTTGAGCAATTCCCCCATCGCCTATTGGCGTTTTGGGGAAACGAGCGGCGGCATTGCCTACGACTATGTGGGCAACAACAACGGGACGTACTTCAACACAACGCTGGACCAGCCCGGCTACTCGGTTCTGGATTCAAATCGCGCGGCGGTTTTCGGGGCTGTGAACAGTTATGTCGGCCAGATCAGCGGCACGGCCATAAACTTTGAAGGCACCAACGTCAGCTTCAGCATTGAGTGCTGGGTAAATGGTCCGGCCGGCCAGGCAGATCAGTCGGCCATCATTTGCAAGGGCACCGGTGACGATGGCACTACGGCCAACGAACAGTTCGCCATTGACATCGCATTCGGTAATTACCGCTTCATGACGCGCGGCGCCGGTAATGGCGACATCTATTCGGCTAACGCAACGATTGGCCCGAATGGAACCTGGCAGCATATCGTGGCTGTTTACGACCAGTCCAACCCCGCGTCCCCGCAGATGCGCATCTATGTCAACGGCGTGCTCTCGGGCAGCGGTCAGGGCCGTCCACCCATCAACAACGGTTTGCGCGCGTCCACAGCGAATGTGGATATCGGCTCGAAGCGTTTGGGGAATTCTCCCAACCGTGATGGCTTCTTCACGGGGACCATTGATGAATTGGCCATATATAACACTGCCCTGAGCGAGGCCGTGATCGAAGCGCACTACGGCGCCGCCTACGGGTCAACCTTGGCCCCACAGATCCTCATACAGCCTGCTCCGGTTACCAACTATGTTGGATTGAGAGCCACCCTGTCAGTGGCTGCCATCGGTTCCGTTCCCTTGAGTTATCAATGGAAGAAGGGCGGGCTCGACATCGGAGGCGCCAACGAATTCTTCTACACGATTGATGCTCTCACCCCGGGAGACGAAGGCGACTACTCGGTCACGGTCTCCAACCCGGTGTTACCGGGGGGCACCAACAGCACCAGCGCCTATCTCCGGGTCTTGCCAACGCCGACGGCTTCCCCGGCGATCCCCGGATTGGTTATGCTCCACAAGTTTGAGAATAACCTGACTGATTCCACGGGCCGCGGTAACAATGGTCAATCCATCGCCAAGACGCACAACACAACCAATAACGCCGCCCCCGCGACCTATAACCCTGGCCCGACCGGTTTGGGTCAGGCTTATCATTATGCATCCGACTTCGGACCGCCTGCCGACGCAGGCGATACCACCACGACGAACACGACTTATGTGAGCCTTGGCGTGCGGCCTGACTTGCAATTCAGTTCCAACGTCAACTTCACAGTGGCGATGTGGGTCAAACTACCACTCAACTACATTGCTGGTGACTTGCCATTCTTTACCAGCACCGTAGGTTCCTTGGGCGGCCAAGGATTTGTGTTTGCACCGGCCTACGGTTATGGCAACGGCAGCGGCGCAACACCTAACCCAGAC
Organism: uncultured Bifidobacteriaceae bacterium; assembly: GCA_964502895.1. GTDB lineage: Bacteria > Verrucomicrobiota > Verrucomicrobiia > Limisphaerales > JADLHS01 > WYBW01. The sequence continues at coordinate 5,410 of CAZCZP010000107.1, forward strand.
CCGCTCAACTACGGCGGTTGGGGCGTGTCGCTCTACGATGCTGGGTCCGCAGACGGTGCTCGAATCTACGGCGATTTGGGCAGCATCAATGACGGCAACTGGCATCATCTGTTGTTTGTGTTTGATCGCAACAAGCAGGTGGTCACCTATCTTGATGGCAACCCGGCCAAGTCATACAAGATTGACGGCACGACCACTGCCGCCGCAAAGACCATTGATACGGGTGCGCCCGTGACCATCGGCCAGGATCCGACCGGAATCTACGCCGAAACCGGCTCGGGTGACATTGACGACCTCGCGGTCTGGAGGAGAGCGCTAACGCCGCTCGAAGCCGCCTCGGTTTACACTGCCGGCGCCGCAGGACTCAGCCCGGCCTATGTTCCGCCGGTCCCGAGCGCCATAACGATTGAGCGCGTTGGCAATAACATCAGATTGAGTTGGACGGACGGCACGCTGCAATCGGCAGACACAGTGAACGGCACTTACTCGGACGTGCCGGGAGCGGCCTCGCCCTTCACGGTTACGCCTACGGGGTCACAAAAGTACTATCTCTTGAGACCCTGATCGGTTTTAGCGTTCTGAACACAAACGGCTGGAAGTTCGCTTCCAGCCGTTTCTTGTTTTTGCGAGGCACTGAACGTGCCGCCAATTCAGGGCATCGGTTTTGGCCGCGCAGCCGAAAGCCGTGTAGTGGATTATTTTTTCCGCTTCGCGGTCTTGTTCGGGTTCTTGCCCATGACTTCCTCGATGCGCGCGATGTATTTTTCCACCGGCACGCGGGCGATGACCTGGCCGATGACTTCGAGTGAAACATCCCCAAGCTTTTTGAACCGCACGCAGCTCTTGCCCATGTCGAGCTTCTTTCCGGCCGCCTGCCACGCTTTCCGAAACCACTGTTCCGTGGCCTGGTCGCCGTAAACGGACATCAGATAAAGCGCCATGTGATTCTTCTGGCTGCCGAGGCTGGCATAAGGTAACGGGAGTTTCGGGTCGCAATGGTAGCCCGCGGGATAAATACTGTGTGGCACCACATATCCGATCATCCCATAACTCATGCGCTCCTCGTAGCCCTTGGGAAGGTTGGCGAGAATGACGTCGCGCACGGCACTGATGGCTTCACGCCGGTCAGGCGGCAGGCTTCGCACGTACTCATCAACCGTTTGAGCACTGCTTTTCATGTCGCCTTCCTTTGCCGGCAAGTCTAACTGCCCACCTGGCTAACTTTTGCGCGTGTACTTGATTTCCATCGTTCTCACTTCCTTGCCGTCGCGGTCCTCAAAGAACTCGAAGGTGCGGTGGTTATTGTCATTGATCTTGATGACCTCCCGGATCTTCGTCTTCACGCCGGGCATCATCTCGCATTCCGTCCGGTAGGTGAAAGTTTTGGTAGCGGCGTCGTACGTCCCTTCGGAAACCATGATCATCGTTCCCATGTTATCAATCCAGGTCGAGATGAATTTTTTTTTGACGTTGTCATAACCATCGGTGGCGATGCCTTTGAAATCCATGTCCATCATTTTGCCGTCCGGGCCGGGCATTTGCATCTTACCGGTGTGCTCGGTGATGAAATAGCGTCCGCCCAACACCTCTTTTGAGACCGAGGTGCCAGAGGATTCCGATGGCGCGGCGCTTGGGTCGGGATTCATCCACATCTTTAGGGTGTAGGTCCAATTGCCGACGCCGCTCGCCAGAAGTTTGTGATTCTCGCCGGGCTTCGCCAGTTCCATCATCATGGCCATCATCTCGGCTTCATTCGGCTGCTTCTCGTCTTTTTTTTGCGCGTTCTTGTCTTGTGCGAATGACGGCGCGCTGATCGCCGTGGAAACCAGGACGGCGGCCAAACACTTCAGGTAGTTGTAGTTGTTCATACTCGGGATCTTTCAGGGTTCTGGGATCCGGATCACGACGCGCCCGCACTCACAAGCACGGTGTCCGGGGCATTTCGCCACCGGTATAGCCGCTGACGGCAGTCGGGCAAGCACAAAATCGGCCGCCTCGAATGAGCGCCGGATTGGCTGCAATTCGTTCCGGCCAACGAGAATACCAAAACGCGCTGGCGGGAGGCCATTTTCCCATCCGCTTGCGGTGCCAACGCCCCCATCTCGGGGCATTCATTTCCGAGCATCAACACGTGGTTGCGGATTTTGATTGGCGGTCCTCAAACTGTCAGCACCGGCTCGCGCTATCTCTTGGATCAAAAGCCAGTAAATATCTGAAACAAAAGCGCGTGCCTGTGGGTTCGTTCAGTGAAACCAGAATGATCGAAGATCAAAAACAGGATTGAAACATGGATACTCATTATTGCACCAAGCGGGGCGGGAATCTGAAGATTCGCCCGGCGTGCTGCCTCGGTCTCGTGGGCAGTGTGTTGATTCTCTCGTTGGCCTGGGGATTCCTGCTGCGGCCCTCGACGAGTGCGACTCCAACAAAACGGCGCGTGCCGAAAGGCCAATACAAGGCCGACGCGCGGACGCTCATGGCAGCGTTACGTTACTTCATGGAAACCGACTCAGACGACCAATGGCGTCGAGCCGCAACGCTTGGCGGCCCCGGGCCAGTCGCTGCGCAAGCGCCCGGCCAGCAATCCAACCGCTCGGCCAGTGACTGGTTGGTGCGGGCCTTTCCGGAAGTATGCCATCCCGCCACACTCGGCCACGCCGATCTGGGTTGCGTTCCGAGGTTGCAAGGCTCGTCAGCTAATGACAAGAATCACGCCGCTATGAGCTTGGCGCGGACCCCAAGACAATTTCTCCAGTTCCGCCTCGCACCTGCCTGGCTCGTTCGCATCCCGAAAGCACCGCGTTCATGAAACGACTTCTGCCAACCCTCTGCCTGCTCGCCGTCCTGATTACGGGTTGCGCCCGCAATTATGTCATCACGATGAACAATGGCGTGCGCATCACCACAAGCGGCAAGCCGAAGTTGCAGGGTTCGAACTACGTGTTCAAGGATGCCAAAGGCCAGCCGGCGCAGGTTTCCGCCGGTCGCGTGCGCGAAATAGCGCCCGCGTCCATGTCCACGGAGGAAGGGTCGCAATTCGTCAAGTAGCCCGACCGGCCAGAAATTTTTCGACGTATTTCCCTAGCAAGTCGGCTTCCAGATTCACCGCGTCACCGACCTTGCGATCGCGTAGCGCGGTGATTTCGTAAGTGTGCGGGATGATCCAGATGCGGAACTGCTTTGTCTTCACCCCTGCGACCGTCAAACTGATTCCATCCACGGCCATCGAACCTTTGAACACGACATAGCGCATCACTTCCGGCGGCGCGGCGATGTCAAGCACGTGATCCTTCCCCACACGTTCCCAGCGGACAATTTTTCCAAGACCGTCAATGTGGCCGGTGACGAAGTGTCCGCCCAGTTCGGCGTCGGCGCGCAACGGGCGTTCGAGGTTTACGAGCGATCCGCGCCGGGCAAACTGAAGGTTGGTCCGCCGCCAGGTTTCCTGGAGCAAGTCGAACCGGACCAGCTTGTCCTTTCCACTTTGGGAGATTTTCGTGGCCGTAAGACAACAACCGTTGATCGCGAGGCTCGCGCCCGGCTTCAGGCCGCGCCCCGCTGCGCGGGCGCGGACCGTAAGTTGAATGGACTGCGCGGTCGGATTGATGGACTCGACGGTTCCCGCTTCTTCGACAATTCCCGTAAACATGGTTGGTCAGGCATCTGCCGGACAACCCGCAAGATGCCCGTGCGCGGCTGCGCTGGCAATCCAGTAGAAGCGGCTGACTTGTGGAATCTCCTTTATCGCTCCGACGTTGTGCGCGGCTTCGGCTAGGGCGTGCGGGCACGGAAGAACAGGTTGCTTGCGCCGGCCGGGATGACATTGGTAAGCGTGGCCGAGGTGCCGGCGGCGACGAAATTGGTGATCTCCGTCCAGTTCGCCAGATTGCCGGAGGATTCGATCCGGTAGGTTTTGCCGGATTCAACCTGCAAAGTGGTCGTGAAGTACCCGGGCCCGACCGAGGAACTGGAAAACTGTGGGGCGCCGGGCTGCTGGACTGAATCGGAGAGCACCACCACGCCACGCACTGCCGTGCCCGAGGGCGCGTTGTAGAGGTTGGTGCGATTGCTCCCATTCAAATTGGCGCGGCGGATGCCGCCGCCGTTATCATCATTCAACGCCGACCAGTAGATCGCGTCGGCCGTAACGCAGATGCCGTTGGGCAGGCCGATACCGAAGGTGTCGGTGATCAGGTTCGTGATGCCGGTGCCGTTGAGGTTGGCCCGTTTGATGGCGCTGGGGAAATTTCCGTCGGTGTAATAGATGTAATTGGAGGTGACTTGCAGGTCGAATACATACGCATTCGGTATCAGCGTGACGATGTTGCCACCATTGAGGTCGGAACGTCGAATGCTGCCTGAGCCGTTGACTTGCGACCAATAAAGGTTGGTCGCCGTCACTTCGATGGCGAACGGCGAGGTGACGGAAGCCGAATTCAGGATTCGTTGGTAGCCGGTGCCGTTGGTGAGTTGGGTGTCAATATAGGCGCCGGTCTGCGAAGTCCAAAAAATTTGAGTGGTGGTGCCAAATACATCGTAGGGATTGTTCGCCAATCGAAACGTGGCCAGGCCGGTCCCGTCAGGATTTACCTGCTTGATGGCGCCCAGTTGCTGGTCCGGCCAGTAAAGCAGGCCATTGGCGTATTCGAGACCGTTTGGACCGAGGATGTTGGCGGCGCCTGATACAATGTTCACCGGATTCGATCCCTCCCCGTTAGCCCGGACGACGTAAGCGCCAGCGCCGTCGGTGGCGGTCCAGTAGATTTTAACCTCTGCGGATGCCCCCAAACCAAGAACGAGCAGCCCGGCAGTAATCCAAAGCTTCGACCGACGGGCAAGAACGTCACTCATAGTCTTCACAACGAAGATGGGTGTAAGGGAACGCTTTCGGCACAGCAAGCAGAATTGCGGAATCCAAGACGGCTTCACCCTTGCAACTGGCAAACGGCCCCGCCCCGTTGCAACCTGTTGCAACGGTCAAACGATTTCGAGGCCCACGGGGCAATGGTCGCTGCCCATGACATCGGTGCGGATAAATGCGCGTTTGAGTCGCGGACGCAGGGTGGAACTGGCGAGGAAATAATCAATCCGCCAGCCGACATTTCGCTCGCGGACGCCGGGCATCTGGCTCCACCACGAATAGTGCCCGCCGCCTTTCTCGAATTCGCGGAACGTATCGAGGAAACCTGCTTTCACAAACGCGCCAAAGCCGGCGCGTTCCTCGGGCGTGAAACCATGATTGCCGACGTTCGCCTTGGGATTGGCCAGATCAATTTCCGTGTGGGCGACGTTCAAATCACCGCAGAAGACCACGGGTTTTTTCTTCTCCAGCCGCTCCAGGTAGCGGAGAAAATCGCGATCCCATTTCTGGCGGTAGGCAAGCCGGGTCAGTTCACGTTTCGAATTCGGCACATAGACGTTCACCAGAAAAAAATCCGCGAACTCGGCTGTTAACACGCGACCTTCTTTGTCGTGTTCCCCGACACCGATGTGAGGTGTGACGTTGAGCGGCCGCGTTTTCGCGAAGATGGCCGTGCCTGCGTAGCCTTTCTTGTCAGCGGTGTTCCAATAGGTGGTGTATTTCGTGGGCCAGAGTTGCTCGACATCGTTCGGGCCACACTTGGTTTCCTGAAGGCAAAGCACATCGGGCTTCTCGGAGTCGAGGTATTCCAGGAAGTTTTTCCGCAACACCGCGCGCAGGCCATTCACATTCCAAGAAATCAGTTTCACGGCGCGAGATTACTGAAGGCGGTGTTTCAAGCCAAGTTGCACCGCGCAACCGCTCGCACCTCTTTTACCTCGACTTGATCCAATCCCTTTGGAATGAGTTTGCCCTGAAGCGCTGAAGACCGGCGCGAGCATATTCAGAACATGAGCATCACATCTTTTTCTTTTCCAACCAAAACACTGTTTGGGGTCGGTGCAATCCAGGAGTTGCCCAAATGGCTGGAGCAATCCGGCATCAAACGACCGCTCGTGGTCACCGATCCCGGCTTGCTGCCGACGGACGCCTTTCGCACGACGGCGCGGGCGTTGGGCGAATCAGGGCAGGGCAACCGCTGGTTTCTTTACTCCGGTGTTCACCCCAACCCCATTGAAAGCGACGTGATCGAATCCGCTGACGCCTTTCGGAAAAATGGTTGCGATGCTGTCATCGGTTTCGGCGGTGGCAGCGCGCTGGACGTCGGCAAAGCCGCGCGTGTGTTGGTAAGGCGACCTGGGTTTGATCTTGGCAAATTCTACTCGGAAACGGATTGGTCGGGCCTTGCGCCGTACATTGCGATCCCGACAACGGCTGGCACCGGAAGTGAAGTCGGACGCAGTTCCGTCATCACGCTCGATGCTACAAAACGAAAAGCGGTAATCTTTCATCCCGAATTGCTTGCCCGGTTGGTGATTCTCGATCCTGAGTTGACCCGCGGCCTGCCGCCGAAACTCACCGCCGCCACGGGCGCGGACGCACTCACGCACTGCATTGAAAGCTATACTTGCCCCGCGTTTCATCCGATGTGCGACGGCATCGCGTTGGAAGGCGTGCGCTTGATTGTTGAGGCCCTGCCGCGGGCTTGCCGCGATGGCAATGATCTCGACGCGCGTGGCAAGATGCTGGTGGCAGCAGCGATGGGCGCGGTGGCGTTTCAAAAAGACCTGGGCGTCGTGCATTCGCTGGCGCACCCGCTTTCGACGATTTGCGGGATGCACCACGGCCTGGCGAACGCGCTTTGCCTCGTCGCCGGCATGAAATTCTGCGCGGAGCGCAAGCCGGGCTTGTACCGCCGTGTTGGTCTTGCGTGCGGTTTGGACGTGGTCAAAAACAGCGACGCAGAGGCGGATCGTGCGACGATTCAATTCTTGAGCGAATTCCTGGCAGGCATTGGTCTTAACACCAGGCTGGGCGACCATGGCGTGAAACCGGAACATCTCGACGCGCTCGTCGCGCAGGCGGTGGACGATCCGTGTCATAAGACCAATGCCGTACCTGTGGCGGCGGCAGATTTTCGGAGGCTTTATCAGGAAGTGATTT
>CAZCZP010000108.1:0-12328 GCA_964502895.1 uncultured Bifidobacteriaceae bacterium
TCAGTTCACAGCAGGAAATCGCTGATTCTCGACCTGGATGTTGGACTTCGGATTTCGGATTTCGCACTTCGAACCTCGTTTCGGCCGCGCTTCCATGACTGCCACTCACGTATTTTTCGCCGACCCGCATCAGCTTGGATTTCACCATGAACTCGCGCTGCTTCGGTTGGCGATCGGTCAGCAGCATGTATTGCTTCCGCACGGTGCGACTTGCGAACTGCTCCGCCAGGGAACGATTCGCGAGCGATGTCTTTCCAAACACCATCACGCCGCTGGTTTCCTTGTCGAGCCGGTGAATGATCGCGAGGTTCGCCCAGCGCGGTTCGCGATGTTTGAGCCAGTCGTAAATACCATCGCCCGCGTACGGCGACGGCGAGTGTGTGTTCCAGCCGGGCGGTTTGTTCACCGCCAGCAGATGCTCGTCTTCGTAGAGCACGCAAGGCGGCACAGGAGGCGTGGGCTGGTGGGCCATGATGGCTTGGCGCGCTTAATCGTAATCTCTTATCTCTTTTTTAATTTTGCGCCATCCCCGCGATTACGATTGAGCTCATGATGAAGTGCAAGTTAAAGAATGAACTTACCAAAAATTCCAGTCGTCCTTCCAAACGACCCATGCTCCCAGGAGAAAGTTAGTGATCGCGTGAGCCGTCATCGCGTCGCCGAGTCGTTGTTTGCGGATCACGAGCCACTGGTAAGCCACGCCGCAGGCGATGCCGGCCAGCCATTGCTGGGGATGGGCGAGGCCGAAAACAGCCGAGGTGACAAGAAAGGGCGTCCAGGAGAAATGTCCCAGTGGCAGAGATTGGAAATCCGGTTTGGCAACGCTGCGGTAAAAGAATGAGCGGTAAAAGACCTCTTCGAGCGGCGGAACAATGATTGATGAGCCGGCAATCCGGACTGCGACAAACAACCAGGCCAACATTGATCCTTCGCCGAATTCTGCATGTGGATTCCACGGTTGGCCGGGCTTTCCAATCTTGGGGTAGTAGCCGTCCAAACCCACCCAGATTGCACACACGCCAATTCCCACGACGACGGCTTCCCAACTGAACGCCCAACGCATCTCCGTCACAAACATGCGCATCTCCCAGACCAGCCACGCACCCACGAGAGTCTTGGCCAGGTAAAACCAATAACGCGATCCTTCCCCCAATTGCCCCTGGCAAAAAGTGAGGAGCAAGAATATGACGAACGGGGCGACCCGGACGAGAGCAGGCGATTCCGCAAACTTTTTGCGCAAGGAAATCATCGCGAAACGATGGCGGGAACGTGGTCTGCGAGGCAAGCAAACTCAACCCGTCAAGCATCCCCGAGGGCGGCGGCACATGCCGGATTACTCTTCGAGCACCAGCACGTTTGTCTGGCTGCCATTGCCGACCGTGACGCTTTCCCGGCTGATTTCCAGTACCAGAAAATCGCGAGCCTCGCCTGCCCGGCTGCCGACGTAAACAGTCTTCCCGTTCACAACCGCTGAAGGCCGGCTTGGATTATAGAAAATGCCTTGCAGTTTGGGGACAACCGGCTTGGACGGCTCGGGGGTCGCGGCGATTGAGGCATCCGGCGTTGAGGCCGGCGGCAAATTAGTAGTCAGGTTCGGCTCAGTCGCTGTTGTTGTGGGTTGGCCCGACGTCGGCATCGCGGAAGAATCCAGCATGGGCGGCAGTGATACGTCCGTTTGGGTTGCGTTGACGACTTGCGGCGTCGCGTTCCACTTTTGCAGCGCCATGAAAATGAATCCACCGCCGAGCAGCACCGCGACAATCAGGGCGGCCACGGTTAGCAACGGAAGGCTGGAACTTCGCTTTTGTACCGGCTCGGCAGGTCGCAACGGCAAGTCCAGGGGTGGCGCTGCATTTTCCTGTTGCGCTTGTTTGGCGCGTTTCAGCGCGTCATTGATGAGGCTCATGAGTGAATGTCTCCTTCGAGTTCGCGAACCGCGCGACCGACCATCCGGTAATTGATCTTCCTGGCCTGTTGCACAAAACCGGCGAGCAAGGCTTTGTCGCAAACGGCGTTCACCAGACGCGGGATGCCACCGCTGTAACGATGCACGCGCCACAGCGCCGGCTTCGTGAAACACGGGGTCCCGTTCGCGCCGGAGACCTTCAGGCGGTGACGGACGTATTGCGTCACTTCCTGGCGGCTCAACGGCCACAAATGGTATCGCACCGTGATGCGTTGCCGGAGCTGCTTCAATCGCGGATTGTTCAAACGGTCGCGCAATTCCGGTTGCCCCATGAGAACGATTTGCAGCAGCTTGCGATTGTCGGTTTCGAGGTTCGAGAGCAGCCGGACTTGTTCGAGCAAGTCGTCCGTCAAATCTTGTGCTTCGTCAATGATGAGTACGGTTTCCTTCCCGCGCTCGACCTGCTGCAATAAAAACTGGTTAATGACGGCCAGCGTGTTGAGGCGGTCGAGACCGTTGACCGGCAGGCCGTACTCCATCGCGATGGCTTTCATCAATTCGTCCGCGCTCATCACGGGATTGAGAATGAGTGCGGTGGAGTAGTGGTCGTTGAGTTGCTCGAGCATCGCGCGACACAGCGTGGTTTTACCCGCGCCCACTTCGCCGGTCAGTTGCACAAAGCCCTTCCGCTCGCGAATGCCGTAGAGCAAATGATTGTAGGCTTCCCGGTGCTTCGCGCTGTAGAACAGAAACCGCGGATTCGGCGTAATGTCAAAAGGCGGCTCTGTCAGGCCGTAATGATCAAGATACACTGCTGTACTTTTTAGCAGAAAAGGTGCCCGGTGGAAGCAAAGAAATCAGACACACTGCAGCGATGCGGACGATGGCTAATTGTCTTGCCTTCGGACATTGAGCGGTCGTTTCCTTGGTCACATGATCACTCGCGCCTTCGCACTTTTTGTTGCCCTGCTGACGATTATGAACCTGCTGGGCGATTTGCTGTGGCCCGGCTTCGACGCCAGCCTCTGGTGGATCAGTTTTGGCATGCTGCCGGAGTGGCTGTCCAAGTTCCTCCTGGCGGTGTCCGCCTTTGCGCTGCTGAGGTTCGCCTGCCGGCGACCGGCGTGCTCACGCCGCTCGCTGTTCACCGCCGCGCTGGCGGTGGCGCTGGCCAGCGTGGCCGCGATGAATGTGGTTACATTTTACTGCCTGCTGGCAACGGATCGCATCGCCACGGGATTCCCAGTGCCGCTTTCATCGTTCGTTTGCATCGGAATGTTGCTCGTCGCGCGCGAAGCGTGGTCGCTTGGCGCGGAACAGCGACGTGTGATCGCCTGGCGCGTGGTCGGTGGCTGTGTGTTCTTATTTGGCGTATTCCCGCTCGCGCAAATGTTGTTCTTCGGCAACACCGACTATCGCCGGCCAGCGGATGTCGTCGTGGTATTCGGCGCGCGCGCTTACCAGGACGGCCGCTTGTCCGACGCGCTCGAAGATCGCGTTCGCACCGCCTGTGAACTTTACCGCAGCGGCCTCGTGCGACGGGTTGTGATGTCGGGCGGTCCCGGTGATGGAACAATTCACGAAACGGAGGCCATGCGCCGTTACGCCATCCAACACGGCGTCCGGGCCGAGGACATTTTTGTGGACCAACACGGTTTGAACACCGAAGCGACCGTTCGCAACACCGTTCCGCTTTTCCGGCAATGGCGGGCGAACCGCGTTTTGGCAGTGAGCCATTTTTATCACCTGCCGCGCATCAAGCTATCCTATCAGCGGGCGGGCTTCGACGTTTGCACGGTTCCAGCGCGTCAGAAATATTTCCTGAGCCAGATTCCTTACAGCATGATGCGGGAAGTGGCCGCGTTCTGGACCTACTACGCGAGACAAAAACCTCCGCACCCGACTGGCGCCTGATGCGGCCTGTCAGCGTAGAATCGCTCGCGCGGCTTTCACCAGTTTGTCAGCTTCCTCGGGCGTTCCGATGGTGATGCGTAAAAAATCGTTCACTTCCGGCGCACTGAACCAGCGCACGAGAATCTTTCGAGCGCGCAATTTCTCCAGCCAAACCTTCGCCGCAAAGCGTGCCGGCTTTGTGAGAATAAAATTCGTCTGGCTCGGCAAAACCCGGAAACCGAGTTTCTCCAGCTCACGGCTCAGCTTTCGCCGCGTCGCAATGATCTTGCGGAAATTCGCGCGGTAATAAGCCAGGTCATCGAGTGTCGCCTCCGCTGCGATTTGCCCGAGGCCGTTGACGTTGTAGCTGTCGCGAATCTTGTGCAGCGCGGCGATAAGTTCCGGATGCCCGACAAAATAGCCCACCCGCTGAAAGCATAGCGAATAGGCCTTCGAGAACGTGCGGGCCACCAGCACGTGTGGATGTTTTAGCGCCAATGACATTGCGTTCTCGTCCGCGAAATCCACGTAAGCTTCGTCCAGCACCACTACGCCGCGCTGGGTCTGGCAGAGCTTTGCAAGTTCTCGCGTCGAGTAGCCTCGCCCACTTGGCGCGTTTGGCGTGGTGACAAACGTGAGGGCCGCGTCGAAGTTCCAGAGTTTGCCGCGCTTCAAGTCCGCGATGCCCGGAAAACTGAAATCCGGCTTGAGCGGCACGGCGTTCTTCACAGCACCGTGAATGTCCGCAAGCACCGGATAGAGTGAGTAGCTGGAGGTGAAATATTGGACCACTTCCGAGGGACGAGTTGCACGAGTCCCTGACTTTTGATTTGGGACACGTGTAACTCGTCCCTCCGGTTCAACGAAACACCGCACGGCCAGCGCCAGCAATTCGTCCGAGCCGTTACCCACGATGATGTTCTCCGGCTGGCACCGATGCAGCCGCGCCAGTTTCTCACGCAGCCGCTCCGCCGTCGGATTCGGATAGAGCCGCAACCGCCCGTCCACCGCTGCCCGTACCGCCTGCAACACGCGCCGCGACGGCGGATACGGATTCTCATTCGTGTTAAGCTTGATCAACCCCGTGATTTTCGGCTGCTCACCCGGCACGTAGGCGTGCAACTCGCGCACGAGCGGGCGAATGAGTTTTCGATTTGCTTTCGAGGAGACGACGTCAAATGATTTCCAAAACTCCGCATTATCACTCCAAGTGTGGTGGTTGCCATCAGGTCGCCTAAGCCACACGACAATTGATTTCTCCTTTGAGCCGGTCAGAACAGACCAGATTTCACCCCTATGATGGACAGCACCACTTGGCTTTCCATTCGCGTAACGAACAATAATGTCATGGCGAAGCCTGACCTTATCTCCAGCCTTCACACCGCAACTGTATTCAGTGATGGGGTATTCACTAACAAGTTTCCATTTATGTTTGGGCATGGCTGCTTCGTAAGCTAAGAGTTGTACCAAGTCGAACTTCAGCACTCGCTCCATGCGCGCTCAGTCCCTCGAGTTCCGCGAATTCCTTCACGGCCGGCAGCGCTTTCTTGAGCGAGCCGTGATTGTATTCCACCACACTCGTGCGCCGTTGAAACTGGTCCACCGTCAGTCCCGCGAACGAAGCACCCGCACCGCCGGTGGGCAGCGTGTGACTCGGGCCAGCCACGTAATCACCCAGCACCGTCGGCGACCAAGGGCCGAGGAAGATTGCGCCCGCAGTCAGAATGCTTTCCGAAACTTTGCGGGGATTGCGTGTCATCACTTCGCAATGTTCCGGAGCCAGTTGATTCACCAAGCTGACAGCATCATCGAGCGATTTCACCTGAATCAGCCAGCCGTTGTTGTCGAGGGCGCGCTGAATGAATGCGCGCCGCGCCAGCTTGGGCAATTGCCTGGCGATTGCTTTTTCCACTGTTTTCAACACGTTGGCTGAGGTCGTCACGAGCCATACGCGTTCGTGACCTGAGCCATGTTCGGCTTGCGCCAACAAATCGGAGGCAACAAATTTTGGATTCGCCGTTTCGTCGGCGAGCACGAGCACTTCGCTGGGACCGGGGAGCAGATCAATTGCAACGTAGCCAACGAGCAATCTTTTCGCCGTGACGACATAGGCATTGCCGGGGCCAAAGATTTTTTGCACCCGGCGAATCGTTTTTGTGCCGGAAGCCATCGCTGCAATCGCCTGCGCGCCACCTGCTCGATAAATTTCCGTCGCGCCAGCGGCCCGAGCCGCGAATAGCAGGGCGGAATTTATTCTGCCATCGCTTCCGCAAGGTGTGCAGACCACGATTTCCTTGCACCCCGCCACGCGCGCCAACGTGATGGTCATCAGCGCCGTCGAGACAAGCGGCGCAGTTCCACCGGGAATATAAATTCCCACGCGCTGAAAAGGGTCAAACTTTTCGCCGACCTTTGCGCCGTGGGAATTTCTCATCTCCCAATTCTTCCGCCGTGATTTCCGGGCGAAGTCCGCGATGTGCTTCTCCGCCTCGGCCACCGCCGCGCGAAGTGATGCGTCCGCTTTCAGCGACGCGGCCATGATCTCAGCCTGAGTTACGGCCAGTTGTTCCGCAGTAAGTTTGGCGCCATCAAACCGCTCCGTGAGTTCCAGCAAAGCTGCGTCGCCGCGCGCATGGACCTCGTCGAGAATCGCACGCGTGCGTTGTTCGATAACCGGATCGAACAAGCTCGAAGGCGCCGTCAGTTCGGCCAATTGCTGGGTGAAGTTTGCGTCGGTTTGACGAATCACTCTCATGCGGGCAGGCTAGGGGAATCGCGAAGCGAAGTCAAAACGGCCTGCGACCCTGCCCGGACAAAATTTAGGCTTTTGTTCGGCAGCGCGCATTCAGATATTCACGGCGATGCGTAATCCGATTATCGCCGCCCTGGATGTGCCCACGGTCGAAAAGGCGCTGCAACTCGCCGAACAGATCGCGCCGGTGGTGGGTGCTTTCAAAGTCGGCAGCGAACTTTTCACCGCGGCAGGCCCGGACATTGTCCGCAAGCTTCGCAAGACTGGCGCGGCGGTATTCCTCGATCTGAAGTTTCATGACATTCCCAATACGGTGGCTAAAGCAGTGGCTTCAGCGGTGCGACTGGATGTCCAGATGCTCACGGTCCATGCAATCGGCGGGGTGGAAATGCTCAAGGCCGCCGAGCATGCCGCCGAGGAAACGGCGTGGGAATTGGGACACGCGCCGCCGTTGGTGTTGGGTGTGACCGTGCTGACGAGTCTCGACAGCCGGGCGCTCAGTGAGATTGGACTTGATCCGAACGTCGCCCGCCAGGCGCGCCGGCTGGCCAACATGGCGACAAGTTCCGGCTTGCGCGGATTGGTTTGTTCACCGCTTGAAGTGGCCGAACTCCGGCAATCCATGCCTCGCAGTACGCAGTTCGTCACGCCCGGAGTCCGCCTCGAACCCGCCGGCGACGACCAGAAGCGCACGTTAAGCGCACGGGAAGCGATTGCCGCCGGCGCCAACTGGGTCGTAATTGGCCGGCCGATTTACGCCGCGGAAAATCCGCGCGCCGCGGCGGAAGCAATCTGGAGTTCGTTGAATGCGTAACCGCGAGGAGGAAGTTCAACACCAGCGATTGCAATGGCCCACCCCGTCGCTTGCGCAATGCACGCCGGGCTGATACGAACTGTGCTCCGATTGTGAATCCGACTTTGCTCATTGTGGATGATGAGAAAACCCAGCGCGAGGGTTTGCGTGCGGCGTTGGAGGATCGTTATGACGTTTACCTCGCGGAGGATGTCAAGACCGCCACGGATTTACTGGAGCGCGAGCACTTCGATGTGTTGCTCACGGATTTTCGGCTGCCGAGCGAAGACGGGATGAAGCTGATCGCGCGCGCGAAATCACTGGCCAAACCGCCCGTCTGTATTCTGATGACGGCTTATGGTTCAGAAGAAGTTGCGGTGGAAGCGATGAAGCGCGGGGCGGATGATTACATTGCCAAGGGGCGATTGCAAATTGACGAACTGGAGATGCGGATCACGCGCTCGCTACGCCGGCAGAATCTCGAAAGCGAGAATCAATCGCTCCGCCAGCAGCTCGATTCAAAGTTCGGGCTGGCGCATATCGTGGGCGAGTCGGCGCCGATGCAGGAGGTTTTCGAGGTGGTCAAACAAGTCGCGCCTTCGCCCGCGACGGTGTTGTTGTTGGGCGAGAGCGGCACAGGCAAGGAACTTATTGCCAGGGCCATTCACCAACTCAGTCCGCGCGCCAAGGCGCCGCTCGTGACAGTGCATTGCGCGGCCCTGGCTTCAACGCTTCTGGAGAGCGAGCTGTTCGGTCATGAGAAGGGCGCGTTTACCGGCGCGCATGAACGGCGCGTCGGCCGTTTTGAGCAGGCGCAAGGCGGCACGTTGTTTTTGGACGAGATCGGCGAAATTGACGCTACGATTCAGATCAAACTGCTGCGTTTTCTGGGCGAACGTACGTTTGAACGCGTCGGCTCGGGCAAAACGCTCAGCGCCGATGTGCGGCTGATTACGGCGACCAACAAAAACCTCGAGGAACTCGTCAAGGCGGGGACGTTTCGTGAGGACCTTTTTTTTCGGCTGCGGGTTGTGGAGATTCATCTGCCGCCGTTGCGCGAGCGCACGGGTGACATTTCGTTGCTGGCGCAAAGCTTCTTGCTCGAGTTCGCCGGCACGAATGGCAAGCCGGTCGCGGATTTTACGGCCGACGCGCTCGACCTGTTGATGAACTACTCCTGGCCGGGCAACGTGCGTGAGTTGCGAACCGCTATTGAAAGCGCGGTGGTCCTCTGCCGGGGCCAGCGAATTTCCGCGCGCGACCTTCCACCTTGGGTGAGGCAAGGCGGCGGTGCGACCGTCAGCGTTGATCCGGCCCGGTTGCTCGCCCGGAATGACCTGACGGTGAAGGAAGCCGAGAAGCAGTTGATCATTCGCGCTTTGAAGGAAACGGATGGAAATCGCACGCTTGCGGCCAAGAAGATCGGCATGAGCCGGCGCACGTTTCACCGCAAGCTGCACACTTATCATCTCGAGGGATTTTGATTATGCCGTATTTGCAGGACCTGATTCACAAGCTCGAAGTCGGCCCGTGGCTGCGTTATGTCAAGTTCTCGCTGCCCTGTCTCGCGCTGGTGATGCTGACGGTCGGTTACAACTGGCGTTCGTTTCGCAACCTGAGCACTCAGGAAGCGATGGACGCCGCGCAGGTGGCGCGGAACATTTCCGAGGGGAAAGGTTTTACGACGCAATTCATTCGGCCCCTGAGCATCCATCTGGTCAAGCAGCGCAACGAAGAGATAGCGGGTGTGACTCCCGCCGGCCAGCCGGCCGACCACGCTCGACTCAAGACCATGCATCCGGACCTGGCCAACCCACCGGTTTACCCGGTTGTGCTGGCGGGATGGATGAAGGTTTACTCGGCAACGTTGAAAGGAGCGGAGGCGGTGCGCCAGGCGATGCCGCGATTCATCGAACGCCGGCTGCTGCCATTCACGGATTCGCCTGACAACAGACTCTGGCGTAAGGACAACCGGTTCTGGTGGCATCCCCACGATTTCCTCATCGGCTTGTTGAACCAGGTAATTCTCTTCGCCGTCGTCGTGTTGATATTTTTTCTGACGAGAAAATTATTTGATCCCGGCGTTGCGTGGTTGTCCGCCGCCATTTTGTTCGGATGCGAATTGTTATGGCGATTCAGCGTCTCGGGTTTGTCCACGATGCTGCTCCTGTTGATCTTTACGGGACTGGTGTGGTGCCTGGTTTTGATCGAAGAAGAAGTGCGCGAGCCGAAGCGGGGTGTTGGAAGGTTGATCCTGCTCGCGGCGGCCGCAGGCTTGTTGGTGGGGCTTGGCATGTTGACGCGATACGCCTTTGGCTGGGTCATCATTCCCGTGGTGGTTTTTTTCCTCGTGTTTGCCGGACAACGGCGAGTGGTGCTGGCGCTGGCCGCATTCGGGGTGTTCCTCGCCGTGACCGGTCCGTGGCTATCTCGCAACTACAGTGTGAGCGGCACGCCCTTTGGCACCGCAAGTTTTGCCGTTGTGGAAGGAGCGGGGCTGTACGCGGAAAACCAGTTGCAGCGGTCGCTCGAACCAAATTACGCGCGCGGGATTCTGCGGCCGGTGATCGCCAAATTGCTGACCAATTCACGCCAGATACTCCAGAACGATCTTCCCAGGCTCGGAGGCAATTGGATTACGCCATTCTTTCTGGTTGGCCTGTTGATCGGCTTTCGCAGCCTGGCGATCCGGCGGCTGCGTTATTTTCTGGTCGGGACACTGGCGCTGCTGGTCATCGTCCAGTCGTTGGGCCGCACGCAACTTTCGGACGATTCTCCGGACATCAATTCCGAAAATCTGGTGATCCTGCTGTTTCCGCTGGTGGTGGTTTACGGCGCGAGCTTGTTTTTCCTGCTGCTTGATCAGATGGCGCTTTTGTTTCAAGGCCTGCGCTTTGTGGTCGTCGGTGCATTCGGGGTCGTGATGTGTCTGCCGATGATTTACTCGTTCCTCCCGCCGAGGTCGTCGCCAGTGGCGTATCCGCCCTACTACCCGCCGCTCATCGAACAAACCGCCGGTTGGATGGGCGAGAACGAATTGATGATGAGCGACATTCCCTGGGCGGTCGCGTGGTACGGGAAGCGCCAGTGCCTCTGGCTCACGCTCAATACCCAATCGGAATTCTTCAAAGTGAACGATTATCTCAAGCCGGTTCGCGCGCTTTATCTCACGCCGCAAACATTCGACAGCCGCTTGCGCCCGCAGCTCACCGAATTCGCGCGCCGAGATGAACACAACTGGGGAAGGTTCGTCCTTGCGAGCATGGTCAAGGAGGAAATCCCGCCCTATTTTCCACTACGCAAAGCGCCAGGCGGTTTCTGGCCCGAACAATTGTTCCTCACGGATTGGGAGCGTTGGAAGAAGCCTAAGGAAGAATCCACTCCGTAATCCGCCTGCTTGACGCGGAACGGTCGCGCGCCGCTGTTTTGCCTTTCGACAACCACCGCCTCCGGGCAACGGGTTTGAGCGACGCAGGGAAAATCCCGCAGTGATATTTTGGGAGGATTTTCCTTTGCATTCCACCGGCGGCTGGTTCTAAGTTGTCCACAAGCCCGAAACCAAACATGGCTGCCACGTGTGGTGCGGGTGGGAAGGGAAAGCAGAATGAGGCACAACAAACTCGGCGCCTTATGAAAAACAAATGGTTGCTCGTGGCTGACCTGGCATCCTTCAAAGCTTACCGCGTCGAAACTTCGCGCTTTACGCGCCACCCCCGGCTCGAATTGATGGAGGCGTTCAACAACGAGTCCGCCCATGACCGTCTTATTGACACGGTGAGCGACCTGGCCGGGCGATTCCCGAAAGGCGCCGGGCCGAACGCCGCCAACGGAGCCATGTCCCAGGGCGAGCGGCACAATATCGTGCTCGAACAGCGCAAGCGGCTGGCGCGCCGGCTCGTGGAACGTATGAACACCCTCATGCGTCGGGACGATTTCGAGTCTTGTTATTTCGCGGCGAGCAAGGAAATCAACCACCAGATTCTCGAAGAGTTGCCGCCGCAACTGCGGGCGAAGATCCAGAAAAATCTTGCGGCTGACCTCACCCGGATTGAGAAGTCCAAGTTGCTGGGCCACTTCGCGGAGATGGGCTGACTCTTGCGCCAACGGCGAATTATGCGCCGTGGTTTGCTTTTGGCGTCCTCGCCGTTATGCTTCCGCCCATGATGACCAGGCCCGAGAAACCGCCGGTGGACCCCGAATTGCGCCGCCGCGTGCAGGAACTCATTTCCTTCAAAGGCGGCGGGCATAACGAGGAGGCGGTCGCCGACATCATCGAAAACGCGCTCAAGTTGCTCGCCGACGTAAAAGACACGGGCGACGTTCGCGTCATCCAGACTGCCGTGCGCGAACTGCGGTATGCGTACCGCCTGTTTGCGCCTTACGCTGGCACTCGCAAGGTGACAATTTTCGGTTCCGCGCGCACGGCGCAAAGCAAGATGGAGTATCAGCAGGCGCAGGAGTTCGCGAAAAAAATTGTGGACGCCGGCTTCATGGTCATTACCGGCGCCGGGCCGGGCATCATGCAGGCGGGCCACGAGGGCGCGGGCCCGGAAAACAGTTTCGGTGTCAACATCCGTCTGCCGTGGGAACAAACGGCCAATCCGGTCATCCGCGAGGACAAGAAACTCGTCACGTTCAAATACTTCTTCACGCGCAAACTGATTTTCATCCGGCATTCAGACGCCATCGCGCTCTTCCCCGGCGGGTTTGGAACGATGGACGAAGGTTACGAAGCGCTCACGCTCATGCAGACTGGCAAAAGCCAGCTTATGCCTCTCGTGCTTATTGACCGGCCGGGCGGCACGTACTGGAAAACCTGGGACAAACATGTTCGCGAACATTTGTTGCGCGACCAGTTGATTTCGCCCGACGATCTGAACCTGTACCAAATCACCGATAACGCGGATGAAGCCGTCAAAATCATCACGCGTTTCTATCGCAACTTCCATTCAA
The DNA here is from genome assembly GCA_964502895.1 of uncultured Bifidobacteriaceae bacterium. Taxonomy (GTDB): domain Bacteria; phylum Verrucomicrobiota; class Verrucomicrobiia; order Limisphaerales; family JADLHS01; genus WYBW01. Next base: position 12,298 of record CAZCZP010000108.1, read on the forward strand.
GCCGGTTCGTCAAAGACCTGTTTATCATCCG
>CAZCZP010000109.1:0-12229 GCA_964502895.1 uncultured Bifidobacteriaceae bacterium
TCGAAATCTTTTGACCACCGGTTGTAACGCGGGTGGGTGATGACTTTGTTCAAATAAGTGGAAATCGCGCCGACGTTTTTGGCGATGCTCCATTCGTTGTCGTTGAGGATGCCGATAAATCTCTTGGTTGTGTGCGCGATGTTGTTGAGCGCCTCGTAAGAAATGCCGTTGGTCAGCGCCGCGTCGCCGAAAATGCAGACCACGTTTTCGTCACTCTTGCGCTGGTCACGCGCCGCACACATGCCGAGCGCAGCGGACAACGCCGTACCAGCATGCCCGGCGCCGTAACAGTCATGCGGGCTTTCGGTGCGGAGGGCGAAACCGTTGAGGCCGTCGGTTTGGCGGATGGTATGAAAGCGATTCTTCCGCCCCGTGAGCAACTTGTGGACATAGACCTGATGACTCACGTCCCAGACGAATTTGTCCTTGGGTGTGTTGAAGACGTGATGCAGAGCGAGAGTCAGTTCGACGACCCCAAGGTTTGGCCCGAGATGTCCGCCGTTCTTGGCCAGCACCGTGATCAGCTCGTGACGGATTTCTTCCGCCAGCTTGAGCATCTGATCCACTGTGAGCTTCTTCAATTGCAACGGCTCGTCCACCATGTCGAGATATCGGCTCATAGTTTTGGGTCTTGAATCGGGTCGCCAGTTCAGGGGTATCAACTTTCGGACAACTCCACGGCCAGCGGCTTCAACTTCAGTTCGCCGCCTGCGGTTTTTTCCAACTGCTGAATCTTCACGTCGGCGTCGGCCAGTTTTTCCTGGCAGATTTTCGCCAGCTTCATGCCCTCTTCGTATTTTGCGAGCAAACCTTCGAGGGGCAAATCCCCCGACTCCATCGCTTCGACGATGGATTCGAGTTTGTGCAAAGCCTCTTCGAACGGCACGCTGGCCTTGGCCGGATTAGCCGGCACGGCGCTCTTCGGCGCATTTGGCATGTGGAAAACCTAGAGTAAACACGAGCCTCCGTCCAGCCCCGAGTCGAAACACAAACGCTGCCGAAGATTTATCGGCTGCTTGCCTTTTGCATCGGGCGCGCATAATTGAACGCAGTCTCATTCATGGTATTCAATTCAAAGCTCCTTCGTTGTGTTGGAAACGGCGTCATGCTCGTTGCCCTTCTCCTTCCTACGCACGCGGACGCACAAAGCAACATCACGCTCCGCGTCATGGCAGCAAACCTGAGTTCCGGCAACAATCAGCGCTACGAAACGCCCGGCTTGAACATCCTCAAAGGACTCAAGCCGGACATCGTCGCCATCCAGGAATTCAATTATGCCAGCACGGGCGGCGCAGGCATCAACACGGCAGCCGCCTTCCGGGAAATGCTCGACAACACGTTCGGAACGAACTTCGTTTACTTTCGCGAGTCCGGTTACAGCATCCCGAACGGAATTATCAGCCGCTATCCGATGATCGCCAGTGGCTCGTGGGTGGACAGCGACCCGGGAGTCAATGACCGTGGATTCGCCTGGGCGCGGATTGATGTTCCCGGGACGAACGATCTCTATGTTGTCAGCGTCCATCTCAAAGCCAGTAATTCCGGGAGCGATGTCTCCCGCCGCGCGGCCGAGGCCGCCGAACTCAAAGCCTATCTCAGCACCAACGTCCCAGCCAACGCCTGGATCATCGTGGCGGGTGACTTCAACTTCTATTCTGAGGGTGAAGCTGGGGTCGCGGAGCTGGGTTCAATCTTGAGTGATACACCCGTACCGACCGATTTGAACGGCGGGCCGAACACAAACCTGGGCCGAAGCGAGCGTTACGACCGCGTGCTGGTCAGCTTTTCGTTGACCAATTCACTTGTCCCAGTCGCCATGCCTTCGCGCGCGTTGCCCAACGGCCTGGTGTTTGTCTCCACCAACTACGTGCCGCTTGGCGATGTTGCTCCGGTTCAATTCGGCGATTCGACTGCTTCCGGCATGCAGCACATGGCCGTCGTCCGGGACTTCAGCATCACACTACCGGCGACCCAACCAGTTGTGCCGCCGCCGCTGTTGGCCATTTCCCCGCCGGGAATCATTCGCTGGCAGGGTATCAGCAATGTGACTTACACGGTGCAGACGAAAACCAATCTACTTTTTCCAAACTGGCTGACCCTGGGTGCGGCAACTTCGACGAGCACAGATTTCGTTTTTACGAATTCCGCAGTTGGCGAGGTGCAACGATTTTATCGTGTAGCCTATCCCTAATGCCGATGAAACCACAATGCGGAAAGCACGCGGGAAGCGGGCGCGCCTTTTGGAGTTGGAAGGCGGAAGGCGTGTCAGGACCGTTTCCAGCGCCAAAGCAGTGCCAGAGCGCCAAAGCCCAGCAATAGATATGTGGACGGCTCGGGCACGGGACTGGCCATGTAATTGACTGCGTTCAGAAACATCAACTGGCCATCCGCGCTCAGATCGTAGATGCCGGCGATCTGAGAACTGGTCGGCGCTGCGGCGTGTTCACGGCTGCCACTCAAAAAGACCAATCGCCTGTTCGACAGCGTGTTGGTGCCGTATATTACGGCGCCCGCCGCCCATTCGCCGATGACCATGCCGTTCAAGGCCGGATCGCCGGCCGTGGCAATCCGCGCCAATGCCGTTCCGCCAGCCGCCAGCGCGTCGGTGTTCACGGAGATGCCGCGTTGGGTATTTGTCCCGAACGTCTGTATGCCGGCGTAGGAATTCACCATGACGTTGCCCGCCCCAAGCGCGACGCCATTAAAAATCGGATGACTTGGCACGAGCGCTTCCAAACCAACCGTGCCAGCCGTGTCCGGAATGGTGGTGCCCGTCGTGAAGCCCAAGCGGGAACTGCGCAGCGTGTAGCCCGACATGTTGATCACCGGACGGGTTATCGTGCTGTGCCAGAAGGCAAGTTCATTTCCCTGCTGGTAGTTCGCGCTGTCAACAGAACGGCCGATTATGACGAGATCGAAGCCGTTGAGAAAGTCGGCATCCGCCTGGACCGGATCGTTCTTCGTCACAAACCGGGTCACGGTATGACCGTTGGCAGACAGCAATTGGGTGTAACCTATGTCCGGGGCCTGGGTGAAACCCAGTCCAGCCGCACCGGCACCGGGCGCATTGTCCCCAGCGTGGAAACTGACCCAAGCAATGTTGGCCGCGTGAGCGGTTGAAAGAGAGACGAGCGCACAACCTATGAGAGTAGAGATTGTTTTCATTGGCGATTCCGAAATGAAGTTTGTCGCGTTGGCATTGCCGGTCAAAATGTTCTGTTACGACACGGTTGCTTTTGGGTGACGCGATTGTTACGGGATTTCGCTCCGGTACGTCAAGCGGCAATATCAGCAGTAAGCGTCCTGATTAAGGCTGGCCACTACCTACCTGCCAGCGACCGTCTGATTCGCAGTTTGCTTGCATTTGTAACCAGCCCGATTGGGTTTAACGAGGATGAGTGTTGCGAGGACGAGCACGAAGAAAATGACATACGCGATTGTAAAGACGCGCTCGTCCGCTTCGCAGAAAATCAACCGTTGCAGCCAGTGACCGACGAAGGATGTCGCATAGCGCGGGTCGGCGCCTGCCAGGGCGCGCAGGTCATTTTCCCAACTGGTGAACGGGCAAACCTGCCCGGCCAATGCTTGCAGCGCGATGCAGGCGATCATCACGAGGTGAATGACGCGGAAATAGAAATTACGGACGAATCGCCAGTTCACGAAACGGCCGACCCAGATCACCGGCAAGCTGAGCACGTTGAACAACACGATGAGCACGTGCATGGCCAAGATCGTATCCGCGAGAATCAGATAAAGCCGTGGCATAACAGCGGCCAGCTTGCGCCAGGTTACATTGAAGGGGCGAAGTGGAGATTCCGAGCGAAGGCGTATTCAGCGACAATCTCGCCGCGGATCAAGTGCAGTTGAATAATGCGTTCCAACACCTCAGGCGTGCAGGAGTGATACCAGACCCCCTCTGGATACACGACAGCGATGGGGCCGTTTTGACATACGCGCAAGCAGTTGGCCTTGGTGCGAAAAACTGTGGAGCCGGAGCCGGTCAACCCCAACTCACTCAAGCGTTGCTTCAGGAATTCCCAGGAAGCCAGGCCCAGTCCTTTGTCGCAACACTTGGGCTTGGTCTGGTCGGCGCAGAGAAAGATGTGACGCTGGAATTTTTCCAGGCCCATCTCGGCTGCAACGGTTTTCAAATCAGTCGCCATGTCGGGTTTGATGAATTAGTCTTGGCGCGTGGCGGACAAACGCAAGCTGATTCATCCGCGCGATACGGCGTTGAGCCAACCGGCCTTGCCCGTGGAGCGCATCGTCTCCGGCGGACAAACCGGGGCGGACCGCGCGGCGTTGGATTTTGCCCTTGCCCACGGCATTCCGCACGGCGGTTGGTGTCCGCGCGGCCGTTTGACCGAGGATGGTGCGCTGGAAGGGTGCTACGAGTTAAGAGAAACGCCCGACGAGGATTACCCGCAGCGAACCAAGTGGAACGTGCGCGACTCCGACGGCACGGTGATTTTCAGCATCGCGCCTGAACTGAGCGGCGGCTCGAAGCTGACGGTGGACTTGGCGGCAGAACTCAGCAAGCCGTGCTTGCACCTGTCGGAAATCCGTGAGGGCAACAACGCCGCAGATCGGCTGCGGGACTTCTTGGTCCAGCATGGCATCCGCGTGCTGAATGTTGCGGGGCCGCGGGCTTCCAATGAACCGGCAGTTGCAAGGTTCGTAATTCAGACGATGGAAAAACTGTTCACCAAGTCTTCAGTTCGCTCCCGGGAATGGAATCGTTACCCGCGTAAGTCAGGTTCACCGCCTTGACGATTCCGAACCGCGCCGACCAGTCGGAATCTCACGGAGCATCGTCTAGTTCGACGTAAGCCGATAAAACCTCTGCGGCTGAAGGACCGAGTCCGTAACCGAAAGGTGCGATGTGATTGATGCAACGCCAAGGTTGGTGAGCGTTTGCCACGCGCCGGAGGCGAGTGAATCGCGGAATTCCACGGTGTAATTCTGGCCGGCCCAAGCCGTGAAAGTTAGAGCGAACTCCCCGTTGCTGCGGGTTGTGGTAGCAATTCGCGGGGGTACAAAAAAATCCACCTCCAGTGTCGGGTGAAAGTCCGGATCTTCGCGCGAGGCAAAGCGTCGGGCCGTGAGAATCGTGACCTCATCGTTGGAACGCAGCAGCCAGCCGTGATTCAGGTCCGGCTGGTTGACCCAGTCTTGAACATCCGCCACGAGTTCTGGCGTGGAAGGAAAGCGGTAGGAGCCGAGTCCGCCGATCAATTCAAAGGAACTTTCCGAGCTGGAAAAATCCAAACCCTCGGCCCCACCCGGGGCCGACCACTCATTCGTGGGAAAGAACGCGCACTGCCAGGTCGCTTCGCCTTCGGTGGCAGGCCGCCCCTGGCCGGGACGGTCACCGGGGTTGTTGATCGGGTCGGCGAATTTGTTGCCCTCCCCCCAGGCGCGCAGCATCCGGCGCAGGCCGAAAGTGGAGTTTACGGGTGGTTCATCGGGCACGCGGGTAACTTCTATGTTCAATGCGGCTGAATTAACCTGTGCGTTTGTGGGGATGTTGGTCAAATCGAACTTATACAACCCTCGCATGCGGTAAAAATCGTTCTGGATTTTCCCGGAAAGCACCCAGGCTTGCGCGCCATTGTTGTTGGTGGGCGCGATCTCCATCAAGCTGGTGTCGGCTGACGGGGGATTGGTGACGGAAGCCGCGACTGCGCGCATCGCCACGCAGCCAAGCGCCAACGTGAGGATGGCTTTGAACGTGCCGCCCAAGTGATGTGGATTTGCGATTCTGAATCAGTGCCGGTTAAAGGATACCCAATTCCCCCCGGATTCTGACGCCGTCCACGCTGGAGATACCGCCCGAAAGCAGGCATTCGCCCGGATTCGCATAAGCGGGAATGATCCGGTTTACCTGGTTTTGGGTTGCACCGAGATGCTTGCGAATGACCTCACCCAAGACTGATCGAAAATCCGCCGAGCGCCGCAGATAACCTGCGGTCGTGGGATTCACCGTCGTGGCGCTCTCCGCAAACCCGGCGGCGAACATGGTGCCACAGGTGGACGCATTGGTGGTCCGCGGCCCGGGCTTCCAAGGGATCGGATCAATCGCGGGGTTATCGCTGCAACCGAAAACGCCGTATGTGTTGCCTTGACCGTAGCCCTTGACTCCGCCGCCGGCGACGAACATAACCGCCGCCTCGGCGTGATCCGTGCCGTCATCGGAATTCTCCACCGAGGTGCGGCCAAACTCGGACAAGGTGATCACGATGGTGTTATCCCAAGTCGCCTTGTCGGCGTAATTCGTAAAGTACTTGCTCAAAGCATACATGGACCAACCGATCGCGCGCTGCAAGTTCGCGTGCTGGCCGGTGGCGCCGCCTTGGGTCTGATGCGTATCAAAACCGCTAAACTCCGTGCCGGCGATGATGGCGTCCGTTTTGTTTAGTATCATGGCCGCCGCCTTGAGATTGCCAAAGAAACCGTGATGTCCGGTGGATACCACGTATTTGTTGGCGTTCTGTCCACCGCCGGCGGGCCGCTGCCAGCCGCCGTTCTTGGCACTGGTGGTGGGAAAGAGGTAATAACCTTGTCCGCCGTTGGCGTTGTACCATTCCTGATCGCCGTCCGTGACCACGTTGTCTCGGAAGACGTTGCCGTTCTCAGAGAAGTCAATGTTCGCGAAGATGCGCAGGGTGTTCGACATGTTCTGGTACTGCAGTTCAAGCAAGTCACGGTTGCGCTTGCCCGGAAACGGATGGTAATTCGCGCCGATGATTGAATTGAAGGCCTTGGCATCGCCGGCGGGCGACGGCACGCCGAGCAGGTCATAACGAGTGGGGCTGGTCAGGTTGGTCATGGCAGCGTCCGAGCCGCGCAGAATCAGCGGCAGCGACGACTGGATGGAAACACCCGTCAGCGGGGAGGTGTTGGCCAGGCCGGATTCCATGATGGTGCGATAAAAAATGCCATCTTTGGAAAGGTTGTTGTTCGGGTTGCCGTTTTCCCAGTAATTCTGTGAGTCGAAATGCGAGCGCGACTGCCTGGGGTAGGCCACGCGATGGATCAGCGCGAGATCGCCGGCATTGTAAACCGGGGCGAGGAATTTCAACGAGGGATGCAGCGCCGCGAAACCGTTGCCCAGCGAGATGGCCCGGTCGTAACTGTAAGTGTTATCGGCAGACAAGCGGGGCGCCGCAGTCGCATCGGCGTATTGCGTGGCATCGAAACACGGGCCGGTGTTCGAGTAATTGATCCCCGCATCCTTCTGAATGGCGATCTGCTGACGGATGTTATAGTACGTCGGATCCTGCACCGGGATGACAGAATTCAATCCGTCGTTGGCGCCGCGCAACCAGATGAAGAGGATTTTCTTACCGTTCAGGCCAATGCTGCCTTCGGCCAGCGCCCGCTTCATGACGAAGGGAATGTCCGTCAAGGTGGCCAGGGCCACGGCCATGCTGGTCTTGAACGACTGGCTTAAAAAAGCCCGACGCGAAAGGATGTTGAATGACTTTTGTTGCATAAAATCTATTGCTCCTGGAATCGTTGAAAGGTCATCAGCATGGAAACCATGCCGCGCACGCGAGTGTCGTAGGTGGCCGTCGTGTTGCCCAAACCGCTGAACGCAGAGGCGGTGGTGCCGTTGTCAGCGGTGTTAAGGTAATTGACGGCAGCCTGGCGATACAACGCGAGGTTTCCAGCGCCTTCACCCGGGTAGAGGATACCCAGGAAGTAATCCGCGACAGCGCCGGCGTTGTCCCAACTTCCGGAAGGCAGCTTTTTCTTGAGCAGCGCCACCGGGTCGCAGACGTGATTGCCAGCGTCGTCGCCCGTGCCGGCCGTGCAATAAGCCTGAGTGTAGCGGATGCGTTCGACCAATGTGCCCGCGCTGATCCAGGGCGGTCCCACCTCGGGATAACCATCCGGTTCGGCGCGGTCGAAAAGCGCCATCGAACCCATATTGTTCAGCCGCGTGCTGAAGGAAAAACCGTCGGTGTTCGCAGTGGCGGTGCCGTTGGGATTCACCGAGCGCAACGCGCGAACGCTGCTGGCCACAAATTCGAGAGGGTTCTTGATTTTTTGCGCGGCGGCGGTGTGGCTGCGGAACAGATCAGAACTAAAGATCGTGTTCAAGACTGCCCGGATATTGCCTTTGGGAGAACTGTTTTCCCAAGCCAGCATGCAGTCGTGAACAAGGCGCGCTTCCGGCGACATGTTCGGGTTGGTATAATCGTAGAATGCGTATTCCGGCAGATTCGTCGTGGTGGTCGGATTGGGGAAATCATCGTGGACGAACAGGCGGCAGAGTTTCACGCTGATGTACTCCTGCGTGAAAGGAAGATTGGCCAGATGTGCGATCACATCATAGCCGTCCTGGATACCGTTGGTCGTGCCGGTCGCCCGTGGAGGGATGGCGAGTTGATAGGGCGTGCCAGCCCAGGGTGGTCCGAACCGCGCGGGCACGGTTTTGCCGCCGAAGATCGCGCCGCGATTCGTGCCGTGCCGGGTGGGCTTGAAGTTGAAGGCCCAAACTCCAATAGTGTTCGCTTTCGAGGTGCTGTTAGTGCCGGGAATGTAAGTCAACGATGCCGGCGCAAAGGGGTTGTCAGCGTTTACGGCATCCACCAGCTCGACCGACCAGCCAGTCCAAGCGCGCGACATGAGGATGATGTCGTTCTGGTCGTAGCCGTTATCCACGCCGTTGCAGAACAATTCGAGCAACTCGCGCGCGTAGTTTTCGTTGGCAACGTTGTTGCCATCACCCCGGCTGTTGACCGAGTCGAGATAGACAATCTCCGCCGGACTCTCGGCGTGAATCTTCAGCAAGTCGTAGAACGTGCAGTTGGGATTGAGCATGGCGTTGCGCCATTTGGACATCTCGCGGAATTCCCAGTCCGTCGCCAGAATGCCAGCGGTCGTGCTGTCATATCCTTGATTATCCGTGAAATACGCCTGGCTCTTGGAGTATTGGGTGACGAAGTGGTTTTCCCAGAACTGCGACATGATCTCGAAAAGCTGGCGGGGAGAGTTTACGGCATGCAAGGTGAACCACGCACGATAGTCGCCGATGCCCGCGCCCGCCGTGTTCAGCCTCCGATATAAGGCTCCGGCATCGGTGTCCGGGCTGCTCAGGAGTAGGCTGCCACTCAAACGAACCGTCATCGTTCGGCCAGGCGTTGGCGTGTACCAGTAACTCAGGGTATAAGTCTGCCCGTTGACAAGCGCGGGCGAGATATTTTGTTGCACGGAATCATTGGCCCCCCCACCGGCGGCCGTGGCCACGAGCTGCAAACTGCTGTTGCCCGAACGCGCGATGTTGGTGCTCAGCTTCGATCCGGCGAAATCCGCTGAGTTCGTCCACGTTCCAGAAAGTGGAGACTCGAAGTCCCCGTTCTGAAGCAGATTCGGGCCGGCTTCGGGAACCGTCCCCGCCACGAGCTTGATGTCATCCAAATACGCTGTGCCTGAACCGTTGAGGTAAATGTAAATCTGGGATGTGGCCGTAGCGGTGCCGGTCGCCGTGGCATAAACCCAGGTGGGAGTCGGTGGAATGCCGCCGGGAGTGCTATTGAGTCCGCTGCCCAGTTGGAGGCGCAGCTTCGTGGACTGCGCGCTGGGGAGATACCAATAACTCAGCACCACTGGATCAGTAGTGGCCCGGGTGAGTGAAACCGTTTGTCCCCAACTATTGGTTGTCAGGTAAGTGTTCGAGAAGCCCTGCCGGATGTAACTGCTGCCCGGTGAACTCCCTCCCGTGGTGGAAACGACGTGCAACGAATTGGCGCCCGAATGCGCAACGCTGCCGGAGGGTGCCGAGCCGCTGTGCCCTCCCGCGTTGGTCCAGGAACCAGAACCGGCACCATAGGCCGATTCAAAATCACCATTGTTCAGCACGCTGGGGGCGATGTGCGAGAAAACCTTGTTCGTGGCATAGACATTCGTCCCGTTGACCACGTTGGTTGTAATGTTCTGATAGTAGTTGAAGGGCCGCAGCTCGATATCGTCAACGAACATGTCTGCCGGAGCAGTGGTGAATAGATAGAAAGTCGTGCTCGCCACGGTTCCCGTCAACGTGAGGTAGGTCCAGTTGGTAGTTGGATCGGAGGGGATGGCATTTGTAGTTACGACCGTGTAGTTATCCATCGTTTCCGTAATGCCCTGGAAATTCAATTGCTCGTCAATATAAGCCTGCGGTCCGATGCTCGACACGCGTTCCAATTCATCCGGCGTTGGTCCGTAAGCCAGGCGGTTCAAGACGTTGGCGGTCAGCACTGCATTGCTGCTTAAAGGGGTCACGCCAATTTTGTAAAAGCCACTGGGCGCGGCGGCGTTGTTGTTCCGCCATTCATAAGCGTAATTGGTCACGGTCATCACGACCGGGCCATTGGTCGTGTTGTTGGTGATGATGGTGTAGCCCGTGATGTAGGGCGCGAGAACGAAATTGGTGTCCACCGTGAACGGCGAGCCCAAATCCGGCGCGTTGAGAATCGAGTAGGTCTGCGCAGCGGGGTAGGGCGCGAATCGCAGGTTCAAGACCCCACCGGTCGAAGTCAGGCTTTCGATCGCTGGCGGAGGTGGCTCGGTTGCGCGCAGGGTTGAGAGAGGGTTCAGTCCAACGAGGAGCGTCAGACCCAACGAAAGTGAACGAAGGGAATTCATGTTGCTCGTACGACGATGCGCATATTCGATCTCATGCGCGTTAATGTCAAGTTTCATCAGAAGTTATGAGCGGTTGGCGCGAGTGGTTCGGAGATTCATCAAATTGAGAAACGGGGACTCAAAGGCTCCGCGGTAAATAATTGAAACTCAAGCGCAGGAATTCTGCTGGACAAATTCTGAACAGCCTTTGGATAGTTTCGAGACGTTCGGGGCCATTGCCGCGCGCCCATTCGATGACCGAATCAGTTGCCAAATTGTTGCCTGACGAGAAATCAGCTTTTCCCCCGGGCCTGCACAATGCTTTTCTTTTCGCCGCGTTCAACGCACTTTCCTTTCAAGTCGTGTTGGCAAGCCCAATGATCCTCTACGCGAAATCCCTGGGTGCCAGCGCTACTGTGCTGGGGATCATAGCGGGAATGATGCCACTGCTCGTCATCTTCCAAATTCCCGCCGCCAGCCACGTCAACCGCATCGGTTACCGCCGGTTCGTTCTGGCGGGTTGGAGCACTCGGGTCCTGTTCATTTTCTTCATCGCTTTGGTGCCCGTTACCAGCGCATTTCTCACGGTGGCCAATCGTCTGGCGCTGTTACTGGCGTTGTTGTTTTGCTTCAACCTCTCACGCGGGATTTCGAGTTGCGCGTGGCTGCCTTGGATTACTGCGCTCGTTCCGCCGGAGTTGCGGGGCAAGTATCTGGTTCGCGATGCCGCCGTCCAGAATGTGGCAAGCTTCGTCACGTTCCTGGTTGCCGCCGCCACGCTCGCCGGGCAAACGCAAGCCTGGCAATTCGCGTTGATCTTCGCCTTCAGCGCGGCCATGGGAGCGATGAGCCTCGTATTCTTGAAACGAATTCCCGATGTTCCGCCCCCCGACGAACCGCGCGTCTCCACATCGCGCGTGCCCTGGCTGGAGATGATCCGTTACGCACCCTTCCTGAAACTGCTGCGCGCTGTCGTTGCATGGTCCGTGGCCTATGGCGGAATCACCGCATTCACCGTCGCATTCCTGAAAACTGAGGTTGGGATGTCAGAAGGCAAAACACTTCTGATCAGTTCCGTCGCCTTCGTAGGGGGATTGAACAGCCTTTGGTTTATCGGTCTGCACCTTGACCGGTTGGGCAGCAAACCCGTGCTTGGGTTCTCATTTGCCGTCTGGATCGTCGTGCTGGCAGGGTGGGCAACCATCTCCGGCGGCGTTTTTTCGGCCAACCTGCTCCTGGTTCTCGCCCTGCAATTCCTCATGGGCTTGCTGGGCGCTCTCGTGAGCATGTCTAACACGCGGCTCGCGATGGCCGTCATTCCCGTCATGGGCCGCAATCATTTCTTCGCCATCTACTCGGTGGTCAGCAACGTTGCTTTGGGACTCGCGCCCATAGCTTGGGGACTGCTCATTGACGCCGTCGGCTCGCGCTCACCCGTGTGGCTGGGGCTGGAGTGGAATCGTTACACCGTGTTCTTTGCCGGGGCAGCTTTGGTGTTCGGCGTCGCACTGATGCTGGCCCGACGGCTGGACGAACCCCGCGCCGCCAGCCTGGAGGACCTGCTTCGCGAAATTCTGATTCAATCACCGCAACGCTTCTGGCTGCGCATCTGGCCAAG
>CAZCZP010000110.1:0-1584 GCA_964502895.1 uncultured Bifidobacteriaceae bacterium
CACGCCTTGGACACCGCTGACGCCAACGATATGCAACGGACTGATCATGATGGCGTTCTTGTTATCAGGCAAAGCCACAACGACCTGATGGCCAACCACGGCGGCGTTCTCAGGGTGCTCGACCCGATAGGTCTCCCCACTGCTGCAATGGATTTCAAACGGACGAAAGGGCGTGTTTTTCAAGAACTGTCGAATCTGTTCGAGCATGGCGCACGTTACAATGCAGGCGGAACAGACGCAAGGGCGAGGGTGAAGTCGGCGAACATTGGGCAGCACGCGAGCTCCCGAGTTCTCTGCGAAAACTCGTCTTGACGCGGGTGCAGACAACAGGAATTACAGGCGGATGAAAATTATCCGCTATCAGGATCAGAAAGGGAACATTGGCCACGCCGCGTTGCAGCCGGACGGCTCAGCGTTGAAGCTGGTTGGAAGTATTTTTGATTCCCCCAAAGTCACGGTCGAGAAGGCGGACGTCGCCAAACTGCTCGCGCCAGTTGAACCGGCCATGATTATTTGCATCGGACTGAACTATCGCCGGCATGCGCAGGAAACCAACGCGAAGATTCCGGAGTTTCCCGTGGTCTTTTTCAAGGGGCTGAACACGGTGCAACATCCGGGCGACCCGATTCTCCTCCCCACCCATCTCAAGAGTGATGAAGTGGATTATGAATGTGAACTGGCCGTCGTTATTGGCAAGCGATGCAAGAACGTGCCGCGTGCGAAGGCGCTTGAATACGTGCTCGGTTACACCTGCGCCAACGACGTGAGCGCGCGTGACTGGCAGAAAGAAAAAGGCGGCGGCCAATGGTGTCGCGGCAAGACGTTCGACACTTTCTGTCCACTCGGCCCGTGTCTCGTGACGGTGGATGAAATTCCGAATCCGAACTCGCTGGCAATCCGCACGGTGGTGAGCGGCGAGGTGCTTCAGGATTGGAACACGAACGACATGATTTTCGATGTGCCGACGCTGATCGAATTTTTGAGTGGCAGCACGACACTATTGCCCGGCACGGTGATTCTAACCGGAACGCCTCACGGCGTCGGCATGGCACGCACGCCCCGGCGCTGGCTGCGCGCGGGGGACAATGTGAGCGTGGAGATTGAAAGGATTGGGACGCTTTCCAATCCGGTGCTGAGCGAGACAGTGTGAGTCATCGCGCAGGATCAAGGCACCTTGCAGGCAGCTTGCTCAGTGAACCACTTCCAGTCCGGGTTGGTGAAGCCGGTGCCAATGCTGGCGGCCCGGTAGCCTTTCTTTACGGGGATTTTCAGAACGGAAGTTTGCCACTTCTTGAGTTCGGCATGGCCGTCGGCAAAGGAAAACCCGCAGTTCCAGACATGGTACGAACCTGGAACGTCAGGAAAGTTTGCCCGGCCGTGGTCCACTTGCAGATAACCGTCGTTCATGCTGCACATGTTCTCCTCACAGAAAATGAACGTTTTGCTCGGGCCCGGGCAGTTGAGGATTTCGCTCAGCTTCACATAGGCGTGCGCGGTGCTGTTGTAAGCTTTGGTGGTGGCAAAGGAGTAAAGGTTTCCCACCTGACTGCTCATGGAATACGTGCGGATTCGCTCGCCGTTATC
>CAZCZP010000110.1:1684-8328 GCA_964502895.1 uncultured Bifidobacteriaceae bacterium
CGCTCGACGCCGGATCGCGCACCGCTCTTTGGAACGAAACCATAGTTAATCTCACTTTTGCTGCCTTAATCTCGACGCGGTCCTTCGGAAGTTCAAGGATCCAAAAGGACCGGTCGCTCACTGCATGCGGACCCGGAAAAACCTCTGCGCTTCTGTCAGCGTGCTCTCCATCACGGTGACGGGGTTGCCATCACCAATGTTTGTGATGATGGGATTCCACGGGCCGTTGGTCAGGGCGCCCTTCCACTCCGTCACGTATTGAGGACCAATTTCAGTCGGGAAACTCACATTCAGGGTTGAGCCACTCAACAGACTGGTGATGGTGGGCTGGGTGGCGATGGTCAGGTTGGCCACGCTGCTGGTCACGAAGTTGAAGCCGTCACTGATTCTCAGTGCGTAGGGGCCGACATTCGTGGTTACGACGGCGGCAATGTTCAACGTCGTGCTGGTAATGCCGGAGTAATTGGCTCCCGATACGTTGGCCAGCGGGCTGCCCCTCATCCATTGATAATTGGTCACGCCTGACGAAGTCGCTCCGCTCCCGGAGAAAGTGGTTGGGCGGCCAAAGGGAACGATTTTGTTGATGGGCGAGGCTTCCACGGTGGGCGGCGGCGGCAGTACCGTCGCAATCGCGCTCCAAGTTGTGTAGGCGCCGTCACTGACCGCCACAGAATAGTTGCCACCAAAATTGGCGGTTGCCAACGGGGCGAAGTTCAAGGTGGCGCTGGTCTGCCCCACGAGGTTGGTGCCATTACGCAACCACTGATAATTAGTCACACCCGTTGCGGTGGAAGCCACCACTGACAAGTTGGTTGTAGTCCCTACGGCGGCGACGATGTTCGAGGGGTGAGTCGTGATGGTCGGCGCGGAGACGGAAACGACCCGGACATTGTCATAAATGACGCATGCTTCCCCGGAGCCCGCCGACTGATTGCCGATGTCGTCCCAAGGATCATTGTAACCGAGCATGAGCCTCCCACTGGTGAAGTTAGTGGTGGCGGTGTTCGTGTTAAAATAGCTCAGGATCACGGTGTTGTTTATCTTCCAAGTCAGCAGGTTTCCAATCTGGCTGAGTTCGACTTCCACCCACGTGGGTGTGGAATTCAGGATGGTATTCGCCGGCACTCGGCGATCAGACTGTGCTCCGGTTGTAGGGCCGGCATCGAACGGTGGCCTTTTGAACACCTGGGCTGTTGTGTTGGCCAAGCGACCCATGAAATTCGTCGGTCCAACGACTGCGACCCCATTTGTCCAGGTCGGCCCGCTCCAGAAGGCGAAGTTCAGCGTGGTGAACGCGTCGGCCTCGACGGTGCAGAACAGGCCATCGGATTGAAATGCACCGTCCCCGCTCCCCACGACGGGTCCGGTCCCCGGGACCGAGTTGCGAATCCAGTTGGTTCGCGTGCCGGTGTGATTGATGCCGAACATGGCTGTCTCATTCTTCGATTGAGCGGCAGCGCCCAAAACGGGGCCGGAGTTCTGAATCAGCATCATGTCGAACCGCAACGCATAGTTGCCGCTGAAATTCTGGTTCTTGAGATAGGCATTCAACCCGGCGGCGACGCCGTTTCCGTCTGCCTTGTTGACGGTCATGTACAGGCCCTTGGTTTCGCCGCTCGCCGAATTGGGAGCGGGCGGGAAAGGCGGCAGATTCTTCCCCGCATCGCCAGCAACATAGTCATAGCTGAAGACGTAAGAGAAATCCGCCGGGGCATTGGAAAGTGTGCCGAAGAAAACGTCGTAATTGGCGCTGGAATCCGTCTCGAACTTATCAGTGAAGAGAACCGTTCCCGGCGGCGCAGCCTTAAGCGTTAGCGTGGTCGTCGCCGTGTTGTTGGTTACGGTGTATCCGGTTCCTGCCAGGTTCGTAAGCAGGATGCTCTTGCTTCCGATGTCGGTCGAAAAGGCGATCGGATAAATGATCGCATTACTGGAGTTGACGACGCCGGCTGGAATTGTAATCGGCAGATTGGCCAGGTAGTAGTCCACGTTCAAGGCTGCCGTTCCGCCAAATGCGAAACTGGTTGCGTCCAAGGTCAAGTCCACATTCGTATCACCCCAACGTTGGAGTTGCAGTGCGGCGTAGTCGTTGCTGTTTCCCTGGTAGAGATTCGTGGAGAGCGAGAGAACGCGAAGTTGCGGCGTTTCATTGTCCACTACCGCAACCGTTGCGGACAAGGGGAATCCCACACTGTAACCGCCGCTGCCTCGAATGGTCAGAACGGCGTTTTCACTCAATTCTGGGAGGCTGTCGTCAATCGGTGTGATGGCGATGTTGGTGCTGGTCTGGCCCGCGGCGATCGTGACCCGGTTGGTCAGAATTGTGTAATCAACCCCGTTGGAGGCCGTTCCTGTCAGATTGTAGAATACGGTGACAGGATTTCCAATGTCCTCTGGCGTCCGCGTAATCGTGAAGGTCCCGGAACTGGCGCCTTGCTCGGACGCCACGGGAGCCGTTGCGGATACCGAAACCTGGGTCGCGGGCGTAACCAGCGTAAAAGTACCATCCGAGCCGGTGGTGGCTTCCGTGCTTTCTCCAATATCGAGTGATTGCACGGCTCCCAATCCGCTGGAGGAAATGTAAATGTTGTGGGCTGCGTCAAACGCGATGTCGCGGCCAAGGGACAAGCCGCCTCGCTTGAAAACCTGGCGGGCGGGGATGTTGGGGATGCCGTTGGTTAGAGGGATCAGAATCACATCGTTTGCCGTATTTGCAAAAGTAGTTCCGTCGGGCGCGGTGATGGTGGCACTGCCCGCAGCGACGATGCTGGCGAACCATTTTCCATCAGGACTAACCGCGATCATCATCGTATCGCGCAGCACGTCATCGCTATAACCTTGGGCAAGGCTTTCAGCTTGCGAAGTCCAGAACGCACCCCAAGGCGTGGCACCGGTGAACGTCCCGGGATCCTGGAGATTATTGAGGTCAACGATATAGGCGCTGTGTTGCGGCGGATTGGATCGTCGTTGGTTGGCGTAAAGATAGTTGCCGACGACCTGGACTTTCTGATTCTGCCCCGCGAACGAAGTGAGGAACGGGCTCATGATTTTGCGATTCGGGGCGTTCGACCAAGGCAACGGGTTCGCGCCAATATCGTATCTCCAAACGCTGTTCCACTCCGTTGCGGCGCTGGTCGCGGGGTCCGTCTGATAGTCCTCATCCATTGTGTACAACACCCGGTTGGCGCCACTGCCGACGATGACCGCGCTCGAGACGCTGCCATGAACGTTGTTGGAACTTACGGGCGCGGCCGCGAATCCGCCAAGCCCGTTCGGGCCGATCTGTTGCAGCACATAGCCAAAGGAATTCAGCAGTGGATCAAAGGAAATCAGGCCGCCGGTGGCGTCCGACCAATCGGTTACAAGAACCGAGTCGTCCGGGGCGACCGACACGCCGAACGGCGACGAGGCCGTGCCCAAGCCAAAATTGTAACCGCCGGTCTTCGGCACGAGGCCCTGGCCCAAAATATCACTGAGATCCGCGCCTAACGCGAAGATTCCGTCGCCCTTGTTGTTGTTGTTGGTTGCCGAGTTGCCCACATAGACCCAGCCAAAGTAAGGGCTGGCGGGATTGACGTTCACGGCGATCCCGCGCGACGAACCGAAAGCTACGGTTGGGCTGTTCGTTGAGATCACCCCGCTGCCAACGTGCTTGATGTAAACTTTGAACGGTCCGGCAGCGATGCCGAGGTTCGTCACGATCAAGCCGCGAGAGATAAAATTCGCCGGATCGTCGGCGGGCGCTTGCAGAACATTCGTGACCGCGCCGCCATCTGAGATGACCCACACCGTGTCGTTGGTGGCGGTGGTCTGGTTCAGTCTGAATGAGACAACACCGCCATTATTCGTAAGGCTCGTTGCGTAGGGCGCGGCCAGCGCAACGCTCGCGCTCGTGGCCAGGCCCAGAAATAACGTCAGCCGCCATGCGGTCGTGATCAGGGGGGTTTTCATAGGATTGAACTTCGATTCAACTTCAGGTTTTACTGTTGCCACGCGCAGCGCGTTTTCAAGCAAGCGCTCCCTGCGCAATCCCGGGTGCTATACTGAGTCTGCTACAAGTATTGCCCCCCGTTTTCGGGGGAATCAATAAAATAAATCACGCGAAGCATGTGTAGTCGCTACACATGCGTTCACTTCACTGTGTGAGGGCAAGGGAATGCACCTCGTCAGTGCCGCGAATGAAACTGCCCACGTATCGCTTGCGGGGTACCCATTCGGCATGACCGTCTCCGAAAACCACGTTGCCTCCGTCGGCGCCGTGATTGTCGCCGGGGTCGGGAAAATCCTGATTCGGGCGATCACCGGGGCCGGGATCGTCTTCGTCGTAAATGATCCAAACCTCCGATGGACTGGCCTTCTGGCCGATGAAGTTGTATCGCGTGCCAGCCTGAGGCGTGAGATACGTGCGTGACGCTACGCTTTGCTGCGTCTTGCGCTGGTTCACATTGAAGGGCCCGCCAATGGCGTTGCCATTTTGCCCGGCGAAGAACCCCGCAACTTCGTAACTGTTGCTGCTCGTCCCGTTCTTTCCCGGCGCGTTGTCCAACAACTCTCGAAGATAACGCGTGTTGCCATGCATCCGGTCCATGTAAAGGGCAACGCCGGTGTTGTTCCGCCCGGCTCCGAAAGGGCCGGGGTCGTTGGGCAACAGGTTTACGAAGTTGGTCGGGTTGACAGAATTCCTGGTCGAGGGGCAGACGTAGCTCCTGGGGTTTCCCACGTATTGCGGGTAGAGCCAGTTCAAATCGTCGTCCGCATAGTCAACGACGCCGGTCAAGGCGTTCTTGGAATCGTCCTCGCCGTAGAGCTGGCTGCCGAGGCCCATTTGTTTTTCGTTGTTCAGGCAACTGATTCTCTGGGCCCTCATTTTTGCTTTGCTCAACGCGGGTAACAACATCGCTGCCAGTATGGCAATGATGGCAATCACGACGAGCAGTTCGATCAGGGTGAACGCCCGTGCGTTGCGAACGAATCCATTCCGGTTCGACCGGTCTCGCCGGGGCTTCCACGCGCAAAGTGCTCGACCACCTTGGGCCGGCTTCAGCCGAGGCGCTGAAGCATCCGGTGCGAACTGATGGCTGGTAAAGATTTGTTCCTGCGGCATCACTGATGGCGGACGCGGTAATACCGCGCGTCGCCGCTCTTTGGCACCGTCGCCCGATACGTGCCAGGCGCAAGTTGCACGATCGTGGCGGAGGCGTTTGAATAAGTCCCCGTTACCGCAGCCGCGCTTTGCACCTGGAATGACGAAGGCACGTCGTTCAAATCCAGCGTGAAGTCGAACTGGACGTTCGCGCCCGCATTCTGAAGCGAAACGGGGTCAATACTGATGCCCGCCAGCCGCACGACACGCACGTTGTCGAAAACAACATACGAGGTATTGAGGCCGATTGATTCGAAGGGATCACAATACCCGATCATGACGTTCCCCGAGGCATAGGCTGTCGCGTTGCTGTAGCTGAAGATGTGCGTGTTGTTAACCTTTAAGGTGAGTATCTTTCCGATCTGACTCAACTCCACGTCCGCCCAAAGCGGCGTCGCGTTGGCTAACGACGTGTTGACCCCGGGTACGCCCAGGACGGAGTTGGGCGGCACTTTGAATTCGTTGGTAAGCGTGGTGGCGCGACGCCCGGCGCTGAGCGCAGTTGGATTGTTGTTTGTGGTGGTGGGCGAACTGTAATTGATGTAATCACCGCCCGAAACGTTACCCGCGATTATTCCCGCTCCATCGGCCTGGATGCTGTAAAACACGCCATCAAAAGTCCAGCCAGCCGGAACACCGCCGGCGCCGCTGCGGAACCAATTGGTCTTGGTGCCGGAATGGTTGACGCCAAAGAGCACATACTCCGTGGAGACCGCGTTGGGCACTACCACGCTGATAAACATGTCGAAGCGCAGGGCAAAATTACCGCTGAAATTCTGCCCAATGGGATAAAGATTCACTGCGGCGGCGGAGCCCACGGCATCTTTGTTCACGGTGAGAAACAGCCCAAACGTATCGCCGTTCCCATGCGGCGCGGGTGGAATCCCCTGCGCACTGTAATCAAAACCGAACTCCGCCGAGTAATCCGGGGTGAAGTCGTTCGTCGAGGCGGCGAAAAACACATTCCAATTATTGGCGCTGGCCGGTGTGGTGAAGCTCTCCGAAAAGAGGACGGTCGCCGGAGGCGAGGTCGCGTCCACCAGCGTGATGGAGGCCGAGCCGGGTGATCCGATGGTGTATTGTCCCCCGCCGGCCGCGGCAATGTTCACAGTAACTGTCTCGTTTCCTTCAAATGAAGTGTCTTCCACCGGATAAATCTTAAACTCCTGCGCCTGCACACCGGGATCGAACGCTCCGGGTGTGTCCGCATAGAAGTCTGTTCCGCTCGTGGCCGCGCCGGAGAATGACAGGTTGGCGTTGAAAGACGCGGCGTTGAGATCCCCCAGGCGCGTGATCCGGAAGAGCGCAAAGTCGTTCGTGCGTTCATACATCTGCGCCGAAACCGCCGCTATAATCAACTGCGGGCTCTCGTTGTCGGTGATGGTGACGGTGGCGCTGCCGGCTCCCGCATATTCGCCGACGGCGGTGTTGATGGTGAGAATGGCCGTCTCCGTGGCTTCGGCACTCGCATCATCAACGGGGACGATGGTGATGTTGGTTG
>CAZCZP010000110.1:8428-10490 GCA_964502895.1 uncultured Bifidobacteriaceae bacterium
CCGCCCAACGTGCCGTTCGTGCTGATGTCAATCGTTGCAATCAGCAGGCCATTGATCGTGTAGGTGATGATGTTGGCGACCTTCTTGAGTGAAATGTCATTCCATCTCATGCCCGCCGAGCCACCCTGGGTCTGCCCGGTTTGCTGTGGGTACAAGGCCAATTGGGCCGCCGGGGCTGACACAGGCGGGAACGTGGTCTGATAGTAAGCATGGGCGTTATTGCGCGATCCGACGGTGCCGGCGGCGTAAACCCCGCTGGCATCCTGCAAACTCGCCGAGAAGGCCGGGGAATAAACCCGGTAATCAGCGGCAGTCCCGGCCCCATCTCCACTGCAACCGACGAAGATGCTGTCTATGATGGTTGGCACGTTGGCAAAGGTGGCCGCCGTCCCAAACCCCGCGCCGCCAATCTGTGTCGAACCCGCGCCGCCGCCGTTCAGAGGGCCGTTGTAATTTAGCCACCAATCCCACCGCATTTCAAAATTCTGCGCGATACTGAACGCCGCCGGAGAAGCGTTCGCGCCAGCGGGAAAAAATTGGACCGCAGGGTCCAGGTTCGCCTGCAACTTTAGGCCGCGGGTTGTTCCGTTGGTGGAGTTTGGCGCGGGTGGGATGCCGACAGTGCTGTAATCGAAGAAAAGGTTCACAGGATTGTAGCCCTGGGAAGTTACGTTCACCAACCAGGTTCCGTCGCTCGAATGGTCAGTGTCGAAATTTTCCGAGTAGATTTGATTCTGTGCAATGGCCGTGCCGCACAGTGACGCGACGGCGAGCATCGCGGCCATCCGCGTCAGTGTTGTAATTCGAGAGTTCGCTTTCATGGATTTCTTGGTCTTGCTACTGGTTTCGGACTTTGACACGAAGCCAACGTGTCCAGCGCTGGGCGCGCGGCTAGAACGGTTCGCAGTTTCGCTTTCGGTTGTGGTTTGAACCTAAGGCCCAACTTTTCCGGAATCAACATCAAATATTCGCTGCCTGCCGTGATTTACGGTCGCGGCTCGCGTTGAAGTTTGGGTCAAGGCTGGAGACGGCTTGAATGAACGCATGACCCGGCTTAGAATTCGTCCAGTCCATTGAATCAACAACCCAGACTGATGCGCCTGTCTCATTCGTCCGCTCCGCTATTCGTCCTGCTTTTGCCCGTTGCTTTCCAACTGGCGGCCCAAAACTCCTACGTCAACTTCGAGGGCAAACAAACCCGGCCCATCTGCCTCTCGCCGGATGGCACACGTTTGTTTGCCGTGAACACGCCCGATGCGCGGCTGTCGGTCTTTGACATCTCCCGTCCGCTCAATCCATTTCTCATCGCGGAAATCCCCGTGGGCGTTGAACCGGTTTCCGTCAACGCGCGCAATAACGACGAAGTCTGGGTCGTCAACGAGGTTTCCGACAGCGTGAGCCTCGTTTCCGTGTCTCGCGGGATTGTGACTGACACACTTCATGTGAAGGATGAACCCGCGGACGTGGTGTTTGCCGGCGGCAAGGCGTTTGTTTCGGCATCACGCAGAAATCAGATCGCCGTGTTCGACGTGAACACACACGCCTGGCTCACCAACATCGCGGTGTTCGGCGAGAATCCGCGCTCGCTGGCGGTCAACTCAAACGGCACCAAGATTTATGCCGCCTTCGCGCTTTCGGGCAATCACACCACGCTTATCCCTCCAAACCTCGCCCCACCCCAAATCACAAATGGCACGCCTGCGATGCACCCGACGCTACCAGCGCCTCCGCAGGTTTCGCTCATCGTGGACGCGACGAATCCGGCGTATTATCCGTCGGTCATCAAATACACCATGCCGGATAATGACGTGGTGGAGATTGACGTGGCGACACTCAGCGTGAGCCGCTACTTCTCACGTATCGGCACGGTGAATTTTGCCTTGGCGGTGCAACCCGTCAGCGGCGACCTCTTCGTCGCCAACACTGACGCGCGGAATCTTACGCACTTTGAGCCGGCGCTGCGCGGCTTCTTCGTAACCAATCGGATCGCCCGCATCAACATCACCAGCGGCAGCGTCACCAATTTTGATCTCAACCGGAATTTTCACCCGACAAATTTCAC
>CAZCZP010000110.1:10590-12164 GCA_964502895.1 uncultured Bifidobacteriaceae bacterium
TGCGCGAGATTCCCATCGGCAGTCATGACCCAACCCCGGCGGTGATTCGCAACGGGCGCGGTTTTCTCTACGACGCGAAGTTGTCTGGCAACGGCACCGTTTCCTGCGCGTCGTGCCACATAGATTCCGACATGGACATGATCGCGTGGGACCTTGGCGATCCACAGGGCGAGATGGGCACGAATTTCACCATCGTTACTCCAGTGTTCCCGATCGGGACCAATCAACCTGTGCATCCGATGAAAGGCCCGATGACGACGCAAACGTTGCGAGGCTTGAAGGGGCAAGCCCCGTTGCACTGGCGTGGCGACCGCACGAACTTCCAGCACTTCAACGGCGCGTTCGCCAGTCTGCTCGGCGGCAGCCCCTTGTCAGCCGCGGACATGCAGCTTTATGCCGATTACATCGAGACGGTTGTTTTCCAGCCGAACCCAAATCAAAATCTCAACCGCACGTACCCCACAGATTTCGCTGGCGGCAACGCCGAGGCCGGCCGGAACACATTTTTCAACGAACTTTATCAACCAGGACTGCAACTGGCCTGCACCACCTGCCACACGGGGCCGCCGGGTTCGGGGTCGAACAAACAGATCTTTGCCCGGCAGGCGCTCGATGAATCGCAGGACTTCAAAGTGCCGCATCTGCGGAACGTCTATCAAAAACTGAGCTTCAACAATGCGCCCGGCGCACAAAGCATCGGTGGCTTTGGCATCATCCACGACGGCATGGACCCGAACCTGTTCGTCTTTCTTTCAAGAGATGTATTCGGCTTGTTCGCCAACGACACCACGCGCAAGAACAATCTCAGCTCGTTCGTGCAATGCTTTGACACTGGCACAGCGCCCGCCGTGGGTTACTCGCGCACACTCGTGGCCACGAACGTAAACACCGTCAGCATTTCCAATGACTGGTCGTTGCTCGAAGCCCAGGCCGTGGGAGGAACGAACCTCAACCTGATCGTGAAAGGCACACTGGACGGAGTGAGGCGTGGTCTGCTCTTCCAACCAGGACCAGGGAGCTATCAACCCGACTCAACCAACGACGCCGTATTCACCCGTGCACAACTCGTCGCGAAGGTTTTGGCGGGTGACACGCTGACGATCATGGGCGTGCCGCCGGGTTCAGGCCAGCGCATGGCCATTGACCGCGACGCGGATGGTTTGCTGGATGCGAACGAACCGTTGCCGAGCATTCAGATTGCGCACGTCGGCGGACAAGCCGTGCTTAGTTGGCCGCTCGGCGCCGCAGGGTTCAATCTTGAAGAAACCCAAGACCCAGCATCTTCGACGTGGAACATTTCGACCAGCGCCGTTGCCATCGCAAACGGCTTCAATTACGTGACCAACACACCGGGCACTGGAGCGAGGTTTTTCCGGCTGCGCATGCCGTGATGGAGCGCGGCTGTGTGCTGCACCGGCCGCAGCACGCAGGCGGGGAGATTTGCTGCAAGTGTACTATGTGAGTGCAGCGGCTGGGTTTTTGACCACAGCCGCGCTCCTCATGCACTACTCGTAAACTTCGATGAGCATGTCACCCAGCACGAACTGCACGTTTTGGCCTAGGGCAAGCCACGG
>CAZCZP010000111.1:0-12125 GCA_964502895.1 uncultured Bifidobacteriaceae bacterium
CTCGGCGTCCAAGCCATGCCATCTTCGCTGGTCAAGATTGTGCCCTTGCCTCCCGTCACGACGTAGAGTGAGTTGCTCAATACGCCGACGCCCTGGAGAGAATTCGTGGTAGGGCTGGGAGCAGAATGCCAAACCACGCCAAGCGTGCTGACCGTTTGCGTGGTCACACCCGTTTGGTTGGTCACCACGATGTTCGTCACCGTGTTCGGGCTGTAAATAATTGTGCCGCTGTCGCCGACGGCCACCAACAGATTCGTATCGCCGCCGACCCCGAGCAATACGGTGTTCGCAACCGAAGGCGGGGTAAGTTCCAGGGTCCAATCCACGCCGTTGCCGCTGGTCATCACGGTGCCATAATCGCCGACGGTGACGTAAAAGGCCGGCAACCGCACCACGTCCCAGAGCCAGTTGCGCACGCTGTTGAATGGCGTGAGCCACAGGTAAGACTCATTTCCACCCTGGTAACCTTCGGATTGCAGGCCCGTGCGGCCGGCGATGAGGAAAAAACCCGGGCGGCCAATGGCTGAGTAGTAGGTCCAGTCGGGCGGGCCGTTGGTTTTCGCCAGTTCATTCGACCAGACGAGGTTGTTCTGAATGCGCACTTCGCTGGCACCGTCCACGAGCCGGTCCGCGCCGCCGGTGGTGGCGTATTGCAGGACGTTGGTCGCGCCGGTGGTTTCCAGAAACCAGTTCGTTCCGCCGTTGGTGCTGGAGAGCGTGACGCCGGCTTCGCCCACGGCTGTGAACCGTCCGCCACTGAAATGGACGCGATTCAAATGCTGGCTCGTTGGCGCAGTGCGTTTCGCCCAGTTCGTGCCGTTTGGGCTGGTGAGAACAACCCCGTATTCCCCGACCACCACAAAATTGCCCGCCCCGTGTGCCGCGCCCAGCAACCAGGCGTTCGTGCCGCTGTTCTGCCGCTTCCACGCCAGACCGTTCGTGCTGGTGTAAATTGCGCCGTTGTCGCCCGCCGCCACCAGGAGCGACGGTGACGCGGTCACCGCTTCAAACCAGTCGCTCGTCGCTCCGTCAACCAGCGTGCCCGTCTGAAAATGTTCACCGTCGTCCGAGTAAAGCGTCATCCCATTTTCGCCCACCACCACAAGCCGCTGATTTGCGCCGAAAAAAGTCGCTCCATGAAGAGCATTCGTGACGAACGTGTCGCGCGGCAACCACAGGTCGAGATCACTGCTCACATAAATCTGTCCACGCTCGGCCACTTGCACTCCCAACGGAATCAACGGCGAATACGCCATGTCCACAATGTTCCCGCCGTGCGGCGCAGGGTTCGACCAGCGCCAACGCAAGGGAAAGTCTACCGCGGTTGCGGCGAGGGCGGAAAGCAGAAGCGAACACAAGCAATAACCAACGCCCAACATCGAACATCCAACCCCAATGTTGGAAACCTGTTTGATCCTGGGTGCTGAATGTCGGTTGTTGAATGTTCGCCGCAACTTCACGACCGCATCAATCTGCCACTTGATTCTTCGCCGGCAAGCGGGCTTCGCTCGAAGATTCCGGCCGGCTCATATCCGGCAAGCGCAAAGCAAACACGCACCCGGTAGAAGTGCTGGCCGCCAGTTCGAGTTCGGCGCCCAGGTGATTCGCCAGTTGTTTGCAAAGCGCCAAACCGATGCCCGTGCCACCTTCCTTCGCCGAACGGCACGGCATGAACAGCGGCGTATCCGCGGGAAATCCCGAACCTTCGTCACGCACCTCGAAGACCAGGCGCGCCCCTGCCCGCCTCACCGTGAGACCGACAGTTTTTCCCTTTGGTGTGGCTTGCAGGGCGTTTTCAACGAGGTTTACCAGAATCAAGGCCGCCAGATTCGCTGCGCGATTCGGCAGGGCGGCGTCTGTCTGAATGACGCTGGCGAAATTGACGCCCCGCTCCCGCGCCAACGGCTGCACCCGGTTGCGGATCATTTCCTCCAACTCTTTAACAGTCACCTCGTAGGCTGCACCCGCCTGTTCTTCCCGCAGCACGCCGACGACTTGAGTAATCATGATTTGCATCCGTCGCGTTGAAGCCACGGCGTGCTGCCAGTCGGCGGCCTCACCGCTTTCCGAAGCCGTGCCGCGCGAGGCAACAAAATTTTGCAGGCCGGCCAACGGGTTTTTGAGTCCGTGAATCAAATGGGCTGCCACGGCACCAAGCGCGGAGGTTTTTGCCGCAAGGGCAAGCTCCTGATTCGCTCGCGCCAGGTTTTCCGTCCGTTCGGTCAACAACCGATGGGCGCGCCTCAGTCTTCCGAATGCCCACACCAACGCCGCGCCAAGAATGGTCCCTCCAGCGCCGAACGCCAGGACAGCGCGTGTGGCGAGCAGGCGGTCGAGATTCGTGAATTCAGCCTGAATGCTGTGGCCCTCGACGAGAAACTGTGCGATGCCAGCCAGCGGCCGATTCTCCGTGTGTAACGGCACGCAAACTTCCAGCAATGGAATGCTGTTGGTTGGCGCAGTATCATCCGGATAAAACAGCGCAGCCATTGACGCGCGGGGATGAAACACGCTTACCGGCCGGAGCGATTTCAAGGCCGGCAAGTGTTTGCGCGGGAGGTCTTGTTCGATGACGTAAAGTGGGAAACTTTCGATGAACTGGCCGTCGGCGTTGAACAATCTTACACCCAGCACGCCGCGCAGTTCCGAACTCTTGAGCGCCACGTTCAATTGATCGCCCGCGTTCAGAACCGGCCCGGCGAGTCCATTCTTCACATCCTCCGCGTATTGCCACAAAGCGACGGCGTGAAGCACCTCAGCGTCGCGCCCCGCGATCTGCTCGCGTATCCGTTGGCGTGCCTGGAGTGCGGCCAGAGCGACCACTCCCGCGAGAACCGCAAGCGCCATAACGGTCGCGAGGACGGGCAATCGCCGCGAACGGATCACGGCTTGCTCGATTTGTCGGACGTTTTCCATGGGCATCAGTGGCCGTTCAAAAATCCCATTGCAGCGAACCGCTCACTGTGTTGACCCGGTAGGTTTCTGTGGAGTCGTTTGACAGTGTCTCTTCGTGTTCGTAGCTGGCGATGAGTTTCAGCCATTTCAAAAGCTGGCGCTCGACGCGCGCGCCCGCGGCCCAGTCCGTGCGCCGGCGTTTCGACAAATCCGTGGCGCTGACGGTTTGTGATTCGTAGCGATACGCGCGAACGCGGCCTTCGGCAGAAATTTCCCAACGTGGCGCCCGGTAGCGAATTTCCGTGGCAGCAGAGAGCTGGCCGTAATCGGCAAATCCACCGCCGTTTTCCTCCGTAAGCCGCCCGCCCAGTTTCGCGATTGTTCGCCAGCGTTTCGGCTCATCCCAATGATGCCGCCACGTCAGCATCAAATCGTGTTGCAGGCGCTCGCGATGCGAGCCGGGAATGGCCGCGCCGGTGTCCGTGAGCGCAGGGTCGTGGTCGTAAAACCGCCAGGCCGGTTCATAGCCAAGACTCAGTTGGGACTGCCGCCCATAGCTGTAACCAAGCGTCAGTTTCAAGCCCGCCTTCCAAAAGTCGTCCAAAGGCAGGTCGTAATACTGGCGTGCCACGGGCGCCTCCAGTGACAGTGCCATTTGCGATGACAAATCCACGCTCGCGCCAGGCCGGATCGTGATGGTGTGCCCGCGAATGGGCGATGCCACGACGGTGAGATTGGTCGCGGCGAGCGACGGATCGAGCAACGTCACATCAAGCACCTGGTCCTGATAAAAGTAGTCCGCCGCGAACCAACCCGTGACCGTTTCCCGGAAATCATGTTCAAGTTGCGCCTGGGCAAATGCCGTGTATTCGTCGTGAACTGGCCGGGTCGAGAAAAAATGGCTCCAGTCACCGCCTCCGGCAAAGTTGAATTGCGGGCCGGTCGGATTGAGTCGCAGGAGAATCGCATCCATTCCCGCGGACGCGAACGGGCTGGACTGCCGTTGGGAGTGCGAAAGGAATACGTTGTCCTTGTAACCACCGCCGGCACGTATCGCGAACGCCGGTTGCCATACCGTGGGAAAAAGAAATTCCTCGGGCGTTTGCGCCCGAAGTGCCATGCCTGTGAACCCGATCAGGGTAGCGGCCATAATTCGGTTCCACTTCACAATTTGCCAACGCAAGCCCAAGGCTGGTCCGCTTGCCCGTCACCGGCGGCGGAGGCCGACACATTTCTGATTCAGACTGGATCTGGTTTAATCCTCGCCACGCCGCGGGCGGCCTCCCGAATCTTGCGTCGCGGTGGTGCGGGCGTTGTCGAGCAACTCGCGGTAGTCGGTCAGCTTGTCCGCCAGCTCAGCCTGGCGTTCTTTGTATTCCTTGCGGATTTCCTTCGAGCGTTCGACCCATTGCGTGCGCAACCCTTCGAGCTGTTGCCGGATGGCGGCGCGTTCCTTGTCGTTGGCTCCTTGCAGTTGTTTCGTGAGCGCAGCCTGTCGTTCGCGATACGCGCGCGCGTCCTGTTTGAAACGTTCCACCAGCGCCTGGACCTCGGGTGGCAGGTTCGGCCGCTCGGGGCGCAATGGCCGCAAACTTGTAACCGCCGGGTTCGCTGAGTCGGTCAGGGTGGATCGTTCGGCAACGATTACTTTGCCGTCGCGCTGCGGCTGCGCGGCGGTGTCCACGGGATTGGTCTGCGGCCACGCGCTGCTTGCGGTGAACATCACCACAAACATCGCGATCAGCTGCTTGGTCAATTTCATAAGCTCCGCGGCGCAACGGTCGAACTCTGTGAACTCATCCACCTATAGCGCGCCGCTTCATTGTCTTCAATATCAAAGGCACGCTGCGTGCCACCTGCCGGGGCCTCGCCAGAGGGCTTTGTTCAGAAACAAGTTGGGCCGATTCTTCCCGAGCGAACATCGCAACCGCGTGGGTGAATGCGCCAAAAGCAGTCCGCCGAAACACTCAATCCGGGCGCTATTCCCCATGGCGACCTTGCTCATTCTCGCCGGACAGTCGATACCGCAAGTAATCCCGCGTCACGCCCAAAAGCCGCGCCGAAGCAGAAACGTTGTTTCCCGTCTGCTTGAGCGCGTGGTCAATCAACCGCCGAATCGCCTTTTCCAAGTCAAAGCCCTGATCGGGAAATTGGTAACTTGCGTTGAACCACGCATCCGGACCGCCCGCCGGCCCGGCCAACTCCGCCGAAGCCAGTTGTGGAAAGTCCAGCTCGCCTCGATCCTCGAACACGATCGCGCGCTCCAATTCGTGGGCCAGCTCGCGCACGTTACCCGGCCATAGGTACGACAAGAGCCGCCGCCGCCCCGCTGCACTGATCGTCTTGCGAGGCAGCCGATGCCGGCGGCACAATCGCTCCACCAGCAACTCCGCCAGCGTCAGGATGTCCTCGCCGCGCGCTCGCAATGGCGGAATCTCTATCCGGTAAAGATCGAGCCGATGGAACAGGTCTTCTCGGAACCGACCTTCGCCAACCAGTTGCCGTAGATTCTTGTTGGTCGCGGCCACAACCCGTACGTCCACGGGAATTTCACGCGTCCCGCCCAGTCGCCGGATGCGGTGATCTTCAATCGTCTTGAGCACTTTGGCTTGAAGCGCCGGCGATAAACTCGGCAGTTCATCGAGGAACAACGTTCCGCCGCTCGCCGCCTCGAACAAGCCCATCCGGGCGGTGCGCGCGTCCGTGAATGCGCCGCGTTCGTGACCGAACAATTCCGACTCCGCCAGAGTTTCAACCAGCGCGGAACAATTCACCTCCACCAGCGGCTGGCCGCCGCGCGGCCCCTGCTGGTGCAGCCACCGCGCAATGGTCGTCTTGCCCGTGCCGGTCTCGCCTTCGATCAGCACCGGCGCCAACGGCCCCTCCACGCGACGATCAGCCGCAAGGATTTTATCCAGTTGCCGCTCCAACGCCGCGAGAGAGCGTCCAAAAAAAAGTGCGCTCGCCGCTTCGGCCTCGCGCCGATGTTCATCCAACCGCGCCGCCTGCTTCGATTTGCGCGCGCGCGCGATGACGAGCGGCAATTCCGCCACGTCGAACGGCTTTACCAGATAATCCAGCGCGCCCAGCCGCATCGCTTCCACCGCCCCGGCCACGCCCCCGTCCGCGGTCATGACAATCACACCCGTGCTCGACGGGAATTTCTTGTCCGACAGCAATGTGGTGCCGCGACCGTCCGGCAAATTTACGTCGAGCAAAGCGAAGTCGAACCCGAATTCAGCCAGCGATTGCATGGCGGCCGCCAACGTGCCCACGCCCGTCACGTCGGCGCCCAACGACTCCAAGTGTGCGGCGATCTGTTTTCGCAACAGCGTCTCGTCTTCGATAACGAGCACATCGAAGCCGGCCAGAAACTTCGTTGGCATGACGCACTTATGCAGCAGTCGCTGAAAATCGGCTACACCAAAATTCGCCGTTCAGGCGGGAGTGCAGGCAGTTTTCCCGTTGACTCGCCGCTGGGTTTGCGAAGTCTGTTTCAATGACGCAACGAGTTCCGCGCCGTGACCTGATTAGAAGCCTCGCAGTCTTTTTGCTGGCCGCCTGCCTTTGGGCCGGATGCCAGTCCGCCCCGGACCAAACCAAGTCCAGCGCAGGCAAGACCCTTCGCGTGATGACCTACAACATCCATCACGGCGAAGGTCTGGACGGTAAGGTGGACCTGCTGCGCATCGCCGAATTGATCAAACGTGAAGGTGCGGACATCGTGGCGTTGCAGGAAGTGGACAAAGGCGTTGAACGCACCGCGCGGCGCGATCTGCCGGAGGAATTGGCCGCGCTCACCGGCATGACCTGCATCTTCAGCAACAACTACCATTACCAAGGCGGCGAATACGGCAACGCCGTCCTTACACGTTTTCCAGTGGTGCGCTGGACGAACCGTCACTACAAAATGCTCCGCCCGGGAGAGCAACGCGGCATTCTGCAACTCGTGCTGAACGTCCACGGTCGCGAACTCGTGTTCATGAACACGCACATTGATTATCGGCCGGACGATGCCGAGCGCTGGTCGAACGTCGCGGAGATTGAGGCAATCGCCAGACAATATGCTGGCCGACCAATGATTGTATGCGGCGATTTCAATGACACACCTGAGAGCCGCGTGTGCCGCAGGCTTAACGAAACATTCGATGACACTTGGGTATTGAGCGGAAAAGGTGACGGCCTCACCATCCCCGTCATCAATCCGCGCAAGCGCATTGATTACATCTGGATTTCCAAGGACAAATCGCTCGTGCCACTCAAGGCTTGGGTGCCGCAATCCGATGCGTCAGATCATTTGCCGTTAGTGGCGGAGTTTGAACAGCGCTGACTTCGCGCCAATTTTTGAGAATCCACTTTCCTGAGTGCCAAATTCGCCTATCGTCGTCGCAGCATGTTTTCGGAAATCAAATCAGTTCACTTTGTCGGCATCTGCGGCACGGCCATGGCGTCCACAGCGGCGGCGCTGAAGCAAAAGGGCTACGTCGTGACCGGCTCGGACCAGAACGTGTATCCGCCCATGTCCACGTTTCTCGCGGAACGGCAGATCGAGGTGATGAACGGTTACGCGGAGCGTAACCTTGCCCACAAGCCCGACCTCGTCGTCATTGGCAACGCCATTTCGCGCGGGAATCCAGAGGCGGAATACTGTCTCGACCACAAGCTGCGGTTTTGTTCGCTGCCGGATTTGCTCAGGGAATTTTTCATCAGAGGTAAACGCTCCATCGTCGTCGCCGGCACGCACGGCAAGACTACGACCACGAGCCTGCTGACGTGGGTGTTCGAGCACAACGGGCTGAATCCCAGCTACCTTATCGGCGGCATCCCGAACAATCTCAGCCAGGGGGCGCGCTTCACCGACAGCGAATGGTTCATCATCGAGGGCGACGAATACGACACAGCTTTCTTCGACAAACGCAGCAAGTTCATCCATTACCTGCCGGAAGTCGCGATCATCAACAACGTCGAATTCGATCACGCCGATATTTTTGAAAACCTCGCCGCGATCCAGAAAACCTTCAGCCATTTCATCCGGCTCGTCCCGCGCAACGGCCTGTTGCTCGCCAACGGCGACGACCTGAATCTCGCGCCGCTGCTGAACGTGAATTTCTGTCCCGTGAAACGCTTCGGCTTGGGCGAGGACAACGCGATTCGCGCCACGAACGTGCGACTCGGCCCGACGGCCAGCGAATTTGAAATCCCGAGCGCGAAGTTTCATTTGAACCTGGCGGGCGAATTCAACGTGCGCAACGCGCTGGCCGTGGTGGCGTGCGCAAAACATTTCGGGCTGTCGAACAAGCAAATCCAATCCGCCTTCGAATCGTTCAAGGGCATCAAACGGCGGATGGAAGTGCGCGGCATCGCGGGCGGCGTGACGGTGATTGACGACTTCGGCCATCACCCGACGGCCATTCGCGAAACACTGCGGGCGTTGCGGTTGAAATATCCCTCACAAAAACTCTGGGCCATCTTCGAGCCGCGCAGCAACACGACGCGACGAAATGTTTTCCAAACCGAACTCGCTGAATCCTTCGCCCAAGCCGACGGTGTGGCAGTCTCGCAAGTTGCGCGGCTGGAATTGCTCAAGCCGGAGGAACGGCTCAATCCAGAGAAATTGATGGCCGACATCAAAGCCTCCGGCAAAGACGCCGCTTATCTGCCGGACGTGGATTCAATCGTGACGCATATCGCTGCCCGCGCACAAGGTGGTGATCTCGTTGTCGTGTTCAGCAACGGGGGGTTTGGCGGGATTCATGGGAAGTTGTTGGAACGACTGCGCGGGCGATGAGATTAGCGAAGACAATTTTCATGGTGGCGACTTTTACGTCCGCCTGTGCATCGCTCTTTTGTGCGGAGATGAAACTCATTCACAAACTGTCCAAAGCCGAACTCGAATCTCGCATCGAGAGAGACGCCAAATCTGTGGATGTTGAACGTCAGGGATTAAATGCGGTCATCACCTACATCGCGACACGCCC
Organism: uncultured Bifidobacteriaceae bacterium; assembly: GCA_964502895.1. Classification (GTDB taxonomy): domain Bacteria; phylum Verrucomicrobiota; class Verrucomicrobiia; order Limisphaerales; family JADLHS01; genus WYBW01. Next base: position 8,874 of record CAZCZP010000111.1, read on the forward strand.
GGACATTTTTCCAGCCGAAACACCCAAAGGGTCGCGGTTGTTGCGACGCGAGGAGAAAGAAGTGGTCTGGAACACTTGGCAACGGTTTCTCGATTACGTCGTCGCGCTGGATTCGGTGGAGCAATACCACGCACAGTTTTTTCGGCTCAAAGGCGCGGCGAAGGAGGATTCGTTTCTTATCGGTTATGCGGCGCTGTTGGCGAAATATCGCGCGGCGATGGAATTTATCGAACGCTGTGAGCGGAATCCCGAGCTGGACAAGGTGCTTGACGATCCCGTGCCGGAACTGGGCCTGCCCGCGGGCAGCTACGCGAAACTCAAGTTTAAATATCTGAACGTAGCCATCGCCACAGACTTCGCGGCGCGCGAGGTGTTGATGAAAACCGTTGCTGGCGGGCGGCAGCCGAAACTGCGAAAGGCAATCCGCTCGGACGCCGACTACATCTGGCGCGTGGCCAAAGGGGGCGGCGAATTACTGACGGCCAAGAACGCTTTGAAGGTCGTGCAGGATGGCGCACAGTCCGCATGGCTGCCGGTTCAACAAAGCGTGTCCGAATGGATGGGCGATACGAAAGTTTATCGCCCGGGTCGCTCGTTGATTTCACAGGCGCAAATCAAGCAACTTCAGCCGAAGCTCCTGCCGGGCGATGTTTTGTTGGAACGGCGCGAGTGGTACATGTCTAACATCGGTTTGCCCGGGTTCTGGTCGCACGCGGCGCTTTATCTCGGAACACCCGAGGAACGGCGTATATTTTTCGCCGATGCGGATACACAGGCGTGGGTTAAGCAACAAGGCGAACCCAGCAGCGATTTTGAACTGTTGCTTCAAACACGTTACCCAAAAGCCTACGAAACCAGCCTCAAGCCTCAGGAAGAAGGCCATGTCGTGCGCGTCATCGAAGCCATCAGCGAAGGCGTGTCGTTCACCACGCTGGAACATTCGGCGGATTGCGATTCTCTGGTGGCGTTGCGACCGAGGTTGTCGAAAGCCGAGAAAGCTCAGGCACTGGTGCGGGCGTTCCATTACGCCGGCCGACCGTATGATTTCAACTTCGACTTCTCGACGGATTCCGAACTGGTCTGCACGGAACTGGTTTATAAGGCGTACGAACCAGCGGCGGGTTTTCGCGGGCTCAATTTTCCGCTGGTTGAAATGTTGGGCCGCAAGGTGACTCCCGCCAACGACATCGCGAAGCAGTTCGACTCGCAGCACGGCACGCCGGAGCAACAATTTGATCTCGTGATTTTCCTCGACGGGCAGGAACGCCAGCGCAAAGCCGTGGAAGCTTCGCTCTCGAAATTTCGCAAAAGCTGGCAGCGGCCCAAATGGCACGTGCTGGTTGAGCCGTGACATTTCAGAGCGCCGCCCGCTCAACAGAATTTATTTCAGTCCAATTCGGAGTTGGCATCGCCGCTCGAATTCGTAATCTCCCGTCATGAACCTTTCCCGACGCGGATTTCTCAAGACCACGGGCGTCGCCGTCGCGGGACTCGCGGCAACGCGATGGAACATTGACGCTGCGGCTCACGAACCGTGGTTGAATTCGGCGACCAAAAACGAACTGGCCGACATCGCTGTGGCCCTGGCAAAAAAGCTTGGCGCAACCTACGGCGACATCCGTATCAACCGGTATCGCACCGAGCGGATTTTCACTCGCGAGCGGCAGGTGCAGAATGTTTCGCTCAACCAAAGCTTCGGTTTCGGCGTGCGAGTGCTGGTGAAAGGCAGTTGGGGGTTCGCCGCCAGCAGTGAATTGACGGCGGCGGAAGTCCGTCGCGTCACGCGCGAGGCCGTGGACATGGCCAAAGCCAACGCCTCGCGTCAACGCAAGCCGATTCAATTCCTTGACGCTCCAGCGGTGAAGGCCAATTGGAAAAGCAAATATGAACAGGACCCCTTCGAGGTTTCCATCGAGCAGAAGATCGAGACGTTGATGAGAATTAACGAAGCCGCGCTCGCGGTTTCAGGTGTGGGTTTTGTGAACTCGAGCATGGCATGGGTGAACGAGCAGAAGTTTTACGCTTCAACCGACGGCTCGCGCATCGAGCAATACCTCATTCGCGGCATGCCGGATTTTACGGTCACGGCGGTGGATCGCGCGGCGGGCGATTTTCAAACGCGCGATGCTCTCGGCGGGCCGCAGGGCATGGGCTACGAATACGTACGCCATCACGATTGGGTAAAGGAAGCCACGCAGGCCGGTGAAGAGGCGGTCATGAAACTCAAAGCCAAGCGCGTCACCCCGGGCAAATACGATCTCGTCCTGCATCCGTCGCACCTTTGGCTCACGATTCACGAGAGCGTCGGCCACTCAACGGAACTGGATCGTGCGCTCTGGTGGGAGGCGAACTATGCGGGCACCAGTTTCCTCACGCCGGACCAGACCGGCAAACTTCAGTTTGGATCCAAGATCGTGAATTTCTTTGCCGACCGCACCCAACCCGCCGGCCTTGCGACGGTAGGTTATGACGACGAGGGTGTGCCGGGTCAGAAATGGTATCTCGTGAAGGACGGCATTTTTGTGGACTGGCAAACGACACGCGATCTCGCGCCGCTGATCGGGCGCAAACAATCCTACGGCTGCCTGCACGCGCAAAGCTGGAGCGATGTTCCCTTCCCGCGCATGCCCAATGTCTCGCTCGAACCGGCCAAGGACGACGCTTCACTTGATCAACTGGTCGGCGGCGTGGACAACGGCATTGTGATCCACGGGCGCGGGAGTTATTCGATTGATCAACAGCGTTACAATTTTCAATTCGGCGGGCAGACGTTCTGGGAAATCAAGCGGGGTAAAATCACCGGCATGTTGCGCGACGTGGCGTATCAATCACGGACCACGGACTTCTGGAATTCGTGCGATGGCCTCGGCGGGCAAGCCACCTACGCACTGGGCGGCTCGTTCAATGACGGCAAAGGCGAACCACCGCAGTCGAACGCGGTGAGCCACGGCTGTCCTGTGGCGCGTTTCCGAAATGTGAATGTGTTGAATACCGATTCGAAGAGCGGCGGCAGTCCCAGCGCTCACGTTTGCTGATCTACATTTGAACAAATGAAGATGACAACACCTGGTGGCGCGCACGGCAATTCTCCCTCTCCCCTCAACGGGGAGAGGGAAGCTCGTTTTCGAGCGCACCTAGAACTCTTCGACGTGCCTCGGCGATTGTTCCAAACAAAGAGTGACTATGTTAACCGAGCAAGAAGCCAGAAAGATTTGTGACACGCTGCTGAAGCTGACGAAGGCGGACGACGCA
>CAZCZP010000112.1:0-12092 GCA_964502895.1 uncultured Bifidobacteriaceae bacterium
ATCGGCCGTCACTTAGTCGTTCTTTGACTTTCGATGGCCGTCGGGCGATTTTCAGGGCACGTATGCAGTCACTTTCCAAACCCTTCGGAACTTTTTGTGCCATCATCGGTTTGAGTTTCATTACAGCGCTGGGCGGCGGTCCGCTGCAACGCGTGCCTAACACGACACTCCAGTTGCCAGCCGCGCCGCCGGGTTATACCTACGGATCAACCAACGCGTTGGGAACTCTGACATTCACCAATCCCGTCGCCATCACTTCACCACCGGGAGAAACCAATCGCCTGTTCGTCGTGGAGAAGCGGGGGCGCATCGTCGTCATCACCAACCTGGCGTCCCCGACTCGCACAATCTTCATGGATATTGACCCGCGCGTCACCAGCGGCAGCGATACGGATGTCGGCAACGAGGAGGGATTGCTGGGATTGGCCTTCCATCCAGGCTACGCCAGCAACGAATTCTTTTACGTGTTTTACACGGGCAACGACACGACTTCGGCAGGGAGCGGCCGGCACGACATTTTGTCGCGATTTAGCACGGATCCCGCGAATCCGAATGTAGGTTTGGCTAACTCCGAATTGAAACTCATTCGGCAGCGCGATGAAGCAGGCAATCACAACGGGGGCGATATTCACTTTGGCCCGGACGGTTACTTGTATGTCTCGCTCGGCGACGAAGGCGGCGGAAACGACGACGTGAACGGAGGCAACAGCCAGATCATCACGAACGACTTTTTTTCGGCCATTCTGCGAATTGACGTGGACAAACGGCCCGGCAGCCTGAATCCCAATCCGCATCACGCGGTCACGGCCCCGACCAATTACACCATTCCGGCGGACAATCCGTTCATCCATACCAGCCTTGGCGGCGATTGGAACGGCTTATTCAACGGCCGCTCGATGACCAACAACCTTGGCCGCGTACGCACTGAGTTCTGGGCAGTGGGAATGCGGAATCCGTGGAGAATGTCCTTCGACCCTGGGACGGGATGGCTTTACTGCGGCGACGTGGGACAAAGCGCGCGTGAGGAAGTTGATGTCATTGTGCGGGGTGGGAATTATGGATGGGCCTACCGGGAAGGCACCATTGCCGGTCCCAAGGCAGGGCAAGCGCCGCCAGGCTTCACGCATATCAATCCGATCCTGGACTACGACAACAACCTCGAAGGCGTCACCGTCATCGGCGGGGTAGTGTATCGCGGCCACCGGATCACACCGCTGTATGGCGCTTACCTGTTCGCTGACTACGGCAGCAGTGGCCAAATCTGGATGACGCGCTACAACGGAACCAACGCCACCGCCAAGCAACTGTTGCTCACGGATTCGGCGATTTCCGCCTTCGGAGTGGATCCCCGGAACGGAGACGTGCTGTATTCGGACCTCAACAACGGCATCAGCAGCACGATTGACCGGATTATGCCCACCACGCCAACCGGCCAACCGTTCCCAACCAACCTTTCCCTCACCGGTGCGTTTGCCGATTTAATGACGCTCACGCCCAACGCGGGAATCGTGCCGTACGACTTGAACGTGCCCTTCTGGTCTGACAACGGCATCAAGACGCGCTGGTTTTCCGTACCGAATACCAATCTGACAGTCGTGTTCAATCGCGAAGGGAACTGGTCCTTCCCGAATGGCGCCGTCTGGATCAAGCATTTCGATCTCGAACTAACCAACGGCGTCCCTGCATCCCGCCGCCGGCTGGAAACCCGTTTCATTGTGAAGCACGCGGGCGGCGTTTACGGCATGACTTATCGCTGGGGCGATTCCCTCACGAACGCGACGTTGGTGCCGGAAACGGGCATGGATGAATCATTCGTCATTAACGAAGGCGGCGGCGTTTTGCGGACGCAAGTGTGGCATTACCCCAGCAGGGTGGAATGTCTCCAATGCCACACGGCCGCAGGCGGATTTGCGCTGGGTTTCAATACCGCGCAGTTGAACCGCGACTTTGATTACGCGGGTAACGTGACCAACCAAATTGCCGCGCTGAGTCAAGCCGGTTACTTCAACACAAATGTAACCGGCGTTCATGCGCTGCGCGCGCTGGTTCATCCGACCAACGCCGCGGCCAGTTTGGAATCTCGTGCTCGTTCTTACCTTGCCGCCAATTGCGTCCAATGCCACCAACCCGGCGGCACGGCGCAGGGACTCTGGGATGCGCGCATCAACACGACAACACCGAACGCCGGAATCATCGACGGCGCATTAATTAGCAATGGCGGCAACTCCAACAACCGCGTGATCAGGCCCGGATCGCTCACCGAGTCCATGATGCTCGCGCGCATTGCCACGCTGGGCGCTGGCCGGATGCCTCCATTGGCCACCACGGTACTGGATACCCAGGCCATAAATCTGCTCAGCGCATGGATCACCAACGACCTGCCGGCTCGCGTCAGTTTCGCTGACTGGCAATTGACCTACTTTGGCGGCACAAACGCGCCGAACTCCGGCCCGAATGACGACGCCGACGGTGACGGCGCCAGAAATTATCTCGAGTACCTGACCGAAACCAATCCGACCAATTCGCTGAACGCCTGGAGAATTTCTTTTGAATTGAGCGATGGCCTGCCGCAGATCATGTTCCCTCAGATCGCCAATCGCGCCTTTGAAGTTCAATCCAGCTTTAGTTTGTCCGGCAACAATTCCTGGTCACCACTGGACGTGCCGGGCAATCTGCCTTTCTTCTCGATTTCCAATCGCACGGCAACGGTTGGCGACACCTTCCCACTCAACACCAACAAATTCTATCGGGTCCGCGTTTACGAACCGTGAACTGAGCCAATTTCAAATTGGAATCTGGCACAGCGCTGGCTAGTATCCGACTCCGATGAATCCATCGGAGTATCAGGTTCGCCGCGCAACACTCGAAGACATTGGGGCCTTGAAAGCCCTTTGGGAAACCATGCGTTTTCCCGACGGTGAATTGGAGAAGCGTCTGACCGAATTTCAAATTGTCGCGAGCCCGGACAACAAAGTCGTGGGCGCGTTGGGATTTCAAATGGCCGAACGCCAGGGGCTGATTCACAGCGAGACGTTCTCTGACTTTTCAATCGCCGACGCCATGAGGCCCTTGCTTTGGACACGGATTCGCTCGCTGGCAACCAACCACGGAATTTTCCGGCTTTGGACCCGGGAAAGCGCGCCGTTTTGGAACCAAAACGGATTCCAACCCGCCAATGATAAAACGATCAAACGACTGCCATCTGTTTGGGATGTTTCAACCGCTAACTGGCTCACCCTTCAACTCAAGGACGAGGAAGCGATTGCTTCGCTGGAAAAAGAATTCGCGATGTTCATGGAATCCGAGAAGCAGCGCTCGGCTCAGGCGCTGGACCAAGCCAAGACCCTCAAGTCTGCTGTAACCATCTTCGCGCTGCTGATTGCGGCCGGGATTTTAGTGGCTGCGATTTACGTTTTTGTGAAGCACAAGAGCGGCGGGGCCTTACCCCCCGGCCCTTGAAGGCAAATGGAATTCGTCCGCGTGATACGAACTGCGCACCATCGGGCCGCTGGCAACGTGCAGAAAACCCATTTCCCTGGCGCGCTGGCCCAATCCGTCAAATCTCGCCGGTGACACAAATTCGACGACCGGCAAGTGCCGCAGCGTGGGTTGAAGATATTGTCCGAGTGTGAGAATGTCGCAACCCACCGCGCGCAGATCGCTCATCGCCGTTAAAACCTCTTCTTCCCTTTCGCCCAAGCCCAGCATCAACCCGGATTTGGTAAGAATCCCGTCGCCGCCGCGGGCTTTGACCTTTTTCAACACACTCAACGAGCGGTCGTAAGTCGCGCGTGAACGGACCGCCGGTGTAAGTCGGCGGACGGTTTCAAGGTTGTGATTGAAAATCTCTGGACCCGCCGCCAGCACCGCGTCAATCGCATCATCGCGGTCGTTGAAGTCAGGAGTCAGAACCTCGATCACGGTCTGAGGGTTGAGCCGTCGCACCGCCTCGATGGTTTGCCGGAAATGTTCCGCGCCTCCGTCCGCCAAATCATCGCGGGCCACGGCCGTGATCACAACGTGCCGGAGTTTCATGCGTCTGGTGGCTTCGGCGACGCGCAATGGCTCGTCAGCTTCCAACGCGAACGGTTTTGCGGTATTGACCGCGCAAAACCCACAGGCTCGCGTGCAGCGATCGCCGGCGATCATGAACGTGGCCGTTCCTTTGCTCCAACATTCCCAGTGGTTCGGGCACTTGGCGCTCTCGCAAACGGTGTGAAGTTTTAGTTCGTCCAGAAGGCTGCGCGTGCGCGCGAAGCTGTCCGAGGTTGACAGTTTGATGCGCAGCCATTCCGGCAAACGCGGACGCGGTTTCGATTCAACGGGCGGCGCCGTGGGCATCTTTGTCCTCCACTTGCTCCCAGAAGTCCGCCAGTTGTTCGGGGCCGAAGTCCGCGAGAATCTTACCATCCACCTCGATGACGGGCGCAAGGTCCTGGCCGGAGAGTCGGATCATTTCGTCAAACGCCGCTTCATCCGCGATGACGTTCACGGCCTCATAACGAATGCCGCGCTCCTTGAGCCAGCGCTCGGCTTTACGACACCACGGGCAATACGGTTTGATGAACAAACGAATTCGCTTCACTTTCACATTCACACTGTCGCGGAGTTCTTTGAAAACACAAATGGCGGCGAACAATAAAATTTCAGACCGCGGATTCAGCCGGCTTTGATCTGCGCCGCGTATTGATCCGGCCCCAACAAGCCATTCAATTCTCCCGGGTTCGCCAGCCGCAGCTTGAAAAACCATCCGCCGCCGTACGGATCGGTGTTGACCAACCCTGGATTGTCCACGGCGGCTTTGTTGATCTCGACGATCTCTCCGCTCAAGGGTGAGTAAATATCGCTGGCGGTTTTTACCGATTCGACCACCGCGCAAGCTTCGCCGGCCTTCACCTTGCGGCCGACCTCGGGCAGCTCGACAAAAACGACATCGGTCAGTTCGTGTTGCGCATGGTCGGTAATGCCCGTCACCGCCGTATCGCCGTTGATCCGCACCCACTCGTGCGACTTTGCATATTTCAAATCCGCAGGAACATTCGCCATGCGCTTATTGAGTCAGGGAGAAACCGTTTGGTCAAACAGGTTTTGAAGCGGGCTGAAAACTTTATCCAACCGTGGCGAGTTGCACCGGCCAGGACTACTGTGCCGTCCAGCCGCCATCAATGAGAATGTCCGTTCCCGTGATGAAGCCCGCATTATCCGAACAGAGATAAACGGCCAGTTGCCCGACCTCTTCTGGCTTGCCCCAACGACCCAGGGGAATTTTCGAGAGGAATTGTTTGTTCAATTCCGGATTCTGGATTATCGGCGTATTGAGATCGGTCGCAAACGGCCCTGGGCTGATGCCGTTGACTGTGATTTGCTCCGGCGCAAGTTCCAACGCCAGTGCCCGGGTGAAGCCGAGCAAACCCGCCTTCGCGGAAGAATACGCGGTCCGCCCGGCGATCGAAACATGACTCATGATCGAAGTGAGGTTGATGATCCGGCCATACCCCTGCCCTTTCATCAACGGCACAAACGCGCGGCACATCAGGAACGAACTGGTGAGACTCGTGTCCACCACCTGCCGCCACTCGTCGAGCGTGAATTCCGTGACCGATTTGCGAATATTAATCCCCGCGTTGTTGATGAGGATTTGGAGTTTGCCAAACTGTTCGCGGACGCCAGCTTCCACGCGTGCGACTTGTTTCGCATCCGTCACATCGGCCTGTAATCCGACGGCCTCTGCGCCCAGCTTGCGGATGGCAGCGGCGACTTCGTTCAGTTGTTCGAGATTGCGTGAAACCAGAACGAGCCTTGCGCCGGCTTCCGCGAGCGCGAGCGCCATTGCTTTGCCAAGCCCTTTGCTCGCACCCGTGATCAATGCCGTTCTACCTTGGAGTTTTTTGCCGTTCATGATGGCGGCGTTATAGCAGTCAACTGGAGCGGCGCAAAGCGGTTTGCCGTTTGCACCCGCGCCGATGCCCACGACCGCAGCGGCAGCAGCGGTGCGACCATTCACCCGATCATTTCAGCAAAGTAGTTGTCAGCCATTCGCCAATGGCAGGGTTTGAGATTCACGGCAACGGGACGACGCGGAAAAAACGGCACGGATATTTGTCCGCGTGTGAATCCGTGTAATCGAAGGAAGCGTTGGGACTCGAGTTGGTGAAGAGGGGCATCCAATCGGCCAGATTGGTTGAAGCCTGTAGAACAAAACTGCGGCCAGCCGTTCCTTCCAAATGAAGTTTGAAAACCCCACAAGCCGGCGAGGATGCGTTCAGGACGATGGCGTTCGTGCCCAAGCTCGAATGAACAGCGACGAGGGCTGCAGGTGGTTCCGTTTGGCTTGTCAGTTCTCCCATTGGCGTTGCCGTCATGTCAAAAGTTGCCACCCCGCCTCCATTCGGCGACCGGACGGGGACGCTTTCAGCCCTCCACGTACCGTCTGATTTTACGACAGCTTGGACGCCGTTGATCCAAACGTTGTTGTTGGGTGGGCGGACTTTGCCAGTCACTGTTATGCGAGGTTCCCACAACTTTGCCGCAGGAGTAATCGGGTCAAGGGTGATGATCGGTCCGTCCGAGCCGTGAACGACGAAATTGGTCTTTGCTGGGTTCCCCGCCGCATCGGTGGCGATCAATGAGACGTAATTTGCTCCTGCACTCAATGGAACTTCCTCATACCAAAAACACCCGTTTCGTTCCGGAAACCCGTTGATCAAATTTGTGCGCCCGTTGGCGACGATTTGTCCGGTCATCCGGGCGGTATAATCATCAATCCGTCCCCGTACTGTGAAGGAATCTCCGGAGATTTTGGCCCCGGGGTTGGGCCAATGCACCGCGGCGAAAACCGGCGGCTCGTGGTCGCCGGCTGTCGAGAACACGTAAATCAGATTCCTGGTTGCCGCGTTATCGGCCTCGTCCACACAACGTAGGACAATTCTGTTCGTGCCGGGCTGTAGTTCCACATCGGTGCACTTGAAGTAATTCGTCGTGAATTCAAATGAAGCTTTGTCAAAGTATTGATCCGTAACGAATCCGTCGCCGTCGGCAATCACCTTTTTCCCGCTCTGATCAAAAAGTTCATACGAGATTCGGTCCAGCCTTTTAGGGCTGTAACCTTGCAACTGGATCACCGGCTGGGAAACAACTCTCTCCACGGGGTTCGTGATTACAATGAGCGGCTTCGCCCGGGACCGATTCACCGTAAGCCCGAATCCGCTCCCTTCGTAGCCCTTGTCCGTCGCCTTCCACTTTGCGGCAACAAATATCTGCCGTTCACCGTCACCCGCGCCCAAATCAACTTCCACCTTGTCTGCGTAGGGAATCCATTCGGCCGGCGAATTGCCGGGATCCTTTGATTCTTTGCCTCTACCAACGAAGACCGCCAACAATTCAGGCTTTGTCTTGCCTGTAATCATTCTGAGCGTGATGGCGCGCTTGCGTGTGGACATGTCCCCGAAGAAATCGTCGGGGTCGGTCTCGACATCGAAATACTTGTCGAGCTGCCGCACGTTCACTGACGGAGCGCGCAGCACGTTCGATTGACCGAGAGCGGAATCGAAAGTGATGGACACGAGCACCGATGTGACCGAGGCGATCATCCAAGCCCACCCAACCGTTCGTTGCCCCGACCTAACACGTTTGAATTGAATCCCGCTCATATCTCCAAACCCTTTCGCGCGCCCTGCTGTGAGCCTGCACGCACCATAGGGCCACAGCCGGGGGGTCAACGCAACACGTTATTTCTTCGCCAAACTCAGTTCACCATCCTTCGCCTGACTCACGACGCGCACGTCATCACCAAAGCCTTCCAACTGATCGAGCGTTTGACTGATCACGGCGGCGTCCAATCCAACCGCACGAGAAACAACATCTAAAAAATCCAGCTTCCGGTTCGCGGCCAGATCGAGCAGCGGCGGAATTTCCTGAGCCAGATGATCGGACACGCCGATGATTTCGCCTTCCTTGTTGATGATTTCGTGATACGGCGCGGTGGTCAGATTGTTGCAACGCTCGCCCTCACCCCGGCCCTCTCCCCCAGGAGAGGGCGAACCGCATCCCGGTTTTGGACCATGCGGAATAGCTCCGAGGCTGTGACGCTTCTTCCGTGAAGAACGAGGGCGACGAAAGCAACGGGGAGAACAGAACTCGGACAGCGTTGCGATTGATTCTCCCTCTCCCCGGGGGAGAGGCCCGGGGTGAGGGCGAGCGTTAACTCCATTCCCCCGGCAAATATCGAGGCAGCCAAGACTCACGGCTCAATCACTACACGCACGTCAGCACCAAAACCCTCCAACTGATCAAGCGTTTGGTTGATCACGGCGGCGTCCAATCCAACCGAGCGCGAAACCACATTTGAAAAATTCAGCTTCCGTTTTGCCGCCAAATCCAGCAGTAGCGGAATCTCCTGGGCCAGATGGTCGGACACGCCGATGATTTCGGCTTCTTTGTTGATGATTTCGTGATACGGCGCGATGGGAAATGCTTTCTCCGTGATGCCCACGAGCGCCGCGCGGCCTTTAATGGCCAGCGAGCGCACGGCCTGTTGCATGGTGAGCGGCAGGCCGATGAGTTCCAAGGCCACGTCCACTCCCCTGCCCTTCGTCAATTCCTGGATCGCCGCCACTGGATCGCCTGCGCTTGCATTGACCGGCACCGCACCAAACCGCGCGGCAATTTCAAGCTTGCGCGGGTTGATGTCCACCGCAAACACCGCGCCCGCGCCCAGTGCCTTCGCCAGTTGAACGGCGGATTGGCCAAGTCCGCCCGCGCCGAACACGGCCACGGATTCGCCCGGACGCAATCGCGCCTTGTTCAACGCATGCAGCGACGTGGCCGACGAACACATCATGATCGCGCCATGTTGAAACGGAATTTCTGGAGGCAGTTTGAAAACACTCCGCGCCGGCATGAGAATGAATTCCGCAAACCCGCCATCGCGGTATTTGCCGATCATTTGTCCGGTCCCGCAGAATTGTTCCTCGCCCTGCTGACAGAATCCGCACTGGCCGCACGTAGCCAGGTAATGAATGCACACGCGGTCGCCGGGCCTCAGATTTTTTGCATCGTCGCCGGCTTGCTCCACGATGCCGGCGACTTCGTGGCCGAGCGTCATGGGCAAGGGATGCACGCGGGATGTGCCGGCGCGATAGTGCGCATCGGAATGGCAGATGCCCGCGGCCTTCACGCGCACGAGCACGTCACTTGCGCCGGGCGACGGAATCGGCACGTCGTGAAGTTCGAGGGGGCGACCCGGTTGAACGAGGCGGACGGCTTTCACTGTTCGGTGTCGGCCCGTTCGAATGCCTGGAGGATTTTGTTGAAGGCGTCGCGCACCTGGCTGTAGTCGGTGACGTCCACCGTAAAGCGGTTGTCCTTGTTCGGCCGGACAGAGGCGTGGCCGTCGGCAAACAGGATGGTGGCAGATTTTTGCCGATGGTGAGTTCGGGGCCGGACGTTGAAGGACGCCAGGTCTTCGGGACACAGAAAGAGGGTGTCCATGACCAGCGCGCGAATCGGCAGGCCGTTGCGGTTGAGGCCAAGGTTTTCGAGGCGGAGGTTTGGGTTTAGATTGGTGCTGCCGGGCGAGTCGAACAGTTCGGTGTTTCCGCCGTGACGATAATAATAGCTGCCCTGGGCTTGATATGTGCCCACCTTCGCGAGTTCCACTTCGGTATCGAGCGGTTGATCGGTGCTGGGACAGAACAACACTCTGGGTTGGGCGGCCAACTGGTGTTGCAGCATCAAACCCAAACCGACCGGCGCGCCGCTTTGCAGTGAGAGCAGGCTCGTGGGCGCGCCCGTGGATGGATAAAAATTGTTGGGGTTGGTGAAAGGCGGCGCTTTCGGTCCAAAGGGAATCCGGCCCTCATTGTCCTGCGCGTACATCTGGATGCCGAGTCCGATCTGTCGCACGTTCGACAGGCAGACGGTCCGGCGGCCTTTCTCCCGCGCAGAAGCCAGCGCCGGCAAAAGCAGCGCCGCGAGAATTGCAATGATCGCAATGACCACCAGCAATTCGATCAGCGTAAAAGCGCGGCTGCTCGCTGGCAACTGACTGAATTTCGGAGTTCGTTTGAACATCGCGTTTCGTCAAGGCATTTGACGCACCTGATAGAAACGCTGGTCGAAGTTCCCCGCCGTGTCAACGAAGGTTGTGATGCCGGTTTCGTTGGTGAGTGTGCCGAGGCTCGTCCAGTTCGACGGCGGCAGGGCGGGATTTGTGCTGGCAAGGATTTCAAGCGCCACTCCCGACTCGCTTTGGAGGGTGAATTGAAATTGCCCGTTCGTTACGACCGAGCCGGAAATCGCCGGCGCAAGGGTGGATGACAGGCGGATATTGTCGAGGTCCCAGTAGCCGCCCGCCAGTTCCGGGCTGACCGTGGAGAGGAGTTGGACGCCGATCTGTTTGCCGGCCCAAGAATCTTCCATCCGCACCACCGGAGTGCTCGCTTCAAAGTAAACCAATTGCGTGCGCGAAGTGAACTGCGCCGGCACATAGATTATGGTGGCCGCGGCCACGATCACTTTGTTGCTGGCCGCATCGCGGTAATACAGACTAGCCTCCAGCGGCGAGCCGGCGGGCATGTTGTATCCACCGCCGATCACTCCGAGACTGAGCCGGTAGGATTTGCCCACTTCAAACTTGGCGTCAAACGCGTGCGTTGGCTGGGAGTCGTTCCAATCCATTGAGTCATAGTCCTGAAAAATCCCCGCCCCCGGATTTGCAAACAGCCACGCGGCCTGATTGCCATCGCAATTAGCGATGTGGTCGGGGCTGCCCGGTGAAGTGTTTTTGAAAATGCCGGTCAGGTTGTTCCATGGGCCGCTGGCATTCTCGTCCCACCCCGCAGGCTGGGGTGTGCGTTGCCACGAATCGAAATTGAGGCTGACAAAAGGCGTGGCGGGAGATTCGAAGGAAGCGTTCGGCAACAAGATTGGGCCGGCGGGCAGCATGCCGGCAAAAGTCGTTACGAAAAAAAGGAGTCCGGTCCGAACGAACCGCCGGACCCACCTGCGAGCCAATTCGGAATTGGTGTTTGCTTCGATTCCGAACATGGCTCGAACGATATACTTAAAGTCAGTCCCGCCGACGAAGGCGCAACACGAGCAGTGCTGCCGCGCCAAGGCCGATCAACGCCATCGTAGCCGGTTCGGGCACTGCGGTGAGGCGCACGTTGTCGAAATCCCAGTTTCCAAACGAGGTTTGCGGGATGGAAACTGTGGACTCCAACTGGATGCCAATTTTCTGGCCAGCCCAGGCATCGCCCGCCTGCACCACCGGCACGTTGACCTGATAATCAATCAGATTGAGTTGCGGCGTGATGGGAAACTCGGTTGAACTGTAAGTGACGACGGTGGAGCCGACTTTGATGCGGTTGTCCAGATTGTCCCGATAGTAGAGGCTCAGTTCCAGAGTGGACCCGGGAGCGATGCTCGTTTTACCAAACACACCAATGGTCAAGTTGTACGCTTTCCCGATCTCGAAGGTCCCGTCAAATTCGTGCGTGGGTGAAGAGTTGTAATCCTGAAACAATGTGACTTGAGGCGCCGCGAGGATGTAGCCCGCCTGCGTGCCGAGGCGGTTTCCATAAGGGTTGGAATCCACGAAGACTCCCGCCGTGCCGAACCAGGGGATTCCAAAACTGCCGAAAGTTGGTGTGTAATAAGAGGGCTCGGCAATCTTTTGCCACGAGGCGACATTGGGGTTCGCGCCCTGGGGAAAGCCCGCCGCCGATTCCAGTTCGAACGAGAAGTTCGGAACTGAGATCGGTTGCGCCTGGAGCGGGTTAAGACCGGCCGCAAGCACCAGGGAAAGCAATGCGGCAACAATTGGAAAGTGTTTCCACGGACGGTTCCAGGTTTCGACAAGCTTCATAAACTCAACATTGCGGTCTGGGTTAAGGGTTGATCTCGCCGGAATTCCTCCCACGTCACCCCCTCCGGCTTCCGTTCAAACTTTTAACGCGGCAACAATCTGCCTGAACTGGACGGGATTTCAACTCTGATATTCAACTCCTTGTGCCGAAAAAAATTGTGTTCCGCCGGGGTATCACGTGATACACTTCGCATACAACATCCATGGTGAAGTCATGAAACGATTG
>CAZCZP010000113.1:0-2675 GCA_964502895.1 uncultured Bifidobacteriaceae bacterium
CCGCAACGTCGTCGAAACCGCCATTCGCTGAATTGGTATTCGCATCGAAACCCACGACATGGCATTTGACGCAGTTCTGACTGAAATGATCCGTGCTCAGGCCGTCAATCGCATCCTTGAAAGCGTGTGAGTGAAGTGTTTGCGACCAGGGTTCGTAAGTGTTTTCCGCAACCACCCCGCCGCTGTGGCACAGAGCGCAGGTGTTCGCCCCAAGATATTTTCCGGCCGTAATGGCCTGCGTCAGATTGGTTGTGCTGGTGGGCGTTGTAATCGTCGCGCGCACCGAATACTGACCGGTGACGTCAGGCACGAGCAGGGTCCTGCCCGCCACTTTGGTCGTCAAACGATCCGCGATCTTGTAAGGCGGGACGTTCGCGCCGAGCGGACTGCTGGTTAACACGGCTGCCGAGCCAGACGGCGCACTGACGATGGTCCAGGTCACCGATGTGAGATTGGAATTGGGAAAACTGACGTTCACCAGGGCGTCCAAATAGGCCGGCTGGCCGATGGCGACAGTATTCAACCCGCTGGCGGTCTGGACCCCGGTCAACCCGTAGTCCTTTACCTCTTGGGGCGTGAGCGCCCGGACAGATATCTGAGGTGACAGCGCCTGGGCTCTCGCCGACGTCGCCGTTCCCAAGACCATCAACACACCTGCCACCAGGCAGGTCGGCGCCAATCCGATGATCAGTTGTTTTGGTGTTTTCATTTCTTGCACGTGCTTTCTGTTTCGTCGTTACTGTTCGCATCGCTCCCAGCGCTGCGTCTCCTGGTCAGTTGCCCACCTTTTCGCACCGGTGCGCCAAGGCGCCTCTGCCAAAAATTCTTTCCCAGCCTCGCGGCAATTCCCTCAAACCGTTTCCCGCGCTTCCCATTCTGTTCTCCAGGATTCTACGTCGGTTATCAAGCGTTACACGGAGCCGCGCCGTGCAGCGTCCACGCCGGGCGAACCGTATTCGCCGCCTCGTGGGGCCGATGCGCACCCGCCTGCAATCTGGCCATCAACGCGGCCACGCGCGCGGAGATCAAGTTCTGGCAGCGGCTCAGCTCCTGTTCCCGCGTCCGCATGTTCTCGCGCACAATCGCTTCCAGATGATCAATGTTGTAAAGGTAAACGTTGTCGAGTTGTTGCACGTCCGGGTCAATGTCCCGTGGCACGGCAATGTCCACCAGGAACAGGGGACGATTCCGCCGCGCTGGCATGATCGGAGCGATGTCCGCGCGGTGCAGAATGGTCTGGGGACACCCGGTCGAACTCACCACAATGTCCGCTTCGATCATCGCGCTAAAGCAATCGTCGAAACGAACCGCGCGGCCGCCAAACTCGGCTGCCAACCCCTGCGCCCGCTCGAAGGAACGATTCGAAACGAGCACCGACCGGGCGCCCTTCTTGGCCAGGTGACGCACGCAGGCTTCTCCCATTTTCCCCGCCCCGATGATCATCACCGTTTTCTCAGCCAGGTCCTTGTCAAAAATTCTCTCGGCCAGTTCCACCGCCACACTTCCAACCGAAACCGCGCCCCGGCCAACGTTGGTGTCAGTGCGAATCTCTTTGGCAATTTGAAGCGCCGTCTGGAACAACCGGTTCGTCACCTTGCCGGTCAGCCTGGCCGCTTGCGCCGCCTGATAGGCATTCTTGACCTGACCGGTGATTTCGGTTTCGCCAACCACCATCGAGTCCAATCCGCTGGCCACTGAAAACAAATGCTGCGCCGCTTCTTCGCCTTCCTTCACGTAGAGATACGGCGCGAAGTCCACGTCGCCCGAAACCAGATGATTGAACAGCCCATGAACGTTGCCGTTCACCTTCGAAGCCGTGCCGTAGATTTCGACCCGATTGCACGTGGAGAGCAAAACGACTTCATCCAGGCCGGCGCCGAGCTTCGCCCGGCAGCCGTGGCAGGGCAGCAGAGAAGGACGCACCGCCAGTTTTTCGCGGACCTCAACCGGCGCGGTCTTGTAGCTCAAGCCTGCGACAAAAAGCTTCATGCGATTTGCATCCCCGTTCCCGCCGCCCGCCCAAACAGCCGCTTACCGATTTTGGCATCGGCCTCAGCAACCACGAGTCGGCTTTTACGTGTCATGGCGACAATCTAAAGAAGCGTCAAATCCTGGCTTCCCATCCCTTGCTCAACACTTTCCATTTCTTGCCTGACGGCGATAGGCCGACATTCATTGCCGGCCAAGGATTCCGCCCTGATCAACGGGATTGTCAACCAATCCGCCGACAACGCACCCGAACGTGATCCCAGAATCTTCACTTTGGAAGGCTGTGATGACGCATTCCTCGGCGGATACAACCACCCGACGAACACGTGGGTGCTGATCGGCACGTTCACCAACGCTCCGTTCACCGCGCGGTTTCAGAAGCAGACGATCCTGTTCGACAACTCCCAGCATTACCGCCACTACCGATGGGTGACCCTTGAAACCGCGACGCCCAACCCGTGCTGCATGCAGGTGGCCGAAATCGAGTTGTTGGGCACGCGAGATGGCACAGTCGAACCACTCTCGCCCAAGATTCTCATGACCTCGTCGAACCGAGTGTTGCTGACATGGCCTGCGACAGCAACAAACGCCATGCTTCAAGCCACCGAAACGCTCAATTCGCCTGACTGGCAGCAGGTGCTTGAACAACCAACTTTGCAGAGAGATCGCTTTGAACTCCGATTGCC
>CAZCZP010000113.1:2775-8809 GCA_964502895.1 uncultured Bifidobacteriaceae bacterium
AGCAGGTGCTTGAACAACCAACTTTGCAGAGAGATCGCTTTGAACTCCGATTGCCCTGCGGCAAGCCCGTGCAATATTTCCGCCTCCGCCAGTGAATGTGCAGGGAGCTTTAGCGATGGAAAAGCTATTCAAGCCGCGGGAGTTGCATACGAAATCACTTGGACACAACTTCTGTCTGTCCCCTGCCCTTCTTCTCCATCTCCTTGCCGCGCGCTGAAACCGGTTCACCATTGAAGCCCGGTTCCGCGGCCGCCAACGCTTCGGCATCCAATGGATGTTCTTCTTCCTGCCAGTGCTTTGAGACCTTGCCGTCCCAACACGCGAGGTTCAGCGGATAAACGTCGGGATCGAAGATAACGTGGTAGAAATGCCACACGATGATCGCGAGGCACGCAAGAATCGCTTCGTAGTAGTGGATCGTAAGCGCCACGTCCACGGCCCAGCGCGGCAGCCAGTGCGTCACGTCCATCTTGAACCAGATCATTAATCCGGTGACACCCATGATGATCGTGCCCCAGACGACTGCCCAATATTCCATCTTCTCAGCGTAACCGAACCGGCCGATCTTCGGCTTCTCCTTGCTCAACCCAACCAGATAACGCGCGGAACCCCAAACATCCATGAGGTCCTTCTTGATCGGGAAAAAGTCCTTCACCAGTTTGCGTCCATCCTTTGTGGCCAGGATATAGATGATGTGATACGCGCCCACGAGCAGCAGCACGACACCGGCGACGCGATGCGACCAACGCCGGAACGGCTCGCTCGAACCCATCAGTTTCGCCAGCCACGAATCCGGGAATTTCAAGGCAAACCCGGTGATCGCCAGCACGATGAAACTCGTGGCCAGCACCGCATGCTGCCAGCGTTGCGAGAGGCTCATGCGGAGAATGGGCCGTCCGGTCGTGCGCAAGTGCGCCGCGACTTTCTTGTAAAACAACAGCGCGTTGTGCAGCAACATTCCGCCCACCACGCCGACGATGAGGATCAAATAGATTTTCCGCACCCACCAGTTGATCCAACTGCCGATGTCCGATCCGCTTTCCGCCGCGGCGATGTCCACGTGGACTTTGCTCAACGCGAATTTCTCGTTCGCACCGGGATGACATTTGCCACACGTCTCAACCAGGTGGCTCGCGTGAATCGTCGAAGCCGGATCGGTTGAAGGCAGGATTTTGTGGTAGCCATGACAACTGCCGCAGTTGGCCGCGAGCGTCGAGCCGTATTGCGACGCCAGCCCGTGGTAACTATCAAAGAACGTTTTGACCCGATCGGCGGGCAGGTTGTATTTCGTGTTGATGCGCTCGGAAGCGTGGCAACGGCTGCAAACATCCTCCGAGATGCTGCGGGGCGAACTGCCGGCCAGCGACATGATTTTGTGTTCGGAATGGCAATCCGTGCAGGTGGGCGCATCGCGCACGCCATTCGCCAGCGCCTTGCCGTGAATGCTCGCGGCAAAATCCTCCGCTTCCTGATCGTGACAAGCTCCACACGTTTCGGCCTGCTTGGAAACGTGCAACGGCGAAGCCGGTGAGATTGGAGGCACCACCTCGTGCGAATCGTGACAATCCTGGCAGGTCGCTGAATCGGCTCGCCCGGCCTTAAACGCCAGGCCGTGTACGCTCGCGCCGTAACTTTCCGATTGCCGCTCGTGACATGCGCGGCAGTTGACGTGTTTGGCGGGAACCTCATCGTCAGGATGTTTGGACGTAAGGTCCGAGTGGCAACTGGCGCACGAGTTTGTCTTGTGGGCCGAGGCCTTGAGTTTCGCTTCGTCCACGAACAGGGAAATTTCCCTCCCGGCCGCGTTGGTCATGGTCAACGTCTTGTCGGAGTGGCAATCCAGACAATCACTGTCCTTCAACACCTCGGCGGCATGTGCCGTCATGGCGAGTGCAACCAGCCCGCAAAGAATCGCCCCCCACCGGGCCACCACATTTTTCCCCGTGCCCATGCTCACAAGGTCCCGGGTGCTCCGGAGAACGGCTCTACATCGCTTGGCGATTGTTTCGCATATTTTGGCGTTTCGCCGGTTAGCGGCGACGCCCCGTCGCCTGTCGTCAAAATTTGAAGGCGTGTGGTCAGAGCGCGTTGCGACTAGGGCGTCGCCTCCACGAAGGCGCAGTTCAGTCTCGCCTAATTGAATTGCCGCCACTACCTTGTATTCAGAATACGGCAAAGCAGAAGCTGCGTCAGCGGGTGTCTCGCTTCGTTTGCCATATCGGAACAACACAGCGTTTATCCAGGTCATGTCGCGACTGCCCAAAGTCATTCTGCTGATCGAATCCTCGCGCGCCTCGGGCCGCACGCTGCTCCGGGGCGTGGCGGATTATTCCCGGCATCACGGCCCCTGGGCATTTTACTGGGCACCAAACGGACTGGAGCAAGCACGGCCACTGTTGAAGGCGGGCGACGCCGACGGAATTCTTTTCCGCGACACAAAAGCGACCAAGCAGATCCTTGGCTACGGGATTCCGGCAATCGTCATTGGGCATCGCCAGACGGAATTTGCGGGGCTGGGCAACGTGGTCACCGATTCACCGGGCATTGGGCGGATGGGGGCAAAGCATCTGATCGCCTGCGGTTACCCGCGCTTCGCCTATTGCGGTTACGCGAAGACGCCGATGCAGCACGCGGTCTGGTCGGACATCCGCCGGAAGTATTTCAGCGAGCGAATCGTCGCGGCCGGCTTTGCAGAACCACCGCACTACGAACTTTCCCTGGATGCCCGGGCCTGGCCGCGGCAACGGCGCTCGCTGGCGCGCTGGTTGGATTCACTTCCCAAACCCGTCGGCTTGATGGCGTGCAACGACGATTGCGGCCGGCTAATCATGGAAACCTGCAAATTACTGGAGCTGGCCGTGCCCGACCAGGTGGGCGTCATTGGCGCGGACGATGACGAAGTGGTCTGCGGCCTCACCGACCCGCCCATGTCGAGCATTGACATTGATTTCGAGCGCGCGGGTTACGACGCCGCCCACGCGTTGGATCGCCTCATGCAAGGCTCCAAATCGGTGCCGCCGCGCATCACAGCTGCGGCGGCCCGCGTCGTGGCGCGAAGGTCCACAGATTTTGTAGCCGCCCAGGACCCGCATCTGGCACGCGCGTTACGATTCATTCGCGACCACGCGCGCGGCGGTGTGGCGGTGCAACAGGTGGCGCAGGTGGCCGGTTTGACGCGCGCCACATTGGACAAGCGATTTCAAAAGAAGCTGGGCCGCTCCATTGCCGAGGAACTCTCGCGGGCGCGAACCGAACAGATCGCGCGTCTGCTCAAGGAAACCAGCCTGCCGGTCTCGGACATTGCGGAATTGTTCGGCTTCACGGATACCCAAACATTTCTCGACTCGCTCCAGGCCGGCAAACGCGGCACGGTCGCGCAATCGCTCAACGGCAGTTTCGCTTCCGGCGACAACAGGTCGAATGAAGTTCCCGAAGACGGCCTGCCCCAATGGCACGCGGGCGTGCCGTTTTGAAATACCAGCCTGCTAACTGACGCTGTGCTCAGTGTGCCAGCCGCGACACCATTGCGTAGATGATCAACAGCAACAGGATGACGCCAACGCCGAAGAAGAGGTAGCCGAACGAGCGGGCGATGTTCTTCCATTGAAACCATTCATCACGCACGCGGTGTTGATCAAGTTTCCCAGTGGCCACCAAACGATCGTACCAGCGTTTGCGCTCGTGCATCAGTTCGGTCTTCGACACGCGACCGGAGAAGATGACGGTGTCCATCGGGAATTTCTCGATCCGGAAATGCGTGTTGAAAAAATGAATCGAGAAGATGAAGCCTGCCGCGAGCAGGGCTTCGTCCGAGTGGATGATGTGCGCGATGTTGATCACCCAGCCGGGCATGAACCGGGTGAAGAACGCCGGGTACCAGAGGATGAGACCGGATGAGCCGATGATGGCCACGCCCCAGAACACGGCGAAGTAATCGAACTTCTCCCAATACGTCCAACGGTCGAAGGAGGGCTTCGGGCCTTTGCCGAAGAACCATTTGTTGTGCGCGACGAAATCTTTCCAGTCCTGGATCGTGGGCACCATGGAGTCGGGGCCGAAGAGCACGCCCCAGAGCCGTTTCAGTTGCACCCTGCCCGTGGCGGGATCGCGCAAGTTGCCGCGGCCCTTCCAGCATTTGCCGATGAGCGATGCAATATGCAGCCCGAAGTAAAGGAACGTCACCACCGCGCCAAAGTGATGGAGCGTGCGCGCCGTTTCCACGCCACCGATCATGCTGAACAGAACTTTCGCCCAGTCGGTGTAATAGAACTTCAACGGCATGCCGGTGATGACCAGCAACAGGAAGCTCGTCACGACCAGAAAATGCAGGAAACGCTCAAACGGCACGAAGCGCGTGAACCATTCCGTGTCCTTCTCCGTTTTGGCCCTGGCTTCACGATAGGACTTCGTGTCGTGCAGCGAGATGTAAATGACACGCGCCAGCCAGACGATGGTGTGCAGGCCGAAGAAGGAGAACACGCCGACGAGCAGACCGGTCATGCCCAGAAACACGACGTTGAGCATCGGATAGTTTTCCCGATCCAGCGGATTTGCGTGCGGCTTGTACCCGGTGAAACCAGCGGTGGCGGTCGGATGACATTCCTGGCAGGTCTTGAGGATGTTGGCTTGCGAAAGACGCGATTCGGGATTCGACGGTGGTAGTACGTCGTGATGTCCGTGGCAGTCATAGCACGCCGCGACGGACGCGGCCACGGTGGGTTTGCCGAGCGCCATAGCCTTGCCGTGATAGGTATCGCGATAATGTTCGAGGCGGTCTTCGTGGCATTTGCCGCAGCGCGCGTCGCTGGCCATCTTGAAATGTCCGTTCTGCGGTGTTTCGATGCCGTGCGCGGTGTGGCAATCGGTGCAAACCGGGCCACGCTTGTCGCCCTCCGCCAGAATCCTGCCATGGACGCTCTTCTCGTAAATCTGCTCAATCCCGACGTGACATTTGCCGCAGGTCTTGGCGACGTTGGCGTGGTTGATGGGCGCATCGCGATCCACCCCGCGCTTGATGTCGTGGACGCCGTGGCAATCGTTGCACGAGGGCGCGATGATGAGCCCCATCTTGAGCAGCGCGCGACCGTGGATGCTGTCTTTGTATTGCGCCGCGGCCTCGGCGTACTTCATTTGATATTCCGCCGTGAGGCCGGCGTTGGTGTGGCAGGTGGCGCAGGTATTCGGCAGGTTCAGTTTGAAAACCGGCGAGTCGGCGAGCTTCACCGAACCGATTTCGTGTGAACCATGACAGCTCCAGCAGTTCGCCGCGCCCGACGCGCCGAGCGCGTGGCTCACCCCGTGGATGCTCGTGCCGTATTCCTTTGACTCCTTTTCATGACAACCGGCGCAGGTCGGCGCAGGCAATTTGGCTTCATGCACCAGGTCCTTGATGCCTTCATGGCAATCAATGCAATCCAGCTTTGCGTGGAGCGATTTATTGAACGCGTTGGTCGGAAATATCAGCGGGATGACTTTGCCGCCAACCGTGCGCGTGGTGGTGGGATCGAGATGGCAATCGAGACAATCGGCGTTGGTGAACTTCGCCTCGGCGGAGAAGGCGGGTTGGCCAAACCAACAAATCAGCGCTAAGGTGAAAAGTGTTTTCGCCCAGTTCCCCAGCGGCATCCACGCCGCGCCCCGATTTTGAATCAAGTCGCTGCTAGAGTCCGCCCGTGTGACAATCGTTACAGGCCCCATCTACTTCGTCCCCTGGATGTTTGAACTTCTGTCCATTTGGTGTCAGCAAATTGAGTTCCTCTCCCGCGCCCTGCGCGAGGATGGTGTGGCAGGTGTTGCAATCGCTCGCTTTGATACTGCGCTTGCCGTCGGCCGTCATGTGCTTGCCGTCGTGACAACGGAAACATCCCAGCCAATCCTTGTGGCCGATGTTGTCCGGGTAGGCCTCCCACGACGCTTTCATCTCCGGGAAGAAGTTGTCCTTGTAGATTTGCTGCACGGTCGCGATGGCCTGACGGGTGCCCGGTTCGTTCGGATACTGCCCGGCGAGGTGCGTGGCGATGCGTTCCAACGCCTG
>CAZCZP010000113.1:8909-11880 GCA_964502895.1 uncultured Bifidobacteriaceae bacterium
CCGCCGCCGACTTTCATCGTCAGGCGAACTGAGAAAGGTGTATTGGTTTCATCTCCAAGGAAGTAATCGTACGTGCGGTCGAGGTTGCCGACAAATTTCTTTGGCCAATGGCATTGTTCGCACGTCTCCTGCGCGGGCCGCAAGTTTTTGATCGGTGTCGGCACGGGGCGCGGATACTTATTGAAGGCTGTCGCGTAAAGCTGGTAAGTGCCGGAAATCTTGGCTTTGACGAACCATTCCGCGCCGGGCCCGATGTGACATTGCACACAAGCAACCCGCGCGTGCGAGCCGTGCTGGTAGGTCACCAATTCGGGCTTCATCACAGTGTGGCAGGCCTCACCGCAAAACTGCACCGACTCGGTGAAATGGTACGTCTGGTAGCTGCCGATGGCCGAAAGCAGGAGAAAAATCAAACTGCCCACGATGAACAAACCCATGATCTTCCGGTCGCGCGGCCGAGACAGATCCACCACCATCTTGGGCAACAGACCGGCGGACTCGCCGAGCTTCTTGCGTTCACGCACCGCGCCGATGACGGCTAGAAACAGACCAAAAAATAGAAATCCAGGCGCGACGAAATAGGTCAGGATGCCGACGTAGGGATTTGAAAAGTGCGCCAGCGTATCCAGCATGAACAGCAGCAGGAACGAAAACAGGCTGCCGACCACGACGACGAGTCCCGTCAAGCTGAGCCAGTTCCGCAGCAGCGAGGGGCGCGTGGGCTTGGGGGCCGGATTCTCCGTGCTCATGTCACAGGCTTGTCGAAAGCCCGATCAGTTTTTTCCTTTGCAGAACGCATATTCCCGAATTTCTCCGCAGCATGATTGAACAACAATTCCACTCGGGGTCAGCGGGCTCATGAAAGCACCGCCCGCCAACCGCGTCAATCCCAGGAATTCCTGAAACTGGAGAGTGCGGACTATTTCTTGAAGGTCCGCATGTAAGCGACCATCGCCTTGATGTCGGCATCCGAAACACCTTCAAGCGGCTTCATTAGCACTTTGCCATCCTTATCCTTGAAACCTTCTTTGATAGCCTTAAACGCAGCGTCATCCGTCAACGCCGCCTGGACCTTGGCGTCCGTGTAATCCTTGGCGCCGAGTTTCTTGCCCATCTTGGTATCACCTTTGCCGTCCGCGCCGTGGCACTTGGCGCAGTCTTTTTCGTAGTTAGCCTTGGCATCGGCGGCGCTGGCTGACAATGCCGCGGCGGCGAAGGCGGTGAGGCCGAGTGCGAGTAGTTTTTTCATAATCGTATCGTATGTCGTTTTCAGTTCACTTGTGCGGCAGTCAACTGCGCCGCTTCCTGTCTGAATTGTCGGTTGAACCGGCCGGCGCGGCATTTCCGTTCTTGGCAAAGGTTGAACATTTTTTGGCTGGCCAGCCATTCCGTTGCCGTCCGCGTGGCCGGACGCAGCTTTGACCGGACCCCGGCCGGATTGTGCGACTCAGGCGCGCGGGACTTCCGCGTGACTGCTCACCGGCAGCTTTTCGGAAAGAAAGAGCTTGGTCATCACCGTCAATATGATGAACGGCAGACTCAACAGGACCAGTCCCATAAACCAGCCTTCCGCGCCGGCGAATTCCAACTTGTAACTCATCACGCCGCGCAGGCTCTTGGAAAAGAATTGCCCGCCCATCACCACGTTCCAGCGCATGGCCAGCACGCCGATCATGATGAACACCGCGCTGGTGAAATACATCCGCTTGCGTGCGATCTCAGGGACGCGTTTGCGAAGAAGCTGCAGCACGCCCAACAGCAACAAGGGCACAAGCGTGCCCAGCAGCAACTGGCCGATGCTCAGTGTATAAAACAGCCGCTCGCTCGCCATGTATTCCATGACGTGAAAACCTTCCTCGGCCGAGTAGGCACGATGAATCCAGTCGAGCGCCTCGATCGCCGCGTCAATGACGAGCGCGTAAAACAAGAACATTCCCATCACGTCCAGACAACGCATGTCCACCGAACGGCGGCGCACCCAGCTCAACACCATGTAATTGAACACACACAGCGCGATGCCCGATACCATCGCGGACAGGATGAAGATGATCGGCATGAGCACGTTGCCCCACCACGGATTGGCTTTGATAGAGCCAAATATGAAGCCCACATAGCCGTGCAGCAGGAACGCCGACGGGATTCCGATGATAGAAATGATCCAGCCCATCTTGTAATCGAGCGCCACGGCCTTGGGCGAGATATCGGTGACGCCGAGCGTGAACGCACGATAAATGATTCCCCGAAAGCCCGTTGCGGTTTGCGACCACACGACGAAATCCTGCCGATAATCAAACCACAACTCCAACAGCAGCACCGCCATGAGATACCACGCATAGACGAAGCCGAAAATTGCCATCGGCGAAGTCAGATGCGGCGTGATCATGATTTGATACGACCGCGTCGGATGCCCCAGGTGAAACAACAACGGCAACGTCGCGCACAACAAAAACGCCAGCGCAGTCAGCAACGACAGCCGATACACTGGCTCCAATGACTTGACGCGGAACACGCGCACCAGCGACGCCATGATGAACGCGCCGGCCACCAAGCCAGTGATGTAGGGATAGATGACGATGAGGAATCCCCACAATGGATGCGTGCCAGACTCGTTCGGATAAACAAAGCCCTCGAAGTGAGGCATCGCCTCCACGACAACGTTGGTGACCTCAAGCGCCATATTACCTCACTTCTTTGTCCAAGTTCGCATAGAGCACGCGCGGATCGGTGCCCAGGTGCGGCTTAAGCGAGTTGACCTTGTTCTTGTTGATGAACGCCTGGATCGGATCGTTCTCCACGGGATTCTTCAAGTCGCCGAAAATGCGCGCCTCGGTCGGGCAGATTTCCACGCAGGCCGGCTTCAAGCCACGCGTGATGCGGTGATAGCATAACGTGCATTTCTCGGCTGTGTGCGTTTCCGGATTCATGAACCGGCAACCGTACGGGCACGCCTGGATGCAGAAACCGCACCCGA
>CAZCZP010000114.1:0-4209 GCA_964502895.1 uncultured Bifidobacteriaceae bacterium
GCGTCTGTGACACGAGAGCTTTCACCGACGTAGCCGTTCATTGAATAGCTGCGCACGCGCGGATAACGTTCACCGCCGCGGATCGCGTGGGACTGGTCGCTCGGACATTTGAATACTGCTGCGCTTTTGAGATAGGGAGCCAGTTGGGTTTTCCTGCCGTCCATCAGCAGTGCGCCGTTCGTGCTGTCCGATAGGATGCCAAAGAAGACTTGCATGGTGTCATAGTGCATCGTGCCGCTCACCCAGTTAGCTTCAGGTGGCGACGGGCCGCCGCTGTAGTCCCAGTTTCTTGGGAGTCGGCCGGTATCCGCCCCATACATGTGCCAGGCGAGATGAAGTTGTTTGAGGTTGTTCAGACATTCGACTGCCCGAGCACTTTCCTTGGCACGACTCAACGCGGGTAATAGAAGGGCCGCCAGGATGGCGATGATAGCAATGACGACTAGAAGTTCAATCAGCGTGAATGCGGCGTGTTTCAGGCGTGCTGGATTACACATCGAATTCATACCATGACTCCCCGGCACTCTAACATATCCGCCAAGCACAAGAAAGTGTGTGTTTGGGAGCACGAGTCAGCGCCTCAACCTGAGCCTTCTCCCGAGTTCCCCTGACGGAAACCGCCGCTTACTGCGTCGCCGTGGAGATGAACTCCAGCAAATCCGCTATCTGTTGCGGAGTGAGGCCGGCTTCCAGACCCTCGGGCATTATGGATTGGCCCTGGCTTTTCATCGAGGTGATGTTGGTGCGCGGGACGACATCTTCCTTGCCGTAAGCCTGGCGCAGCGTGACGCTCGTGCCCGTTTCACCCACAACCAACCCGAGCAAACTTTCGTCGTCTTTAGTTTCGACCACGTAGCCGACGAATTCAGGCCGCACTTCCGCGTTCGGGTCAATGATGTTGACGAGCATCTTTTCCTTGCCGGTTGTCTTCACCGTGATCAGGTCCGGTCCAAGTGCAAATCCCTGGCCGCTCGCGCGATGACAGGAGATGCAACGCTCTTCATAGATTTTCTTGCCGTTGGCCGGGTCGGCGTTGAGGTTGAGCGCGGGCATGTATTCGTTAATCACCTGTTGCCGCGTGCTCGCGGGTTTTGCCTCCAGAATTTTTGCGGCGAGTTGACGAACGGACTTGTCCCGGTGCGTGCTCAGGAATTTCACCTGCGTCGAGTCCAAAACCGACGCGCGGACCGCGCCCGATTCAATCGCCTGCAACAGGGCCGTGGCGCGTTCTGGCCGTGCAAGCAGAGCCGCCAGCGCTTCGGCACGCAGGCGCGGCGTCAACGAATTCCAACGGCTCGTCAATTCGTTGCCCACCGCCGCATCGGCGAACCGTGCAAGGGTGGACAACGCGGCGAGCTGCACGGGCTGCGGCTGTTTGAGGTCAACCAGGCCAAGCAGAAGTTTGCCAGCCTCGTCGTAACTGGTGTAGGCGAGTAGTTGAATCGCCGGGAGTCGCTGGGTTTCGAGGGCTGACTCGTTGGCAGCGATTGCTTTTGCCCTGGTCAAAATTCCCTTAACGCTGTCACCAGCCGAAGCCAGAGATTTTTTCGCGCGTTGCAAGCCGTCGCCCAACGCGCGCGTCATGGTAAACGTCAGCGCCGGGTCGTCCGACTTGCCGATAAATTTCAGCACGTCGCCCACTTCTTCGGAATGATTCTTGGCCCCAACGAGCACGACGAGTTGGCGAAGAAAATCCTGACCCGGCTTCGAGTCGCGCACGCGGGAATCGCTGGCGAGCACCGCGAACATCTCACCCGCGCCTTCGGCCAGGGACGACAGAATCGCGGCCTGCGTCCACGGATCGGCGAAGTCACGCTCGGCAATCGTGATGAGGCCCTCGACTTTTCCCGGGCGATTGAATTCGCCCAGTGTGAAGGCCAGTTGATAGCGCACCAGCGGGTCAGGGTCGTTTCGCATTTGGCGGAGCCTCGACCAGAGCCGATTGTCCGCCGAGGTCTTGAACCTTTCCGAGAGCTTGACTGCGTGTTCGCGTACGGCTGCCTCCTTGTCATCCAGCGCCGTGAGCAGGTGGTCGGTTCTAAGCACGCCCAGACTGTCGAGTGCATACAACGCGTGCAGCCGGCCCAGGCGTTCCTCCTTAGCCTCGACAAGACCGAAGCGTTGAACCATCGCAGATTTGTTGATCAGATTTTCCAACAGCCGGACGGCGGATCTGTCCTGTCTCTCGAAAAGCAGGCGCGACGCGGTGTCGCGATGCCAGCCATTTTTGTGTGCAAGCGTGGCAACGAGTTCGGCGGTGGTGGCCTTGCCGAGTTGCGGCGGCTTGCGCGGCTTGAAACCGTCCGGTGTGATGCGATAGATGCGCCCACGGTCGTTGCCTGAATTCAAATCAACCAGCTTCTTGATGTTCTCCGGCAGCGACCACGGATGTTCGATCACTTCGCGATACATGTCGCACAGGTAGAGACAGCCGTCGGGGGCGTTGGCCAGTTGCACCGGTCGAAACCAGAGGTCGGTCGAGGTGATGAATTCAACTTTCTGTTCATCGGCCGGGCGTTCGGCAATCAGCGCGACGCCATTGCGCCGGACTTTTTTGCGATGAATCAGGTTGCTCCCCACGTCAGCAATGAACGCATCGCCAACAAATTCCTCGGGAAACGCGTCACCGCGATAAATCTGGATGCCCGTGGCCGAAGTGAAATAGCCGGAGGCGCGTCCGCCGCCTTCAATCGGACCGGTTGCCAGGCCCGCGACGCGCCATTTCGTGCGGATGACGCGCCACATTTCTTCCGGGCTGGTGCGAAAAACTTCCGCCGCCGGACCATCCACGGGAATGTCCACCAGCGCCGCGGGCATGTTGTAAAATGGATTTCGTTCCGCGTAACGCGTGTCATACATGAACGCCATGATATGCCGCGAATTGCTGCAAGCGAACTTCCGTCCGCGATCGTCGTAAGTCATGCCGTATTGCCCACCGCCGGCTTCAGCCTCCATTTTCATGATGCGCGGATCGTAGTTGAAATCGCGTCCGCGCAACGAGAGCGGGGCCGCGTTTGTTTCGTCCGCGCGCGTGACGAGTCCACCGTTGCCGGCGGTCTGGCCGTGAATGCGATTGTCCAGTCCCCAGCGCAGGCCATTGGGCAGCGCCTGCATGTTGATTCGTTCCACTCCCGCTCCGAAACCGGTGAATACGACGCGCCGCACGTCCGCCTTCCCATCAGCGTTCGTATCCTTGCAGTAGAAAATATCAGGCGACGCGATGACGAACACACCGCCGTCATAATAGAAAACACTCGTCGGCCAAGGCAGGTCGTCCACATACACGCTCGCTTTGTCGAACACGCCGTCGTCGTCGGAATCTTCAAGCATTCGCACGCGGCCCAAGTGCGGCGTCACGTCGCGCATCTCCGAATAATCGCGCATCTCGACGACAAACATGCGCCCGTTCTCGTCGAAGCAAATATCAATCGGGTCCAGCACGAGCGGTTCGGCAGCGACGATTTCGAGATGGAAGCCTTTCTTGACCTGAAACGTGCTCAAAGCGTTGGTGGGCTCAACCGGCGGCACGCGCGGCAAATCTTCGGGCTTAAGTTCAGGTGGACCGGCCGCGAAGCTGGAAAGCGCCCCGACGAGTATTTGCGCCGCGGGAAGGAGAAACTTCATTCGCATAATTGGTTGAGCACCGTATTCAGACAGCAACCGCCGCGAGGGCAAGCGATTTTTGGCGGTTCGCAAGTGATCGTCATTCGCGCATAGACGCGCTCCAGGACTGGCAACCGGGGACTCCACCATTTCGGCCATTCCTTGACGCTACCCACTTCAATTGGTACGGTGCATCCACGTTAAGCCGCGAAGGCAAACTCTATGGACAGTCCTTACTATTTCATCGTCTTGCTCATGGTGGCTGCCGTGGCGTTCGCGCTCACGCCGCTGGCGTTGGCTTGGCTGTGGGCAAAGTTTTTTTCACCGCGCAAACCCGGGCCGGACAAGAACGCCACTTACGAATGCGGCCTCGAATCCAAGGGCGACGCGTGGATTCAATTCAAATCTGAATACTACCTTTACGCGATCATCTTCCTGATCTTCGATGTAGAGACGATTTTTCTCCTGCCGTTTGCCGTGGCTTTCGGAAAATTGCCGGTCGGCGCGTTCATCGCGATAATGATTTTTCTCCTGCTCCTGGTCGAGGGGCTGGTCTGGGCCTGGAAAAAAGGCGTGCTGACGTGGAAATGAGTTTTTCCTCTTAAT
>CAZCZP010000114.1:4309-11847 GCA_964502895.1 uncultured Bifidobacteriaceae bacterium
TTAGGATTAAGATTAAGAGGCTGAAGCATGGACGAAGGACTGAAAAGCGAGTTGCAAAAGCAGGGCATCTTCACGACGACCCTCGGCGAGGTTTACAACTGGGGCCGTAAGAATTCCGTGTGGCCGTTGCAGTTCGGCCTGGCCTGTTGCGCCATTGAAATGATCGCCACGACGATGGCGCGCTACGATCTGGCGCGATTCGGGGCAGAGGTTTTCCGCCCTTCGCCGCGGCAGGCGGATTTGATGATTGTCGCGGGCACGGTTACAAAAAAAATGGCGCCGCAGGTCGTGCGCCTCTACAATCAGATGGGCGAGCCGAAATACGTCATCGCGATGGGGGCGTGCGCGATTTCCGGCGGGCCGTTCAAACAAGGCTACAACGTGCTCAAGGGCATTGACCGTTTCATTCCCGTGGACGTGCATATTCCTGGATGTCCCCCGCGGCCCGAGGCGCTGATTCACGCTTTCATGACTTTGCAGAGAAAGATTTCCGAACAGGAACTGACCGGCGCCAATCGCCCGCGACATCTTGATGCCGAAGCGCCCAGTGAATTTTCGGTGCCCAAGTTTGGCGGGCACGATCTCGAACCCGCAAAGAACCTTGGCGTGTGGCGACCGCCCGTGTTAGCCCGATAGAAAAATCACTATCTCCACCATGCGCTCCATACTCGTCTTCGCCTGCGTCGTGATTGTTTGCGCCAGCAGTTCTGCGGTTCCGGGCAAGCAGCAATGGCCTCAATGGCGCGGTCCGGGTGGATCGGGCGTTTCAACGGAAACAAACGTGCTCTTGGAATGGAGCTCCGAACAAGGAGTGCGCTGGCGGACGCCTTTGCCCGGGCGCGGGCATTCCTCGCCTGTGATCGTGGATGGCCGCGTTTTTCTCACAACGGATTTGGAGGGCGACATCGTTCCCGGCGCCAAGGCGGTGGCTCATTTCATCGAAGGCGAACCCTTCAAACATCCTGACAGCACAGGCGCAGAACGGAAACACGATCTTCAAGTACTGTGTCTCGATGCCAGGTCTGGAAAGCTGCTCTGGACCAGGACCGCGTATTCCGGAACGGTATTTGACGATCGCCATCGCAAGGGAAGCTATGCCGCGCCGACCGTTGCCGCCGAAGCGGACCGCGTGTTTGCATTCTTTGGAGGCGAAGGACTTTATTGTTACGACTACAAAGGAGCGCTCATTTGGTCCAATCGCATCGGCGGCATCGCGCTTCTCGGCATGGGGCCAGGTTCATCTCCAGTTCTCTCGGAACGCGCGGTGATTGTGCAATGCGACCAAAACGAGGGAACAAATTCTTTCATGGCGGCGTTTGACAAGCGCACGGGGAAGGAACTGTGGCGTGCAGCCCGGCGGGTGAGCGCCGGTTGGGCCACTCCCGTGGTGGCCAGTGTGGCTGGGCGCGAACAGGTGATCGCGTCTGGCACCGAGACGATTTTCGCATACGACGCGCTGACCGGGGCCGAGATGTGGCGACACGAAGGCCTGACAAACAACGCGGTGCCGTCGCCCGTCGCGGGGGGCGGTGCGGTTTATCTCGTCGCCGGTTATCCCAAAAAGCGCACGCTGGCCATCGGCCTGGGTGGGCGCGGCGACATCACCGGCACCACCAACCTGCTGTGGCAATACGACCGTGGCGGGGGTTACGTACCTTCGCCGCTCTTGCTGGGCGCGGATTTTTATTTGATGACAGATGGCGGCGCGTTGAGCTGCCTGGATGCGCGAACCGGCGAAGTCCGTTACGACAGCGAACGTTTGCCGTCGCCTGCGCGATTCACTGCGTCCCCGGTGGCGGTGGCCGGATATCTCCTGCTCACCAGCGAAGAGGGTGACACTTTCGTCGTCAGGGCCGGCGCCAAGCACGAGTTCGTTCGCAAGAATCCGGTTGGCGAAAAAGTGTTTGCCTCGCTCGCGTTGGCCGACGGCCAGATTTTCATCCGGGGCGAAACGAACTTGATCTGCATCGGCCGCTGAACACTTTTTGAAACGTGGATTCATTGGAACAAATCAAGTCCCGCATCACGCACGCGTTGCCGGGCGCGAGGTTGGAGATCATTCCCAACGACAGCCCTTCGGGGCAGCGGTCGTTGCTGTTGGACCATGAGCACGCGCGGGCGGTGGCGAAGTTTCTGCGCGACGACCCGGAGTTGCGCCTGGACTACTGCTCGAACGCGAGCGGCGTTGACTGGCCGGAAGCAGTCGTCAAAACCAAGGTCAAGAAGAAGGTGGTCGTGGATGGCGTGGAAAAGGAAATCGAGGAAACGATTGACACATTGCGGTCAGGTTATCTTGAAGCGGTCTATCATCTGTATTCGATGGAGAAGAAGCACGGGCCGGTGATTCTTCGACTGCGTACAGAGAATCGCACCGACAAAAATCACTTGCCCTCGTTGACGCCAGTCTGGCGCGGGTGCGAATTCCAGGAGCGCGAGATATTCGATCTCTACGGCATCGTGTTCGACGGCCATCCCGATTTGCGGCGCATTCTAATGTGGGACGAGTTCCAGGATCATCCGATGCGCAAGGATTACGTCGAACCGGACGACTACGAATACGAGCCCACACCGCACGACGACGTTCTGGAAAAGGCGAAGAAGCATCACTCCGCCAGTCCCGCTGCAGTTTGATTTCGCTTCTCAGTATCACCGGGCTTCAGCCCGGTGATCGAAAGCCCCGCGAGCAATAACCGTTTCAACGGTTGCTGGCCCGATTTTCAACAACGCAATCCTTTGACTTTCGTCAAGGCGCTGAGCCAGTCCGTGCTCCAAGTTGGACGCATGAACGAGAAACCGTTGATTGATTCCGGCGAGGCGAAAGTCCTGTCGCTCGTCGAAGAAACCCGCTTTGCGCCAAACGGCATTGTCAGCCGCACGCTGTTGAGCACGCCGAATTCGCGCACCGTGCTCTTCGGATTTGCCGAAGGCCAGGAACTCACGGAACACACCTCCACGCAGCACGCGTTGATTCAAATTCTTTCGGGCGAATGCGAGTTCTCACTGGCCGGCAAGGCGCACCAACTCAAGGCCGGCGACGCCCTCTACATGCCACCCAACCTGCCGCACGGCGTCCGCGCTACCAGACAGTTCTCAATGCTGCTGGCATTGAGCAAACCCGCAGGAAAGTCGTGACCGCGCAACTCATTGAGTTGGACGTGCGCGATTTCGAGCCGCCGCAGCCATTACTGAAAACACTTGAAGCCGTCTCCACGCTGCCCGCGGGAGCGACGCTTCGTGTCCACACCCGCTGGCGACCCGCGCTGCTTTTCGCCGAACTGGAAGCACGGAGATTGACCGCCGAATCAGAACAACAATCCGATGGAAGCTTCATTACCCATATCTGGCGGAGTTGACGAGCGCCAAACACCGTCTCGGCGCGAATCAACTGCGGCATCAAAACGCGCCGAGCCGTCGCCCGGCGCCCTGTTCATCAGCCTGCCGTTGCGGTTCATGCTGACCGGACTGCTCGCGCTGTTCGTCGGCTTGGGCTGGCTTGTTGCGCGACCCGACATCCTCGCTGCTTATCACTACAACCAATACGTCATCGCGGCGACGCACCTGTTCGTACTGGGCTGGATTTGCTCCATCGTCATGGGCGCGATGTATCAACTCGTGCCCGTGGCGCTGGAAACCAAACTTTACAGCGAGCGCCTGGCGAAATGGCAATTCGCGTTTCACGTCGTTGGATTCGTTGGAATGGTGTGGATGTTCAGCAAGTGGGACATGAAACAGGTCGGCCATTTCGGCTCGGTGTTTGCCGTGGGCGTCGGGTTGTTCGTCTATAACATCGCCCGGACGTTGCTGCGCGTGCCGAAATGGAATGTCGTCGCCACCGCCGTAAGTGCTGCGCTGATTTGGATTTCGTTCAGCATCCTGGTTGGATTGTCAATCGCAGCGGGCAAATGCATCTACGAATCCACCGAGGGGCTGGCGACAGCCACAGGCGTCAGCGCACTGGTAAGTGGACTGCGTTCGCTGGGCGCTTTCATGGCGCGATTCGATCAAATCTCCGCCATGCACGCGCACGCACATTTGGGCGGAATCGGTTTCTTCACGATGTTAATCGTCGGGGTTTCTTACAAAGTGATTCCGATGTTCACCTTGAGCGAGATTCAAAGCCATCGCCGTGCTGCTTTATCCGTCGTCCTGCTGAACATCGGCCTTGCCGGCTCGTTCATCACAATACTTCTGCGCAGCCCGTGGAAACTGGCTTTCGCTCTGGTCGTGATCGTCGCGCTTTCGATTTACCGCCTGGAACTTCGCGCGATTCTGCGCGCCGGCAAACGGCGGCCTTTGGACTGGGGCATCAAATATTTTCTCACTGCAGTGACCCTGCTTGTGCCGTTATCTGTGCTGGCAGTCGTGTTGTCATGGCCGGGCTTGCCACTGAACGCTTTCACTGGACAGTTGGAGAACGTTTATGGATTCCTCGGCCTGATTGGCGTGGTGTCGTTTGCCATCATCGGGATGCTCTACAAGATCATTCCGTTCCTGGTCTGGTTCGGCAGCTACAGCAAACACATTGGCCGCGCCCAGGTGCCGGCGCTGGCCGACATGTATTCGGCGCGCCTGCAAGCCGTCGGCTACTGGACTTTTCTCGCCGGTCTGTTGGTGACGATCATCGCCACCCTGTTCTCGAATGCAGTCGTCGTTCGTTGCGGCTGCGGCTTGCTCGCGTTCAGCCTTGCCGTGTTTGCAGTGAACGTTGGCAAAATTCTGAGCCATTACTTTCGCCCCACACTCAAGCCGCTCACGCTTCGCACCGCACCCATTCCAAACCCCGCATGACCACGACACAAATCACCGAAGCGACCATTCTGGGAACCTTGCGCCAGGTCATTGACCCGGAAATCGGCTGCAACATCGTAGATCTGGGTTTGATCTACGGCGTCGGCATCAGCGATGCGAAGGTGACTGTGACCATGACGCTGACCACGCCCGGCTGTCCAATGCACGAAAGCATCCGCTGGGGCGCGCAGTGCGCCTTGCTGAATCTCGAAGGCGTGGACGAAGCCGAAGTAGAATTGGTCTGGGACCCGCCGTGGCATCCCTCGATGATGACCGAGGCCGGTCGCGCCATGACCGGCACGCATTTTTAGTAAACACAAGAACGAACAAACATGAACACAACCACAGAAAACCTCATCGGCCCGGACAAAGTGATGGACGTGCGCCCGATTCCCTGCTCGGTCAAACACGGACTGATCATCCGCAACTGGCTCGAATTGCCCGTCGGCGACTATTTCATTCTGCTGAACGACCATGATCCCGTGCCGCTCTACTACCAGTTCGCAGCACAATGGCCGGGGGCATTCACTTGGGAACATCTGGTCAAAGGCCCGGAAGAATTCCGAGTGAGAGTCACCAGATTGAAGGCGACTGCCGAGGCCGTCGATCCCGTGCCGCAATGTTGCGGCGGGCATTGATCAGCCCAGCGGGCCTTAAGTCGCGCGCCTTGTTGCGGCCCGTGCGGTGCCTGTGCCGCTTTCAGGATGATGGCATTCAATTGCATTTCAGACTTCGCGACGTAGCATCCCGTCTGTCAGAATCCGGCAACGCAGGCCGGCGCGTCCGCGCAGCCAATCCTCAGCACCCGGCCCGAGCACCCGATTCATCCAGTCGCACGGCTTGCTTTCCTCCACGCCGAAGAAGCGGACGCCTTGAATCTCAAACTCCTGGCCGATAAAGGCGTTCAAATCCGCGCCCCGCACGAAGGCGTTGCGGCGCGTGGCTTGCGGCTGGGCGTCGGGCCGATTCAACTCCCGGCGCAGCGCATCGAAAACGTCTAGCGAGAAAAACGTGATCTGGCCCTTGTGATTCTCCTCACGATCAAAGTAACGGTCTCCGCGTAACCCACGCCCCGCCACACACTCGACTTCGTCCACCGGAACGATCGGACTCCCGCCCGGTGGTCTGCCGTGGTGGCCGACAAAGTTGTGGCCCGGCGAAATGAATAGTTGTTCAACGCGAATCATGACGCAGTAAATCTAGGAAGCCTCCTTCAACAAACGCAATGCTGCATTGGCAAGTCGTGTCACGGTCGCCTCGTCCACCGCACCGGCGTCGTTCTTGCGGACATTGAGTTCGTGGAGCTTGAGTTGTTTGAAATTTGTGAAACCGGCATTGCGCAGCACGTGCGCGCCGCATTCCAACGGACAGCCATCAATCATCAGGATGCCAGGGGCGTTGCGCACCGTGGCTGTGAGGGACGGAATCCGCCCGCCCACGCCCGCCAGGCAACTCATCTTCGCCGCGCCAAGCTGCTGTAAACGGCGGGCGGTGTGATCGGCCAATTCACCGGCAGCGGAGCAACCGGAACACGCGAGCACGCAGACCGGTGACGAAGTCGGAACAATTGAGGCAGGATCGCTCATGAACTTTTATGGCACGCGGCCAATACCGAGGGCTCACCCAAAGACGCGGCGGCTTGGTAAGTCTCCAGGCAGCGCCCGCACAAGCCTTGTTCCTGCGACCACGTGGGAAACTCGGCGGTAACGCGCGCCGCAATCTCAGGTCGCAACGCTTCGGCGTCCGCCCAAGTGAACGTGGGGAAATCGCAAAGCGGGCAGGACGCGCCAGGTACGGGACGATGTGCCTCGCGCAAACCACGCGGGTCTGCGATCAGCGCCAGGAAGTTGGCGTGGCGCGGAGCGCGGCTTTGCCAGAGGGATTCAAATGCCTCGACCTGCCGATCGTCCGGCCAGAACGAGTAACCGCGGGCGAAGGCGGCGGCGTGTCGCTCGCGCACAGCCATCGGTGTGTGACCGGCGGCAGCGAGGCGACCATCAATCGTAATGTCCCAAAGCAGGCGGTAGCGTTCGCGGGCGAGGCGCTGTTGCGCACCGTTCAACCCTGGCAGATCGAGCGTGGGTGCGTAGCCGAAGGCCGGATCGAGCATGTCGCTCAAATGGGTGAACTCATGGCGCACGTAATCCTGCAAGGCGGCATCGCGCTCGAACGACTCCGGGCGCAGGGCAAGGATGGCGCTGCGCTGGCCGGTTTCGTTGACGTAAAGTTCCGCGCCGTCGTCGTTCTTGTTGCGCGCCTTGCGGACGGCGAGGACGCTCAACTTCTCCGGCAGGAGCGGGAATTCTTTCAGCACGTCCGCGAGCAGTTTTTCCAGACCCCATTCGCGAAACCAATCGAGGTGCAGTTTGAAGAACGCGGTGTTGCGTTCGTCGGGATCGAGGATGGTGTAGAGCTTCTCGCGCTCGCGATGGAAGCGGGCGATCTGGAGCGGCGGCACGCCCTTGCGCCGTCCGCTCGTGCAGAGGAACGCGGCGGCTTCAACAAAATCTTCGTCGTAGCGCAGTTGCATCATAACTTGTGGATTCAATTACGTTTATCATGGCGCCGTCAATCGCCTGTCCAGCGCGGCGAAGGCGGAGGCCGGGTCGGGCTGGCCGTCCCACTCCGACCAGAATGACGCCAGGGGTGAGGATTCGAGATGTTGTTTCTGTTTCACGTCACCTTCGCTGGTCGCACCTTTGGGTTGCCAGTCGGGGCCGCGCGCGGTGCGGGTTTGTTCGAGGAACTGT
>CAZCZP010000115.1:0-11788 GCA_964502895.1 uncultured Bifidobacteriaceae bacterium
AGTTCGCGCGACCAGTCGTAGCTGAAGCCGAGGCTTTGGATCTGGCGCTTGAAGGTGGCGATGTTTTGCTCGGTGGTCTGGCGCGGATGCTGGCCGGTCTTGACGGCGTATTGCTCGGCGGGCAGGCCGAAGGCGTCCCAGCCCATCGGATGCAACACGTTGAAACCGCAGGCACGACGATACCGGGCGAGGATGTCCGTGGCGGTGTAACCCTCCGGATGCCCGACGTGCAAACCCGCGCCGCTCGGATACGGAAACATGTCGAGGATGTAAAACTTGGCGGGCAACTGCGTTGCGGCCACCTTGCCTGAAAGGCCATGGCGTTTTGCAAACGGATGCGACGCAGGAATGTCCTCGCCCGGATTGAACGCGCGGAAAGCCTGCTGCTCGTCCCAGGTCTTTTGCCACTTGGGTTCGATCAGGTGAAACGGATATTGCCTGCGACTGCTCGCCATAGGCGGCGAATGTTGCGGAAACACGCCAGTGGCGGCAACGCCAGAGTTTCCGGGTGCTAAATTCTGTCAAAAACCTCCCTTTGACATCCGGCAAAAACTGGTTACATAATCGGTTAAGCCTGACCTAATGGCCCGAGCGTTCGATACTGTTACGTTGGCGCACATGAAATCGGTACAACGAATCCTGCTAATTGTCCGACCGCGCGATGGGGGTGGCAAAGGGGCGTTTACCTTGCTCGAATTGCTGGTGGTGGTCGCGATGATTGCGGTTCTCGCGGCGATGTTGATGCCGGCGATTTCCAAGGCGAAGGTTCGTTCGCAAGCGGTGGCCTGCCTGAACAACAACCGCCAGCTCGCCACCGCGTGGCTGCTTTACGCGGACGATCACAACGACCGGCTGGCTTACAATCTCGGCGGGCCGAACCGCACTTCCGTCGCGGCGCGCACGAATCTGAATTGGGTCAACAATATCCTCGACTGGAGCACCAGCAACTCGGACAACACGAACACGGCGACGATCACGGAAGCGAGCCTGTCGCCGTATGCGAACCGCGCGGTTGGTATCTATCGCTGCCCATCCGATCAAGCGTTGAGCGCGATCCAGCGTCAGGCCGGCTGGTCCGGGCGCGTGCGCAGTTACTCGATGAACGCAATGGTGGGCGACGCGGGTGAACTTTCCGCCACGGGCATCAACTTGAACAATCCCGATTACGTCCAGTTTTTCCGACTGTCCGCTATTCCGCGCCCGGCGAACATTTTCGTTTTTCTGGACGAACATCCCGACAGCATCAACGACGGCTATTTTCTCAACAAGGCGGAGTACCACGAGTGGGTTGATTTGCCGGCGTCCTATCACAATGGCGCGGCGACTTTCTCTTTTGCCGACGGACACAGTCAATTGCGCCGCTGGGAGCACGCGCGCACCAAGAAACCGCCGCAGCCCGACGCCGCCAACTTGCCCTTGTACGTTCCAAGCTCAGAAACCACCGATTTCAATTGGGTGGTTTCGCACATGAGCATCGAGAATTGATCGGAGTCGGCAACGCGCCTTTGCTCGCGGTTGGACTCAGCACGGGTACACCCATCAAAGGTACTTGCGGAGAGATTCAATATCCCCTTCGGTCGCCAGGACGTAGGTCTTGTCCCCCGAACTCCAAGTTGCGGTCACCATTTGTCTGCGGTCAGGCCCAAACTGCGGCGTGCCTTCAATTGGGGCATCTGGCAGCGCGGCGCGGTCCACAACGAAGAGAAACAGATCGCTTTTGCCGCCCGGCGGCAGCGGTTTGCCCGTGAGGAAACAAATCATGGAAACTTTTTGGTTCTGCCAGCTCAACACACCGCAACCGGCCACGGGAGCTTGCGCGAGTTTTTCTGGCAAAGTGAAATCCGCGGGCGACTGCTGCTGCGCGAGGTGCGAGCGAATCTGGTTCAGGTCGTTCGTCTCCAGCGTCATGGTATAGACGCGCAATATCTGGCCGACCATCCGGCTGCGATACGTGGCCGTGTTGATCTGTTCCGGGATTTCCGGGGCAGGCCGCAACAGCAGGGCGGAAATCCCGATTGCGACGACCAAAACCGCCGCCGCTGCCGCCAGCGAAACGGGTTGACGCCACCAGACAATCTTCTGGCGCGCGTTGTGTTCGGAAATAATCTGCTCCTTCAATCCCGCGGCAACGGGACTTTGCCTTAGCCGGTCGCGGATGGCGTTTTGAACGGCGCAATGCTTCTCGAACCATTGCGCAAGCTCGGCATCCTGCCGCACCAGGGCCAGGGCTTCGGCGAACTCGGGATCGTTCGCATCCGCCGACCAGGGCCGGTAGGCGAGCAAGATTTCTTTGGCTTGTGGCGAGGTCACGATTTTCGTTTCGCGTTCCGGTCAACCGGGGAAATCGAATCTGCCAGCAGCGTTTGCAGTTGCCCGATGCCTCGCGAGATTCGCGATTTCACCGTGCCCATGGGAACGTCCAGAATTTCCGCGATGTCTTTGTAGGAACAATCCTCAAGATAAAACAGGGCGACCGGCGCCTGATAAACTTCATCCACGCGCGCGAGGGCCTGGAGCACTTGGGCGGAATCCAGTTGGCTCGCCAGCCGGGGTGTGATCACCGGCAACTCGCAGTCCATGGAATCCAGTTCGTGGTGCGGAAAGCGGGTCAACCGGCGCCGCGATTCCAGGAACTGGCGGTGCAGCGTGGTGAACAACCAAGTCTTCACTTTTGCCGGGTCGCGCAACTGATGGCCCTTGGTTGCCCAGACATAAAACGTTTGCTGTGTCAGGTCGCACGCGTCCGCTTCCCTGTGGGTCAGGCTGAACGCGAATTGATAAAGCGGCTCGTAAAAACGCGCCACTACGCTTTCAAAATCCAGGCCGTCAGCCATGTTGCCGCAGCAATCGTATGAGCACGCGCGGCGGGATTTGTTCCCACGCGCATGGAGGTTGCTAACTGAATTTGCGCGGATGTGCGCGGAAGTTCGAGCGCAAAATCGCGCCCGGGAACAATTTCCGTTTTGAGCCGTCATAAAATCGTGAAGCAGCCGCTGCCATCGAGCCAGTTCTCAACGCGCGCCAGCTCACGTACGAACGCACAGGTGAGGAGGTGTTTCGGCGCCCGGTGGCAGTGGCGGCAAAATTTCTCCGGCCGGAAATTTTCCTCGGGAACACTGCCGGCTACCGCGCGAATCCGGCGTCGCCAGCGCGGCGAATCAAAGCCCATCCGCCAGATCGGCATCAACGTCTGGCAGGCGGATTTTTGGACCAAGGGTTTGATTCGCTCCGCATGAGTTGCAGCGGAACACCTCGGGCTGGACTTGATCAAGGTGGAGTAATACTCTGAGCGCATTCAGAGCAACCCTGTAACGCGAATGACCTGTACTCGATTTCATGCCGCGAATCATTCCCGTGTATTATCCCGACGATCCACTTGGCGGGTTCTGATTCGGAGTTCGGCGAACGTCGGGGGCGCGCGATGAAACCCTGGCTCGGCGGTGGACTGCTGGGCTCGCTCATTCTGCTCACGATCTTGTTGGTCAACTCGTGCTCGACCATTCCCCGCACGGTCTTTTCCCCGCCGGAAATTCCCGGCGCAGATTATGTCGGCAACCAGGCCTGCTTCGAGTGCCACACGAATTACGTCCGCATCTTTCCGGCGAGTCCTCACGCGCGCGTGCATCTGGCGGGCGCAATGACCGGCCAGGCTGGGTGCGAATCCTGCCATGGGCCGGGCAGCAAGCATATCGCCGCCGGCGGCGGGCGCGGCCAGTTCATTGTCAACCCCGGCCGGGACGCAACGGCGTGTTTCAATTGCCATCTTGAAACGCACGCGGAATTCAGCCTGCCGCAGCGTCACCCGGTTGTGGAAGGCAAGATGAATTGCGTGCAATGCCACGACCCGCACGGTGCGGATATTTTCAAACCCTCGGGTGGTCTCGCCATGACCCGGCTCAACCAGTCGTGCGCGCAATGTCATCGCGACCAGTCGCGCCCGTTCGTCTTCGAGCACGAGGCGTTGCGTGAGGGTTGCACCACCTGCCACAGCCCGCACGGCTCGATCAACGCGAAGATGCTCATCGAACGCGACAACAATCTCTGCCTCAAATGCCACGCGATGCAGCAAAATCTCCCGGGCAGAATTTTCATCGGCAAGGTGGAGCATACCGAGAATCTGCGGTTCGGGGGGTGCTGGAGCGCGGGCTGCCACACGGCGGTGCATGGTTCAAATTTTAACCCGCATCATCTTTATTGAGGCGAACGGTGAACGCGATGCTACAAGCGAAGCCACGTCGAGGGGGTACGAGGGGCCGCGTTGTTAAACACCAAACACCAAACACCAAACATCAAAGAAGCTCCAGGCTCCAAACACCCATGTCGTCGCCGCAGCCAACGGCTGGTCAGTTTGCTTCTCAGGTTTGCAGGAAAAACGTCTCACCGGCCTTGGGATTTGGAGTTTGGAATTTGCTCGGTGTTTGGTGTTTGGCCTTTGGTGTTTTCATGCCAGGCCAGTCGTTTGCAATGGAACTGGACCTGTCCAAACTTCCCGCGCCCGCCACGAACCAGGTAAATTTTCTCACCGACATCAAGCCGATCCTCGAGCAAAGCTGCCTGCGCTGCCACGGCCCTGAGCGTCCCAAGAGCGGATTCCGGCTCGACAATCGCGAGTCAGCCATGAAGGGCGGCCACGGGGGCGAAGCCATTATTCCCGGCAACAGCGCAAAATCTCCGTTGATTCACCACATTGCCCGGCTGGATGCCGACATGGCGATGCCGCCGGAAGGCAAGGGCGATCCGCTTACGCGCGAGCAGGTCGCGCTCTTGCGCGCGTGGATTGACCAGGGCGCGTTATGGGGAGAAGCGGAGACCGCGCGCGTCGCTTTCAGCATCGCACCCGCGTTCGGCCAGGTGTGGGTGAATGGCAACGAGGCGAAATTTCGCGAGCATTGGTGGATGCGCGACAGCCATCGCGCCGGGGTCGAATGGTTCGAGTTCTCGGAACAGTATTCGCCCGACACGAAGCTCACTTTGAACGGCCACGCGCTGACGGACGATTATCGCGCCAACTTTCTCCTCGAGAAAAAAGAACTTGGCTTCGCGCGATTCGGTTTCGAGCAGTTTCGCAAATACGATTCGGACACGGGCGGTTACTTTCCCGCGTTCAGCCAGCCGATCATCAGCCTGGACCGGAATCTGCACCTCGACGTTGGCCGCGCGTGGTTTGATTTTGGACTGACCGTGCCGGACTGGCCGCGCCTGGTGCTTGGCTACGAATATCAATATCGCAATGGAGACAAGTCCACGCTGCAATGGGGGCCGGTGACC
Organism: uncultured Bifidobacteriaceae bacterium; assembly: GCA_964502895.1. Classification (GTDB taxonomy): domain Bacteria; phylum Verrucomicrobiota; class Verrucomicrobiia; order Limisphaerales; family JADLHS01; genus WYBW01. The sequence continues at coordinate 5,269 of CAZCZP010000115.1, forward strand.
GAAGGTGTGGAAGCGGACGGCATCACGACGCGAACCCGCAATATTTTTCCAGCACGAAAACAAATTGACGAGCACACGCACGTCTTGAAATTCGATCTCGACTTCGAGCGCGGCGGCTGGCGCGTGGAAGACAACTTTCGTGGAGAATGGACGGAATTGCAGACGCGCCGCGAGAACGTCAGCGGTTACAGTCTCGGGGCGCCCAATTCGATGATCACCGACACCGCTCGCGAAGGTTGGCGCGCGTTTCAGGGCGCGAACACGGTGCGCGTCGAACGCCAAATAAAAGACTGGTTGTTCGCGTCGGCCGGTTATCTTTACAGCCATTTGTCGGGCGACGCAGATTTCCATCTCGACACGCTCAATCCCGACAGCACACCGGCCCAACCGCTTCCCATCTCCCCATTTTATCTGCGCGTCGAGCAAATCAGCCGTGACATTGTGCTCGAACGCGAGTCGCATGTGGGCAACGTCAACGCCCTGTTCGGACCCTGGCAGGGAGGCTCGTTCAACCTCGGCGTGCAGGGCGAACGCACGACGCAGGACGGAACGTTGGATGGTACCGAAACGCGCTTCATCGCGCCACCGTTCAACGGACCGCCATTCTTTTTTCCAGATGAAATCACGCCCTATACGGCAACGACTGACATCGAGCGAACCGTGATGGATGAAAGCGCGGTATTGCGAATTACCAGCCTGCCGTACACGACACTCTTCGCCGAGGGGCGTTGCCGACAAGAATGGCTCGGCCAGTCCGAAGACGTGACGGGTCACACCGCGTTCGTGCGGGACACCGATGCGCAAAGCGGCATGGTCGAAACCCGGGCGGGCTTCGATACGTCCCCGGCCACGTGGCTCAAGTTCGGCTCGCAGTATCGCTGGCGCGACAAGTCCACGGAATTTGACGACGGTTTTGCCAATGGCGATCCGCTGGACATCAACGGCTATCCAACGTTCATCACCGATCGTGACGCCGTGACTCACGAGGTGGAATCGCGACTCACGGTGCGGCCCTGCAACTGGCTTAAGACAACCTTTACTCACCGCTTGGTGGCCACCGACACGCACATGACCACCGAATCCGCCACCAACGCCGCCGATGCAACCCAACAAGTTTCGCCCGGCGGTCGCGCGTTCACCGGCAATTACGACGCGCAGGTTTTCAGCCTGAACGTCAGCCTCACGCCGTGGAAGAGACTGCATTGTTTCACGACCGCTTCCTACCAGGATATCCGCAGCGTTTCCATGCACGACAATTCCACCGCGGTCGTGCCGTATCGCGGCGACCTCTGGAGCGTGATGGCCCATGGCCGCTATTTGTTAACGAAGAAAACGGACCTGACGGCGGGCTACACCTATTCGAGCGCGAATTTTCGCCAGGACCAATTTACCGAGGGACTGCCCGTGGGAATGCGCTACGACTTGCACGGATTGCTGGCAGGCGTAGTTTCAAGACGCACTAAAAACCTGACAACGAAATTGCAATACGGTTATTACCATTACGATGAACCCACTTCTGGCCGGGCGAACGATTACACGGCCCACGCCGTATTTGTGTCGCTCAGCCTTCGCTTTGATTGAAACAACGCCATGAAACAAAAACTATTCTGTCTTCTAACAGTCGCTACTCTCTCTGGGCTTGGATCGCTGCCCGCCGCCACGAACGTTGTCCGGATCGGCAACTACTTTTTCAGCCCGACGAACCTGACCATCAACGTCGGTGACACGGTGCTTTGGACGAATACGACAGCTACGGCGAATCCGGCTGTCAGGCATGATACGACGAGAACCAACGCGAATTTTTCCTGGAGCAGCGGCCTGCTTAACAGCAACACCCCCACCTTCTCGCTGACTTTTTCCAACGCAGGAACTTTCGACTACGTTTGTGCGACCCATGTGTACGCGTTCAATCAGCAACAACGTCATCCCGAGCAAACCGGCACCGTGTTTGTGGTATCCGCGAGTCTGCCGCCCTCGGTTTCGCTCACCAATCCAGTCAACAATGCAAAGTTCCGTGCCCCGGCAAATCTACTGCTCGAAGCTTCCGCGACGGACGATGGCACGGTGACCAACGTCCAGTTTTTTTCAGGCCCAACTCTCCTTGGCAGCGACAATTCTTCTCCTTACTCATTCACACTCACCGACGCGCCCGCCGCCAATTACAGCCTCACGGCGCGCGCTCAGGACAACAGTGGCCTTTCTGCCACGTCCACTGTCGTAAATGTATCCGTGCTCACGAACGCCGTGCTCACCGCCCCGACGCGCTTGCCCGACGGCCAGTTCGCTCTCGCAGTTCTGGGCATCGCGGGACAGACTTATGCAACCGAAGTCTCGAGCAACCTGACCAGTTGGTCGGCCATTCTCACGAACGTCGCACCGGCCAACACGTTCAACGTCACGGATTCGACTTCGCCCGGTGTCTTGTTGCGATTCTACCGGGCGCGACAGGACTTCTGATTTTCCAACCACCGTGCAACGCGTTTGGCGGTTGAACTCAGGCAACCATCCGGGTTTCATTGCGACACATGATGACGCTGCTTATCGCCACACGCAACGCCCACAAGGTCGGCGAGATACAGACCATTCTCGGTGAACAGTTTCGTTACCTGACCCTCAACGATTTTCCTGGAGCGCCCAAAGTGATTGAGGACGCCGATACGTTCGCCGGCAACGCAACGAAAAAATCTGGGGAGCTGGCTCGCTGGCTTGCGGAAACGCGGAACGCCGGCCTCGAATCCCAAAATTCATTTGTGCTGGCCGACGATTCCGGCCTCGAAGTGGACGCGCTCAATGGCTCGCCCGGCGTCCACTCCGCGCGGTTTGCGGCATTGGAAACCGGGCAAGCCGGCAATTCTCCAGATTCGGCTAACAACGCCAGGCTGTTGCGGATGTTGAAAGACGTGCCGCTCGAAAAACGCACCGCGCGCTTTCGTTGTGTGCTGGCGTTGACGCCCGTGATTCAAGGCAAAGTGGAGAGTGCTTCGCCCGTTTGCTACGCAGAGGAGTTCGAGATGCAAACGGAATTGTTTGAAGGTGCGTGCGAAGGGCGGATTGTTTTTGAGCCTCGCGGTCACGGCGGCTTCGGTTACGATCCGCTCTTCGTTCCCGACGGCTTTGATCAAACTTTCGGAGAGTTGGGTGAAGCTATAAAGAATCAGTTGAGTCATCGCGCGAAAGCTTTGGCGGAATTGAAATCCGCGTTTCTGAAGAAATTTGGGTTAAGTGCCTGACGCCGGTCAGATTTCATCCTTCAATAACCAGTTGTTGATGAGCAAAGTTGTAATTCAGAAGGTAGCGATCAGTCTGGTCCTCCTTACAGGTGTGGCCGGTTTCATTCCCCGCGCCTCTGCACAAGGCGACGGCATCTATGCGGATTTCAACACGAGCATGGGGAGTTTCACCTGCCGGCTGGAATACGCGCTGGCGCCAAAGACCGTGGCGAACTTCATCGGACTGGCGACCGGTCAACGCGCGTGGCTGGATGGTGCGACCGGACGCGTCATCACCAAGGCGTTTTACAACGGGCTTACGTTTCATCGCGTGGTGACAAACTTCGTCATTCAGTCTGGCTCGCCCGGTGGTCTTCGCGATGGCGGCCCGGGTTATGCCTTTGTTGATGAATTCAGCCCGAGCCTTCGCCACAACAGCTTTGGCGTTCTCTCCATGGCGAATTCCGGTCCGGATTCCAACGGCTCGCAGTTTTTTCTGACCGCCGCCAATCGGCCCGAATTGAACGACGTCTATTCCGCTTTCGGCCGGCTCGTGGGCGGGTCAAATGTCGTTTACGCCATCAACCGCGTTCCCACCGACGCGAATGAAAGGCCATTGACCAATGTTGTCATTCACAGCGTCAACATTCGCCGCGTCGGGGCCGCAGCCCAGGCATTCGACATCCATGCGCAGAATCTGCCGCTCGTGACCAATCTTCTCGTGTCAATCAGCACGCAAGGCACGAATGTGAGCCTCGCGTTCAGCAATCGCCAATTCACGGACAACCGCCTGTACACCTCGACCAATCTCACCCAATGGTCTGGATCGGAACTCGGCATTGAAATCTCGGCACAGCTCTCAAATTCCATCAGCCGCGGCGCGAATGAGCCTCAACAATTTTTCCGGATGGCGCAGGTTCAATATCCCGCCTCGACACTGGCGCCGAGAAATGTCCTGGGCCGCACTCTGACGCTTAATTTCAGTGGAGGCGAAACGCTGGTTGTGACTTTCAACTCATCGGGCGCCGGCACGTTCACGCTCAACGGCTCACCCGGCAACGTGACGGATTACGACTGGCTTCAAGAGCCGTATCGCGGATTCCTAAGCCCGATCATCTACTCGAACGTGGACCCGATGGTCTTGCGGTTGGATTTTCAAACCGGAACGTCTGGAACATTCGCCGGAAATATTTATTTGTTCGGAATCTTTCCCGATCCCGTGAGCGGCACATTTGGGCTGGCGGGTCCGTGATTGGCAGTGCTCAACACGAAGCTCGCGAAATTCAGAACGCGGCTATTCCACCGAATGATTGTAGTTTGCCTCGCACCAATCCATTGCTGGCAATCATCCGGAACTTGTGCTTGCCCTTGATCGGTTCGCGCCAGAATTCGCCGCCGGCGCATTCCACGATCAAACCACCCGCCGCGATGTCCCAAAGGCTGATGCCGCGTTCGATGTAGGCGTCAAAACGCCCGGTTGCCACGTAGGTCAGCGCCAGGGCCGCGGCGCCCATCATGCGGACCTTGCGCACGCGCCGCACAAGTCGGTTGAAGTAAGGCAACGTTTTCTCAAGAGTCTCCGTGGACTTCGCAAAGCCGATGGAAGCGATGGCTTCGGTCAGCTTGCTGCGATTGCTGACGCGAATCACGCGCCCGTTCAGCCGGGCGGGCTGTCCGCGAATTGCCGTCCACATTTCATCGCCAAACGGATCGTGGACGACACCAACCACGGTTTGATAATCGGCGTGCGAACTGGATGCGCCCTTGCGCGCCGAGACTTTTGCGTTCCGCCTTTGCAGCGCGATGGACACGCACGCGTGCGGAATGCCGTAGGCGAAGTTCACCGTGCCATCAATGGGATCCACCACCCAGCGGTAATCCGCATCGGGGTCGCCTGCGACGCCTTCCTCGCCGAGCAACGCAATCTCCGGAAACGTGGCCGACAACTTTTTCTCGATCAGTTTTTGGGAGCGCACGTCCAGTTCGAGCTTGATGTCATGCTGCGTGGACAAATTCACCGTCTTGGCCGCGCGCAAATTTGCCCGCATCAGTTTGCCCACCGCGCGCGCCGCGCTGACCGCTGCATCCAGGGCTTTTCTTTGATCAACTTTTTCCATTGCTCGAAGTGTTGCCAAACCAATGGCGGGAGGCGAGCAAACTCCACACGCCGACCAGCGCATGTGGTGGGTTGAATTCGGGTAAAGTTCTTCCCGCCGTTGTGCGATCCAACTTCAACCCCGTCAGGGGTGACACCTTTGTAGCATACGCCCGGCAGAAGAGCGGAGCTCCGTCAGGAGCGACATCTGGTTGAATGCCGCCCCGTTGTTGGACTCCGGCGGGAAGGACGAGCTGCGCGAGTCCCTGAATGAATTGGCAACGGCTGGATTTTGGGACTCGCGTCGCCCGTCCCTCCGCTGGGAATGAATACGCCGCCGACTGGGCTTGCGATTCCTTGCCAAACCGCGCTTCAAGGACTTACTCTCGTTCCGACCTAGCGACAGAAGCATTACAGAGGACCATTGGGAGCGGTTCAATATCGGCGATTTGGCGCATTCGTTTGACATGAAATTACTGGATGTAGATCGGCTACTTCGGATTTCCGCGCCAATTCGTCGCTCGCCCGAACCTGTGCAAGAAGCTCTTTCGGCGGCAACACCCCCTTCTGTGAAGCCGAACAGTCGGGAATCCTCTCAAGAATTCATCAGTCAAACCTCGGCGGCGCGCTCGTCTAGCCCGTGAAATTTGTCCGCGAAACAAAGAAAAAACTTCAAATCCTTCTCGGCTTATGCACCCTTTGCGCGGCATGAACACTGTCACTCAACTCAAAACCATTTCCGGCAACACCAAATCCAAAGTCGAAGCCGAGCTTTCGCGCACGGGCGGCTTGCTGCGGCTCGCGCCTGCGTGGGTGCCGCGCTCGTTTCTCCAACCCGGCCTGCGTATCAAGTTGCATCCGGACGATACATACGCCTACGGCGCGAATCGCGGCGGCATTGACGAGCGCTGGTTCGCTTCCACGACCGAGACGGCCAATGAAGGTCGCGCGGCGGATGAGGGTTTGAATTATTGCGTCGTTGGTAACACGCGTTTCACGTTGCGCAAGGCGGTGGAGGATTGCGGCGCGACGATTGTCGGCAAGGCGATCTGGAAGAAATACGGCAAGTGGCCGGTGTATTCCAAGTTCTTCGACAACATGGGGCCGATTCCGCATCACATGCATCAGAGCATGGCGCAGGCGAAGCTCGTCGGTCAGGAAGGCAAGCCGGAGAGTTATTATTTTCCGCCGCAGCACAACAACGTGGGCAACAATT
>CAZCZP010000116.1:0-8776 GCA_964502895.1 uncultured Bifidobacteriaceae bacterium
GCGCCGGATTGATCAGTCATGAGAGGACAATGGAAAAACTCTGGAGGCTCAAGCCCTAGCGCACGATAGAGCAACAATTGACGCGCGGTGGATTTGAGCAAATCCGCGCCGCGCACAACTTCGGTGATTTGCATGGCCGCATCATCCACCACGACGGCAAGCTGGTAAGCTGGGACGTCATCATGCCGCCAGACGACGAAGTCGCCGAAGTCCTTTCCGGCCACGAAATGCTGTGGGCCGAAGTTGCCATCCACAAAGGAAACTGTTTCGCCGTCGGGTACGCGGAAGCGCCAGTTGAATCGAGTTGTTGGTTGAGTGCTGATGGTTGAGAAAGATTGATTGCGACAGGTGCCCGGGTAAATCGGCTCGTCGTCGTCAGCGGCGTGCGGAGCGCGAACCGCAGCTTGAATATCTTTTCTGGAACAGGTGCAGGGATAGATGAAGCCCCCGGTTCGCAGTTTGTCGAGGGCCGCCCGGTAAAACTGAAATCGCTCGCTTTGGTTATACGGAGCAAACGGACCACCGCTGTCCGGTCCTTCCTGCCACACGAATCCAAACCAGCGCATGTCCTCGATCATCGCCGAGACGAATTTCATTTTGAAGCGCATGGCGTCAATGTCTTCGTTGCGGAGCACCAGCGTTCCGCCTGCGGTCTGGGCGCGTTGCTGCGCCGTCCAGAACGTGCGGGCGTGGCCGAGATGGAGGTAACCGGTTGGCGTAGGAGCAATGCGACCGCGATAGGCGGAACGTGAAACGCGAGATGTGGAACGTGATGCGCTGTCAGCAGGCACGATGAAGTCCGGTCAGAACGGTTCGTTCGAATGTTCCGTCAACCACGCGGTCAAGCGAGGCAGGGGAAAGGATAGAACCTTATGCACCTTGGCGCAGTTTAGCGACGTATCAGCGGGTCTCGGCGCGCCTTGATATTCCTTCCGCGAGTTGGCTTTGATCTTCGGATTCAGTTGCGGCCACCGCGCGGCGACGAGTTGCGCGATTTGAACGCGCGACAATCGCTCCGATCCCGCGAGATGAAATAATCCCGTCGCGCCATGATTTACCAGTTCCCAGATTGCGCGCGCCGTTACAACCGCAGGAATCGGGCAACGAAATTCATCGGTGAACATTTTCAAAGTCTGGCCGGCTTTCCACGCCGCGCGCATTTGCTCGTTGAATCCACGGTCGCCCGTTGGAGAAGTGCCGCCGTTGAGCGAGGTGCGAACAACGGTGTGGCGTGGATTCGCCAACACAATTCTCTCCGCGGCGACTTTGGTTTCAGCATAGACGCTCAGCGGGCCGACGGGATCCGTTTCGACGTAGTTCCCCTTGCCGCCATCGAATACGAGATCGCTGGAGAGAAAGACGAAGGGGATTTCTTTGGCAAGTTCCGCCAGCGCAGCCGTTGCTTCCACGTTGATGCGGCGGGCCAGTTGCGGATTGGCCTGGCAATCCGGGCTGCGGCTCATCGCGGCGCAGTGAATGATCAAAGCGGGCCGCTGTTCCGCGAAAGCACGGCGAACGGCGTCGGGGTCGAGCAGGTCGAGTCGTGTGCGCGTCAGACCTTGTGCCGACCACTTGGGCGCGAATCGCGACGCAGTTTGGACGAGGTAATTGCCGATGAGGCCGCCCGCGCCTGTAATCCAAGCCGTTGTTTTGGAAAGTGACTCAGTCAATCAACCGCTTCGTCAATCCATCGTAAGCATCAATTCGCCGGTCACGTAGGAATGGCCAGTGAGTGCGCGTGGTGTCCACTTGCGCGAGATCAACAGGTACGATGATGATTTCTTCCTTGTTCGCGCTTGCCTTGGCGAGGATTTCGCCCGAGGTGCCGGCGACGAAACTTTGCCCCCAGAATTCAATGCCATCGCCGCCTGCCGGCCGTTCGTGGCCGATGCGATTGGCCACCGCGACATAGCAGCCGTTGGCAACCGCGTGACTGCGCTGGATCAGTTCCCAAGCCCCGTGTTGCTTGGCGCCATGGGATTTTTTCTCTGCCGGATGCCAGCCGATCGCCGTTGGATAGAACAAAATCTGTGCACCTTGCAAGGCCGTGAGCCGCGCGCCTTCCGGATACCACTGGTCCCAGCAAACGAGCACCCCAATTTTTCCATAGCGAGTCGGCCATGCCTTGAATCCGAGGTCGCCGGGGGTGAAGTAAAATTTCTCGTAGTAAAGGGGATCGTCGGGAATGTGCATCTTCCGGTATTTCCCGAGCAACGAACCGTCGGCATCAATGACCGCCGCCGTGTTGTGATAAACACCCGCCGCGCGTTTCTCAAAGAGCGACGCGATGATCACGACCCTGTGTTTGCGCGCCAGTTTCTGAAAGGCCTTCGTGGTCGGACCGGGGATTGGCTCGGCGAGCTTGAAATTTTCGTAATCCTCGCTTTGGCAAAAATACCGGGAACGAAACAGCTCTTGCGTGCAGATGATCTGCGCGCCTTGCTTTGCCGCGCGCTCAACGCAAGCCAGAGTCTTTTGCAGGTTCGCCCTGGGGTCGCGATAGCAGGCGGTTTGGATCAAGCCCAGCTTGACGACCTGGCCGGAGGCAGAGCGCTTCATGTGGCCGCGCCCTGACGGTTGATGCGGGCCGTTGTTTCAAGCAGCTCGGTGCCGCCGTGCGACCCCGTGGCGGTGGGCGGCGGGCCCTGACCGAACAACTCACGGATAAATTTGCCCAGCGTTTCATTGGTCGGCCCGTAGCCACCGTGATAAATGTAATACTCCAGGTCGTACATCAACTCATCCGCGGTCGGGTATCGCTTGGATAAATCGCGCGTCAGGCACCGGTGCAGGATTTCGTTGAGGCGGTTGTCCACGCGCTCGTCGAGGGTGCGGAAATCCGGGATGGGCTGGCTCATGACCCGCTGCCGCGATTCCTCGGCGGTGGCGCCCTTGAAAATATTCTTGCCCAACAACAGGTGGGCCAACACGACGCCCGCCGAGAACAGGTCCGAACGTTTGTCGGTAATTTGAAAATCCGCCTGCTCCGGGCTCATGTAATCCGCCTTGCCGGCGACGATTTCGCCTTCCTGGTCCGTGAGAAATCCCCGGGCCTTGGCGATGCCAAAATCGGTCAGCTTCACGTCGCCTTCAAAAGCGATCATGATGTTCTTGAAGCTGACGTCGCGATGCACGATGCCCAGCGGCCGTCCGTCTCTGTCGGTCTTTGCGTGCGCGTAAGCGAGTCCGCGCACCACGCGGCTGGTGATGAACACGGCGAGTTCCTTGGGCAACTGCCGTCGTTTGTCCGTGAGTTGCTGGGCAAATTGTTCGAGATTGACGCCGCGGATCAGTTCCATGGCAATGAAGTAAACCCCGTTGGCTTCGCCGAGCTGATAGGTCTGGACGATGTTGGTATGAATCAGATCCGCAACGAGTTTGGCTTCGCCGATGAAATTCTCGATGAAGGTTTTCTGGCTGGCGTAGTTGGCACGGATGACTTTGATGGCCACGCGCTTCATGAAATCCCGCGCGCCGCGCTGCTCCGCTTCGTACACGACGCCCATGCCGCCTTCAAAAATCTTGCGCGTGATGTCGTAGCGGAATTCGTTCTGAATCGTGAACAGGCCCACGGCGCGATGTTGGTAAAACGGAATGACAAGTCAAGCCCGGCGTTGGGCGCAAGGCTCGCGAAAGCCTGATTTTACAGAGATTTTTTTACAATTTTTCCTTGCGCGCCCCGCGTCTTAGTCTTTAATTCGAGCCGAGTCGAATGACTTTTTGAATCACCGTCAAACAAACAACTGAACAAACACTACACACACTATGGCAAACGCAATGTCGAAATCCCAAATCGCGGCCGCGATCGCTGACAAGGCCGGCATCAAGAAAAAGCAGGCGGCCGAGATTCTGGAACATCTGGCGCAGCTCGCCTACAAGAACGCCAAGAATACTTTCACGCTGCCGGGCATCGGCAAACTGAAGCTCAAGAACCGCGCCGCGCGCATTGGCCGCAACCCGGCCACGGGCGAGCAAATCCAGATTCCCGCCAAGCGCGTCGTCAAGTTCAGCGTCGCCAAGGCCTGCAAAGACGCGATCCTGGGCAGCAAGTAATTCCCCGCTTTCTCGCGAGGCGCTCTGACACCGTCGGAGTGCCTTTTTTATTTTGGGTTTGCGGTTGCCGCCGGGCGATTGGTTTCATTGCCACTCATGAAATTCGCCGTCGTCGGCTGTGGGGCCGTCGGTAGTTATTACGGCGCGATGCTTTGTCGCGACGGACACGATGTCCATTTCCTCCTGCGAAGTGATTTTGACGCCGTCCGCAGCCGGGGCGTTTCCATTCGCAGCCCGTCGGGCGATTTCAACGTCCGCCCGCACTGCGCGAAATTGCCCGAAGCCATCGGCGTGTGCGACGTGGTGCTGGTTGCGCTCAAGACGACGGCGAACGACCAGTTCCCAAAGTTGCTGCCGACGCTGGTTGGCCCGAACACGACGGTTGTCACGCTGCAAAACGGGTTGGGCAATGAAGAACAACTGGCGCAGCTTTTTCCAGCCGAACAGATTTTGGGCGGACTTTGTTTCGTCTGCCTGAATCGCATCAGCCCTGGGTTGATTCACCACATGGACCACGGGATGATCGTGCTGGGCGAATTTCAACGCTGGCCCGAACCGCGCACGCACGACCTCGCCTCGGCCATCCGCCATGCGGGTGTAGCGTGCAAAGTCACCGACAATCTCGCGCGTGCGCATTGGGAGAAGTTGGTCTGGAACATTCCTTTCAACGGACTCGGGGTCGCGAGCGCGGCCGGTTACGAGGCGCTGGCGGTTTCACGGACTTCCCGTTTCACGCCTGGCAAATTGGGTCCCTGCTTGACCACCGATAAACTTCTGGACGGCTCCGTTTGGGAAACGCTCGTCCGCGAACTCATGCTCGAAGTCATCGCCGCGGCCAATGCCCTCGGGCTCGAAGTTCCGGTGACGCTCGCGGACAAACAGATCGAGCGCACGCGCACGATGGGCGCTTACAAAGCCTCGACACTCCTCGACTTCGAAATGGACAGGCCGCTGGAATTGGAAAGTTTGTTTCTCGAACCGTTGCGGCAGGCGCAGCAAGCCGGCGTCGTCACGCCCAGACTCGAAACGTTGTGCCGCGTGTTGCGGGAACTGAACACCGCGCACCGATGAAGTTCCTGCTTGGATTCGCCGCCCTGCGCCGGGCATCATGTGCTCCGTGATTCGCCCCATTACTCGGCTCGCCGCAGTGCTTCTGACGATTTGTCCGGTCATCCGTGCCTTGGCCCAGCCGTTCACCCTTCAAGGGCCGGGAGTCAACGCCAATGACTTTCGTGTCACCACATTCGCCAGTGGCTTGAGCTTCCCCCTGGGCATGGCGCAACTCGCCGACGGCTCAATCCTTGTGACGGTCGTGCAGAACAACAGTTTCTTCAGCGGCAGTTCGCCCGGGAGGTTGATCCGGTTGACAGATGCGGACGGCAATGGCATTGCCGACGACGCGGGGACGGTTCTTTACAGCAACCTGCCGCCGTCGCTCACCTCCGTGCGGATAGCTGGCAACTTGGTATTCGTCACCGGGCCGCCTCATCCCATTCAGATTCTAAGGGCGGGCACAAGTCCGTCATCGCCCTTGTCATCGGCGGGCCGATTGATCATCACTTATCCCAGCGGCTGGACCCAGCATCAGCACTCCGAACTCGCCGTGCGCAAATCCGCCGGCTTCACCAACGGCTACGATTTATATTTTCAGGTCGGCGCGGAGTTCAATTTCGCCACCACGACTCGCTCGGCCACGCTCACGAATGAAAATATCGCCGGAGCTTCCGCCAGCCTGGCAGGCGATTCGATTCACCGGATCACGCTAATTGACGACGGAGTGTCCCTCAGTGCGACAAACCTCACCCAGATCGCCACCGGATTGCGCAATCCGGCGGGCTTCGCCTTTCATCCGGCGACGGGAGACTTTTATTTTGAAGACAACGGCATTGATGGTCTGGTGAACGGCAATGAACCGCACAGCGCCGACGAACTGAACTTTATCGCGCGCACGAATCTGGGCGGGCCGGCGGAATTTTTCGGCTACCCGAGCAACTACATCTCGTATCGGACCGGTAGCTTTGTGGGAGGCGCGGGTGTTCCGCCGCTCGTCGCCTTTCAACCATTGCCCGATCCGCTCACCGGTCTCGAAAGCGAAGGGGCGAACCAGATCACTTTCGCGCCGCCGGGATTTCCTGATGGCTTGAATTCGGGAATCTTCCTTGGCTTCCACGGAAAGTTCAGCAGCGGCGGTTTGAGCAACGAGGAAAATCCCTTGGTGCATGCGAATCCCGAAACCGGCGACTATTTTCATTTCATCCTTGGGCAACAACCCGGCCTCGGGCATCTGGACGGTTTGCTCGCGACCCGCGATTCGCTGTTCGTCGCGGACACGGTCACGACCGGAAATTTTGGTTCAGGCCCGGGTGCGGGCGTGATTTATCAGATCAAATCACTCGTGGCTCTGATGCCACCAACGGTGACCGCGCGTGCCTTTGCCGGCCAGATTCAACTTACCTGGGATCGCGGCACGCTCCAGGAATCGTCGGGCGTTGGTGGACCATGGAGTGACGTGGCCGATGCTTTCAGCCCGCATCGGGTGACGCCGGACGTTCCCCGCAAGTTTTACCGCACGCGATACTGAGGTAATAACCGCCATGAGAAACCGGCGTTGCCTGCACGTGTTGGTTGTTCTGGCTGCGTTCGCATCGGCCAAGTCGTCCGCGACTGAATACGCCATCGGCGCGGACCTCTCGTTTTTAAAACAGGCGGAGGAACGCGGTGCTATTTTCAAGGACGACGGGGAGGCCAGACCCGGTCTGCAGATTTTCAAGAGCCACGGCTACAACTGGATTCGCCTTCGCCTTTTTCATACACCGACGAATCTACCCAACAACCTCGACTACACCATTGCTTCGGCAAAAGCGGCGAGCGAACTCGGGTTCAAATTCCTGCTCAACTTTCACTACTCGGACACGTGGGCCGATCCGCAGAAACAATTCATTCCTGCTTTGTGGCGCGGCAAATCTCACGCGGAACTCGTGCAGGCCGTCCATGATTACACCCGCGATACCATCAAGGGATTCCGTGATGCCGGCGCGATGCCGGACATGGTTCAGGTGGGGAATGAAATCACACCGGGCATGTTGTGGCCAGATGGCAAGCTGCCGGATAACTGGGACAACTTCGCCGAACTGATCAAGGCTGGGATCAAGGGTGTGGATTCCGGACGTGGTACGAATGGCAGACCTCGCGTCATGATTCACATTGACAAGGGCGGCAATCGAGCTGCCACAAAATGGTTCTTCGACAAGCTCCATTCCTACGACGTGGACTACGACGTGATCGGGCAATCCTATTATCCATGGTGGCATGGTTCATTGCTCGACTTGCGCGAGAACCTGAGTTTCATGGCAACCAATTATCAAAAGGACATCATTCTCGTTGAAGTCGCCTATTGCTGGCGGCCGACAGAGTATCGAAACCGGCCTGCGCCGTTTCCTGAAACGCCCGAAGGCCAGAAGAAATTTCTGGAGGCAGTCAACCGCTCCGTCTTGGACGCCCCCAACCATCGGGGCGTGGGAATCTTCTGGTGGGAACCGGCTGTGGGACAAGGCCGCTTGCGCAATCGCGGCTTCTTCGACGACGACGGCAACGCGCTGCCCGTCGTCAATGTCTTCGATCTGGGGCCCCGCTAACCAAAGGCAACCGTTGTTCGCAACGCGCACGGAAACAGCGCAGCAATTCAGCAGGGAGAGCGGCCTTGCGCAACCAACCTCAGAATCGGCGCAGGCGATAGAACCTGGCTCCCGCGGGACCGGCGGGTAGGGTCGCTTCAAACGAACCAGGGTTGGATTCGGTGATTACTGCGGGCAACTCAACCCACGTCCGCAGATCGCTCGTGGCCTCAATGATGAAACGAGTCCCTGATGCCGCACGCCATTTTAGCTTGACCATCCTTCCCGTTCCCGCCGCGCTTACGTCACCTGGGCCGACGGCTCCAGTGTTGGTTTCCGTCAAAGAGATTCTTTCTATGCGCAACGGTGCCGGGTTGGGAGACAGGAGCACGGGCGGATTGCCATTGAGTGTGCCGCCGTTGTCCACGAAACCTGCCACGCTCAGCGTACCGGAGTTGTTGATCGTGCCGCTGGCATTCAACGTCAACGTGGCGTTGATGCGCAACGTGGCCGCAGCGTTGTTGAGCGTAAGCGTACCGTTGACGACTACCGGTCCGTTAATGGTCGAACTGTGGTCGAATCGCACCGTCGCTGTAGAAGCGATGGTCAGGCTATTGCTCGTGACGATGCTCGACGTGCTCCCGAAATCCGCCAAACCGATGTTCAGCACTGTGTCGCCGCCGAGAACCAGTCGGTTGGCTCCATCGAACCGAAGTGTTCCTGGTCCGGTGTTCACACTGCCCGCCAGGAGCGTCAGATCAATGGCCGGGCTGCTGCTCTCCAGCCGCAACCGCGCCCCGCTCTGAATCTCCAGTTCGCCGGCAATCGTCAGGACTCCCGTGCTGGTCCGCAGCAACAGGTCCGCGTTGGTGCTCACCAGCAGCCGTCCGCCCACCGGCACGTTCACCGGCACCTGCACCCACGATTCCGAAGTGCAGGTCGGACAACTCGGGTCTTGATACACTTCCCACAACCCCGCGTTCTCCACCCGCCCGCTGCCCTGCAACGTGAAGCTGTTGTTCCCGCTGATCCAGCGCAGCGTCCCCAGATTGGTCAGCACACCGCCGAGTTGCACGGTCGTGCCGACGTCCACGTCCAACCGCGCCTCC
>CAZCZP010000116.1:8876-11677 GCA_964502895.1 uncultured Bifidobacteriaceae bacterium
CCCTGCAACGTGAAGCTGTTGTTCCCGCTGATCCAGCGCAGCGTCCCCAGATTGGCCAGGGGTCGGTTCAAAGTGATGGTTGAGGACGAGTTGACGGCAAAGCGGCCGGAGCGGATTTCGATGGGTGCATTAAGCGTCGGGCTGGTGGTGGTCTGCAACACAGCGTTGCTGTGGCCCAACACAACCCCCGCCGCCGTAATGGAAGCGTTCAGGTTGATCGCGTAGTTGCCGACGACATCAATGACACCGACTTTGGTCGCATCGGGCAGGCCGTTGTCCCAGCGGGTGGGATCGTTCCAGTTCCCGTTCACCGGATCCTTCCAACGCGTCACGTCGAGCGCGGGATCGTCAGCAACGACGACCGTCACGTCGAATGTTCCTGACTGTCCCGACGCGCTGGCGGCCCGTAACGTGAAGGTGTGCGAACCGGCCGCATCATGGAGCGGATTCAACTCCAGTTCGATCGTGCCTACGCCGTTGGAACTCGTGTTCACAAAGCTGCGCGATTTCAGGGAAATGAATGGCGGCGGCAGGTTGGTGGGTGAGTAATCGAACAGCACAACCGCGCCGTTGGTCGAACTGACCTGGATGACGAGGTTTGTCGTCTGGCCTTCGACCACATCGAAACGGTTGGTTCCGGTGAACACAACGCCGGAGAACGCCTGCAACGGATCCGGATCAATGCCGTCGAGAAGACCATCGCCGTCGGTATCAGGGTTCAGTGGATTCGTGCCAAGCGCAACCTCGGCCCCATCGTTCAAGCCGTCGGTATCGGAATCCGCGAGGCGTGGATTTGTGCCGCGTTGAGATTCCTGCAAGTTGGAGAGCCCGTCGGAGTCCGCGTCCAATCCGGCATCGTTGAAGAATGGATCGAAATTGAAGGTCAACTCGAAGCTGTTCGTCATGCCGTCGCCGTCGGCATCGCCATTCAAGGGCTCAACCAACAGTGATACCGGATCAAGGGTGAGGGGTTCTGTGAAGGACGCGTTGTCGCTCGCAGAGATGGCGATGCTGGCACTTGTGGCATTCGTCGGAATGACAACCGATCCGGCGGCGCTGGTGGCGCCCGCGGTGGATTGAACCGGCGAATTGGTGTCAAACTTGAAGCGGAAGAAGCCCGCGCCGAGACCGGCTTCGTAGTTCACGGTCATCGGCACATTCTGCCCGGCGATGACACGGGTGCCATTCGTGGGCGTCACGCCAAGGATTGCAGCGGTGGCAAAGGTCGAGCTGATGCCTCCGGTGGGAATCGGATTGCCTTCGGCATTGACGAACGCGTTGCTCGAGGCGTCGCGGATTCCCGGCAGCAACGTGTTTGTGTAAGAAGCGCCGGGCACAAGCGGGCGATTCAATCGGACAACTACCCGCTGATTGCTGTTGGTGGTGAACACCGTGAACGGCGTAACTACGCCGACGGAATTGGTTGCCAGCACTCCGTTGGTCGTGACGGAGGACGGGTTGAGTACCTCATCGAAGTCAAAGAACGCACCGGCCAGCCAGAGTGATTGGCGCGGCGCGTTGTTGGTCGGCGTGGTGGTCAGCAATCGCGGGGGCCGCGTGTCCGGCAAGGTGAACGAACGCGTCACGGTGGTCGTGTTGGAAGCCGCATCCGTCGCGCGTACCGTGGCGAGCAAGGTGGAGCCGTCGGTTGGCGCGCCCCCCAGGGAAAAGTTGAAAGTGTTGGTTGCGGTCGTGTTCGCCGCGACGGCAACGGCCAGAGTCTGGGTCACAGTGATGGCGCCTCTCAAGGTGACTTCCAGGTGGTGATTCGTGCTGTTGTCCGCTGAAGCTACGACGAGCGAAAGCGGCTGGGGCGGATTCAGCACGCTGCCCGCCGCGGGATTCAGAATCGTCAATTGCGGGGCGACGCCATCTATCACCGGAATCTCCAGCACTGCTTCGGCAGAGGCGAGACCGAGCGCGTCGGTGGCCTGCGCGTGGAACTGGAAGATTTGCCCGGGACCGGCGTTGGTCGGGACGACGAAGCTCAACACATTGGTCACACCGCTGGTGAAGTTGGTCGCCACGCTGATCGGACCGACTCCCACCAGCACCATGTTGCTCACGGCGATATCGTCGGTGGCGCTGATCGCGACGCTGAACGGCTGGCCGTTCGTCAGTGCGCCCGTTGCCGGCGTGCGTGTCAGGAAAACCGAGGGCGGTTGATTGGACACCACGTTGATGACGAGTTCGGCGAACGGGCCGGGATTGACGAAACGATCGGTGGCGATGGCGCGGATGGTGGTCGAACCGCTCGCTGGCAAGGTCACATTCACTCGGAACGGAGCGTTGGTGTCCATGCCAATCGGATTGAGGTCCTGCGTGAAGCTCACAAACACGCCAGGCTCATTTACCGCCAACACCGATTCCACCATCAACGTGGCGCCCGCCACCGGCGACGGGCCGCCGACAATCTGTAACGTGTTGGTTGGCCCGAGGGTGTCGAGTGAAGCAAAGGTGGAAACGATGGGTTGATTGAGCGCCAGATTACCGGCGAGGTCCACGACGTTGCTGATTGAAAGGGTGAGCACCGCATTGATCGGTATTTCGGCGGCCGGCGTGAAGGTGAGGACAGTGTTGTTCAAGCCCAGCGCCACTGCGCCTGCCACCGGGCCGCCCGGCCCCACGAGTGTCACGACCAGGTTCGAGGACTGAATCGGTTCATTGAACGAAAGTCGTGGCACTGCGTTCGGCTCAATCTTGAAGGCGTTGTTGGTAGGAAAGATCGAAACAAGGACCGGTGGATCGTTGTCGGCCGTGGTGAAACGCGAGATGAACGGTGTAGGCAGAGGGCGGCCCAC
>CAZCZP010000117.1:0-11665 GCA_964502895.1 uncultured Bifidobacteriaceae bacterium
CTGGCGCGTTACGACTGCTTTCTCAAAATCATCGAACGCCTCGCGGCTGAGAAACGCCACCTCGTGTTGATCTTCGATGAGGCGCAGGAAATGACGCCCGCGACACTGAACGAGTTGAAGCAACTGACGAATCTCAATCGCGCCGGCAAAAGCCTGCTTACGGTGATCCTCGTTGGCCAACCGGAATTGCGCGACCGCGTCGCCCGTTTGCCGGCCATCAACCAGCGCATCAGTCTGCGTTTCCATCTGCATCCACTCTCGCACGAGGAGGCCGGCGATTATTTGCGTCATCGTTTGAAAGCCGCCGGGCATCCGAGCGGAGAATTGTTTTCATCCGATGCGGTGGACCGCGCGTACGAAGCTTCGCAGGGCGTGCCGCGCGAGTTGAATCGAATCGCGAAACTGGCGCTTGAATTCGCCTGGGTGCAGGAGTATCCAGAGGTGAATTCAATTGCTGTGGATGCGGTGGTGCGCGATTTGAGACGCCACCAGAATCTACCGCAAGCATGAGCGACCCGAGCGAACTGAGTTTCAGCGCAGTGCGTGACAAACGCGCGCGGCAAGGTTCGCCCCTGACGCTGGAACGCACCACGGTCAACACACAGCCCGTGTCGCGCCCTGCCATTCCAGCCGAGCCGCCTCCTGCATCGCCAGCGGCCAACTCCACAACCCGGAGCCGAAAGCGGTTTGATCCCGAGCGCATCGCGGTCGCCCTCAAAGAACGAAGGCAACAGATTTTTCTGGCGGCGGGCGCGCTGTCAGTCCTCGCGTTTCTCGCCGGTTACTTCATGTCGAATTACCACGCGCGCGTGACGCTGGTCGCGCGCGATGCATCCACCGCATTTGTGGCTGGACTTGAGGGCGAACCGTACCGGCCACAACAGTTGACGTCAGCAACGTTGGTCAACCTCATGGAATCCTCGGAACTGGCACGGCGCGTTGCAGCCACAACCAAGCCGCCGATGCCGGCCGCTGCGCTCGCGGGCAAAGTCAAAGCCGAAGCTTTGCACGCCACGGACCTCGTCGCGCTGACGATCGCGGGAAAGAACCGGCAACCGCTCGTGGACCTGGCGAATTCGTACGCGAACGAGGCGGTCAGCCTGACGAAGGAGTTGCAATTGGCCGAGGCCGCACGGATGAACACTTTTTGCCGGGCGAAACTTGCAGTGATGGACAAGGAGCTTCAGCAGGCGAACACCGCGCTGGTCAAATTCCAGAACGAAACCAAACTCGTTGACCCGGATGCCGAGCGGCAATCGCACATCAAGAGCCTGGGTGAAGTAATGTCGCGCGCCGACAATCTGCGCATTGATGCGGAATTACTGGAGGTTCAAGTATCCGCGCTCCAGGACGAACTGGCTCAACAGAATCCCATTGCCCAAAAACTCGCCGCGGCCCGGAGCAAATTGGGCGACATGCTTGCGCGGATGACCGAAGAGCATCCATCGGTACGAGGTCAACGTCAGGAGATCGTCGAGTTGGAAAAGCAACTCGCCAATGCCGGCAAGGGCGCGCCGACCGCTGCCAAGCTGGGTGACAATTCGCTAGCGAACGCGCTTTATTTGCGGCTGGTGGAATTGCAGACCCGCAAGGCAACTGCGCAAAAGGAGTTGCAGGGATTGGAACGGTTGAAGCAGTCGTTGCAGGAAAAAGCGACGGGCATTTCGGAGAAGGGCACGCAGTACGCGTTGCTCAAGGCGCGGTTGGAAGGCTTGCAGAAGAGCCGCTCGCTCCTGGCCAGCCGCCAGCGCGAAGCGCAACTTTATCAGGACCACGCGCAAGGTTATTACCGTGTCTTCACGCCCGCGACCATCAAGGACGTTGACACCACGTCGCGCTGGTTGAGCGGAATCTGGGCGGCATTGGCGGGTGCGTTCATTGGCTTGGTTGGCGCAGGATTGGTTGTGGCCGGATCTGAGATCGCCGACAGCCGGTTGAAAACGGTCGCGGATGTGGAGCAGGTGACCGGCCTGCCTGTGCTGGCAACGCTCGGCGATCTGGATTCGATGTCGGCCATGGACCGCGAGGCGTGGGCGTTTCGCACCTGGACGGCGCTGGCTGGACAGTTAAGCGCATCGGCCAATCACGGGATGATTTGCGGGTTCGTCTCTTCCACGACTGGTGAAGGCCGCTCGACGTGGATTGATTTGCTGGCAAGGGCGGCTCGGAGGCGCGGCTTGCAGGCGGTCACGGTTGGCACCCACCAGGAACAAAACCGAAACGGCAACGGTTCGCGCAAGGAAACCGCCGGAGCACAGACTGAATTGTTCACGGCGACCGCGACTTCACAGGCGTTGACGGTTCAAGTGAATTCGCCCAACGAACTTGCCGCGCAAATTCCGTTGCCCGGCCTGGTTTGGAATCTGGAGCACCGCAAACAGTGGCAGGACGCGCTGGCGCAATGCCGCACGATGGATAATCTCGTGATGTTGATCGAACTGCCGCCCGCTTCCGTGCCCGAATCTGTGTTGCTGGCGGAAAGTCTGCCCCAAGTGATCTGGATGGCCGACAGTCGCAAAGCGCGTGCGCGTACCACACGGGAACAGTTGGCGACGCTGCGACACGCCAAATGCCGGCTGGTGGGCGCGGTGTTAAATCACGAATCTGAACCTGCTTTTAATTTATGAACCATGACTTCACACGACGCACCGGAATCGCCTGCCTGGTCCTTTTGCTGGCTGGGGCGACTCGCGCGCAGGAGAATGCACCCACGGGCGCGAACAATGCCGCGCCAAAAATATCGCTCTCGGCCGTTTCCAATCCCTCGAAACGCGGCAAATGGCAGGAGCGATTGACGCTAGGCGCGGGGGACACACTCGATTTTTCCCTGCTGGAATTGCCGGACCTGGCGCGCAAGGGAGTGGTCATCGGGCCGGACGGCCGCGTGACCTATCTGCAGGCCGAAAACATCATGGCGGCCGGGCTGACCGTGGATGAACTGCGGGCAAAATTCGACGAGGAGTTGGGCCGGTTTTACCGCAGCCCGCGCACGCTTATCACACCCGTGGCGTACAAGAGCAAAAAATACTTCATCCTCGGCTCGGTCGCCAACAAGGGCGTGTACCAATTGAACCGGCCCACCACGGTCATTGAAGCCATCGCCCAAGCCGGCGGGCTGGAGATCGGCATGTATGAGCGGAGCACCGTGGAATTGGCTGACTTGGGACGCAGTTTTCTGGTGCGCGAAGGCAAACGCGTGACGGTGGATTTCGAGCAACTCTTTCAGCGCGGCGACCTGACGCAGAATGTGGCGATCGAGCCGAATGATTATCTTTATTTCGCGTCGGCCGCTGCGAATGAGATTTATGTGCTGGGCGAAGTGGCGATCCCGGGCGTTGTGGCGTTCGCGCAGCGTGCCACCGTCATCAGCGTGGTCTCGTCACGCGGGGGTTTCACCGATAAAGCCTTCAAGAGCCGTGTGCTGGTGATCCGCGGTTCACTCGACAAGCCGCAAACGTTTGTGGTGGACGTGTCAGCCATTCTGGCCGCGAAGAAGCCGGACTTCAAATTGGAGCCCAAGGACATGGTTTACATTAGCGCGAACCCGTGGTTGATCCCGGTGGACATTATTGACGCTGCTGCGCGCGCGTTCATGCAAGGCATGATCGTCCATGCGACCAGTCAGAACATTGGCCCCCTGATCACCACTCCGATTATTCGATGATATGAAAATCGCATTATTGACGGCGAACACCGCTCTGTTGCTGGCACTGGCCGCCGGGTGCGCCACCGGGCCGCGGTTCGATGCGCGCAGCAAGATCAACACGCTGTCGGCCACGACCGTTACCAATGACTTGAACCCGGAATTGCTCCAACCGGGGAACGGTTTCTTCACGCTCGGACCGGGCGATCAGGTGGAGATTGAAATTGTCGGCACGCCCACCTCGCGCCAGGTTTTGACCGTCGGACCGGACGGGAAAATTTATTTCAACCTGCTGCCGGGCCAGGACGTCTGGGGGTTGACGCTCTCGCAAACCAAGGCGCTTTTGGAAAAAGAACTTGGGAATTACATAAGTTCGGCCACCATCTCCATGACCCTGCAAACCGTCGCCAGCAAGCAGGTGTGGGTCTTGGGCCGGTTGAACAAACCGGGTATCTACCCGATTGGTGGTCCGATTACGCTTCTGGAATCGCTGGCGTTGGCGGGCGGCACGGCGCGGTCGGTTTCCGAGGTGACCACCGAGGAACTGGCGGACTTGCGGCACAGTTTTGTGGTCCGGCAGGGAAGTTTCCTGCCGGTGGACTTCCACCGGTTGATTCACGAGGGAGACATGTCCCAGAATATTTATTTGCAGCCCGATGATTTTATCTACGTTCCTTCATCCCTGTCGCAAGAAGTGTATGTCATGGGCGCGATCAAAATCCCGCGGTCCATGCCGTACACTGACCGCATGACGCTTGTCTCGGCCATCGCCGCCGTGGGCGGAACGCTCAAGTACGATTTCCTGGCGCAAGGCGATCCCGGGCCGTTCACCAAAGACGCCTATTTGTCACACGTCGCCATTGTGCGGGGTTCGCTGGCCACGCCACAAATTGCCGTGGTTGATTACGGCGATATTGTGAAGGGCCGCGCCCCTGACGTTCGGCTGGAACCTGGTGACATTGTTTATGTCCCGAACTCTCCTTACACAACCTTGAAGCGGTATTTGAATTTGATCGTGAACACCTTCGTGACGACGGTTGCGGCGAACGAAGGCATTCGCGCCGGAGGCGGATTGACGGACGTGGGAGTCAGCGTGAAGGTTGGTGATTGAGTTCAGCCTCGATCGGCGCCGAACGCGCGGGCGACACGGTTGTCGAAGAGTGGTTTCGCCTCTTGACGGTGGAGTGCGACCTTTCCATATTGCACTCCATTTGCTGGTCGGAACATTTAGTGTGATGCGTCATTATGTCTAAGTCGAAGGTTCGTAGTCCGGCGCCAAAACCCGCCACAAAAAAAACCAGCCGAGCCGCCGCCGAGACCTCGAACCGCCCAGCCCAACCCGCCCCGGAGAACGCCGCCGCCAACGGAGCACTGAACTCTGCCCCCACTTCTGCTGCGCAAAACCAGATTCTGCCGTTGAGCAAAGCGACGCCCGCCGATGTCGCCGAAAAGATCAAGGAGTTGGTCCGCCTTGCGCAAGAGCAGGGTTACCTGACTTACAACGACATCAACGATGCCCTGCCCGACACGGTGATTTCGCCGGAGGAGATGGACGAGATTTACGTCAAGCTGCGGAATCTCGAAATTGAAATCGTGGACCAGGCCGAGGTGGATCGCGTCAAACAACCCGAGCCCGAGGAAGAGGAGGAAAAGACACGGCTGGATATTCTGGACGACCCGGTTCGCATGTATCTCAAGCAAATGGGCCAGGTGCCGCTGTTAACGCGCGAGCAGGAAGTTGAGATTTCCAAACGCATCGAAGACGCCGAGAACGAAATCAAGCGGATCATTTACAGCTATGGCTTCGCCGGCAAGGAGCACATTGCCCTGGCGGAAAAACTCGTTTCCGAACCACCGAAAGAGCGCTTCGACCGCGTCATCATTGATAAAAAAATAGATAGCCGAGATACCCACTTGCGCGTGCTCCGCAAGCTGATCAAAAACGTCCGTGCCCTCGACCAGCAGGTGGACGAGAAATACGCCGCGTGGCAGGGCGCTCCCGCCAAAGCCAAACACAGCCGCACTGCCACCGCGTTCAAGAAGCAGGATCAGAAACTGCAAACAACTTTCGGCAAATTCTATTACAAGCAGAAAGTCATCGAAGAGATGGCGCTGGTCGCGGAAAACATTCACGACAAAATCCAATTGAGCCTGCGCGTGATTAAAGACTGGGAGCCGCAACGCAAGTCACCCCAGGCGCAGGCGATCATCCAATCCGAACAGCGGAAGATTCATACGTTGGAAGAATTTGTCCGCATGCCGCACAAGGATTACCTCAAGGCTTACGATCATTTGAAGCTGTTCACCGCACGCGCCCACCAGGCCAAGACCGAGATGGTGGAAGCCAATCTGCGCCTGGTCATTTCCATCGCCAAAAAGTACACCAACCGCGGCCTCTCGTTCCTCGATCTCATCCAGGAAGGGAACATGGGCCTGATGAAAGCCGTGGAGAAATTTGAATACCGTCGCGGCTACAAATTCTCCACTTACGCAACCTGGTGGATTCGCCAGGCCATCACCCGCTCGATTGCCGATCAGGCCCGCACCATTCGCATTCCGGTGCACATGATCGAAACCATCAACAAGTTGATGCGGGCCCAGAAACGGCTGCTCCAGGATTTTGGCCGCGAACCCACGCCCGAGGAAATCGCCGACGAGATGGAACTGTCGGTGGATCGCGTGCGCGCCGTGCTGAAGATGGCCCAGCAACCCATCTCGCTTCAATCTCCCGTCGGTGACGGCGACGACACGAGCTTCGGGGATTTCATTGAAGACAAAGCCACGGAAAGCCCCTCGGACATCACCAGCTTCAGCCTGCTCAAGGACAAACTCGGCGACGTTTTGTCCAGTCTGACCGAACGCGAACGCAAGGTGTTGGAACTGCGTTTCGGCCTCGGCGACGGCTACTCACGCACCTTGGAGGAAGTGGGCAAACAATTTCGGGTCACGCGCGAGCGCATCCGCCAGATCGAAGCCAAGGCGCTCAGGAAAATGCGCCATCCAACCCGCATTCGTCAGTTGCACGGCTTCCTTGAAGTTGAAGACCTCGAGTAAAGTTCGCGCGCTGTCCGGGCTGACTTTGCGCCAGCGGACGTTTGCGTCAGTCCCAACATGGTGGTTGGCGCAGTTTTTCCGGCTGCGGCGGGCTTCCGCTGAGACGCAGCAACAATCGGCAAGTTCAATCAATCCGTTCCCATAAGCTGATCTGCGGAAACTCGGTGCAGAGTTCGTTCACGCGAGCTGCCATCGCCTGGATGTGCGCACTCTGCAGGTGCGCGTCGAGCTGCGCTTTGCTCGTCCAGTTCTCGTGGAAAAGAAATTTTGCCGGGCTGTCGGCGGCCTGGTGCAAATCGTAGTTCAGGCAGCCGGCTTCCTTTCGGGTCGGCGCCACCAAAGCGGCCAGCGCGGCGCGCAGTTCGGTTTCCTTGCCCGGTCGCGCCTGGAAGGCAGCTATCACGGTGACAGGTTTCGTATTCATATCGTTTGTTTGCGGACCGTGGAACTGTGCGGGTTACTTTCGTTCAGTAACTGGCGCTTCGAGCAGGCGAGGTTTGCGCTCGTGCAAGGGCAGCCAGATGCGGAACGTGGTGCCGCGGCCCACGTGGCTTTCGAGTTCGATGCGGCCTTCATGCGTGCGCACAATACGCTGCACGATCATCAACCCGAGGCCCGTGCCTTTTTTCTTGGTGGTGTAGAACGGCTCGAAAATCCGGTTGATCTGCTCCTGTGGTATTCCGCCGCCAGTGTCGCTGACGCTTACCCAGACACCGTCGCTGTTTTCGCCGGTTTGGATGGTCAGTGTGCCGCCTTTGGTCATCGCTTGCATCGCGTTCTTGATGAGATTGACCAGCACCTGCTGAATCTGCGTGGGATCAATGGGCGACAACGAAATCTGGCGCGCCAGACGTGATTTGACGGCGAGGCCGCGATTGTCCAGTTCTGGCTGCAACAAGGTGAGGGTTTTGTGAACTACTTCGTTCAGGGAAGCCAGCCGGAGTTGCGGCGGCGCGGGGCGGATGGCGTGAAGGAATTGCGTGACGATGTAATCCAGGCGGTTGATTTCGCCTTTGGCAACCTCCAGATATTGCTCCAGCCGGGATGCAATCTCGCCCGCCTCGGATTCTGACCCCACGGCCTGGGAACGCGAACGCAACTTGGGCCGGCTCACGACGGAGCCGCCCGGCTGGGCCTTCAATTTCTTCACCTCGCGGTCCATGAGTTGCAAGTGAATGTGCAATGCGTTGAGCGGATTGCCGATCTCATGGGCGACGCTTGCCGCCAGTAGGGTCAGTGCTTGCACCCGCTCGCTTTCGATGGCCTCGAAGGTTTTTTGCCGGGCCTCAGTGGCGTCGTGCAGGATCAACGCCACACCAGCCTTGCCCGTGGCTTTGCCGTCCAAGGGCGCGGCGTAGAGTCGCAGGAAGCGCGGGCGCGGATACTGGACTTCAAACTCGTGGCGGGTGACGCGCCGGCCGCCGTCGGTGTCGAAACGGGAAATGCTCTCCCAATCCACCTCCGGCAGAATGCGGCTGATGTGCTCGTCCTCCACGCCGGCGTGAACGCCGAGCAGGCGCGTGACCGCCTGGTTGAAATAAATGACGCGCCCGCGTTCGTCCACGACCAGGACGCCGTCTTCAATGGCGTTGAACAGCGTCTCGAGAAAACCACGCTCGCGCGCCAGGCGTTGGACCACCGTTTGTAGTCCTTCCGTGTCGAGCCTGCCAATCCGGTCGAGGACCTTGTCAAGAAAACTGGATTTGGGCGCAGCCATGCTTTCGTTGTTCTGATCTGGTTGCTTTACGCGCCGGGCGTTCGCATCCCGGTCGTTGGAGTCCCTTTTAGAACCATTTCTTTCTTTTGAAGTACCAGTACGTCGCAACGGTTGACAAAAACGTGACGCCGATCACCAACGGGTAAGTCCACCGCGGCGCGGTTTCCGAGGTCTCCGGCATGTGGGCGAAATTCATGCCGTACCAGGTGCCTACGATCATCACGGGCGTCGTGATCACCGTGATGAGCGTCAGCAGCTTGACGACTTCGCCCGTCTGGTTGGAGGACATGTTCAGATACACTTGCAGAATGCCGGTGAGTGAATCCATGTAACCCTGGGAACGTTCGGAGATGTGGAACAACGCATCGTACACGTCGCGGTAATACGGAACCAGATGCGCCCGGATGAGCTTGAATTCGCCCCGCGCGAACCGTGCCAGCACTTCGCGCTGCGGGCCGATGATCTGGCGCAGATGCACCACCTCCTTCTTTACCTGCAAGATGCGGCCCAGGGTTTTTTTTGTGGGCGTTTGCAGCGCCTCGGTTTCCAATTCGGCGATTTCCAGCGAAAGCTCCTCCAGCGCCGGCTTGTAGTTGTCCACGATGGCATCCAGGAGGTTGTAGGCAACCCGGTCGGGCGCACGCGCGATGTGCATCGTGCCTTTGACCGCGCGGTCTTCAGTCATCGAAACGCTGCGCACCGGGCCATCGTGGTAGGTGACGAGAAAGTTCTTGCCCAGGAAAAAATTCAACTCGCTCGTGGCGAACACGCCGTCCTTGCGGCTGTAATCCACCGCGTGGATCACCATGAAAAGATACGGCGCGAATTTGTCCTCTTCCTTGGGTTGATACTCCTCGACCTTGGGCGCGTGGCTCACCATCACACAATCCTCGATGGACAATGGATGAAAGTGAAAAAGGTCCTCGAGCACGAATTTGGTTTCCTCGGCCGTGGCGTTCTCGAGATCAATCCACAGGAACAGATTCGTGTCGTTCAACAGCGTTGGCATCAGGAACATTTCAATGTCCCGGCTGTGAAGACGGCCCTGGGTGGTGAATGCCAGCGAGCGAATCATGAACTCTGGCGGGAATGGTAATCCGATGCCCGCCCGATGCAAGGTCTCTCTGCCCGTCCCCGTGCGTGACGGCCAAGTCTCGCTACCCGTTTCACCGAAAACTTGTCACCAGCCAGAAGCCGCCGACAACCATTGCAGTAACGGCACACGTGGTCATCAGGCCGCGATACCACTTGACGCTGTGTGCCGCCCACCGCGTCGCCACGCGTCCCATCACCCACGAAAACGCCGCCATCGAAGCAATCGTTCCGGCGGCGTAAGCCGCGAGGTAGCCGATGGCCTGCATCCGGGTCGGAAAGGCCAGGATCGGCAGGACCCCAAAAAAATGTGAACTGCCCGCCAATCCGTGAAGCATGCCAATGCCAAAGGCCGCATGGGTGTGGTGATGCGCCTTCGCGGCTTCGTGAGCTTCGTGATGCGTGTGCGTATGGAAGTGGACGTGCCGATCTCCATCATGCTCGTGTTCGTGAACGTGGACACGATCCTTGAACGTCTGCCGCAATGCCCACAGGCCGATGCCAAAGAGCATCACGCCCACCAGTCGTTCGCCCCAGGAAGAAAGCAAGTCCACCGGCAGCAATTCCCGCAACCAAAGCGAAAGCAATCCCACCAGCGCGACACCTGTGGAATGCCCGATTCCCCAGCGCACTCCCGGGATACAGCCTTGTTTGGGGTTGCGCACAGCCAGAGGGGCGACCGCGGCCAGATGGTCCGGGCCTGACCAGACGTGTATCGCGCCGGCCACCAAACCTGCAAACGCTGCTATCATAAACCTGTCATCCCTTTCGGGCCGCGACTTTGCTCAATTCCGGCCGCGAGCGCAAAGAAAACCTCATGCGCCGATTCGACGGACGCTTTGAAGTTCCCATGCTCCCCGGGTGGCTGGCCACGCGCGGGTTGACGAAAACCACGCATTTTTTGGCGGAGTGCGGAGAAGGTTTAGAGGCGGCCAGTTATTGGCCGGCGGCAGTAGTTGACAGGCGGCTCTTGATCAAGTGAGTTACCGACTTGACCGCCAGTTCGATCGGGAAGACCGGCTTGGCGATGAGGTCATTGCCTCCGGAAAGCACGCCCTTGGACCGGCTTTCAAAATCGCTGTGCGCGGTGACGTAGATGACTGGCGTGCGCGCGTAGCCGGGGAGCGTGCGGAGTTTGCGGCAGAGGTCGAACCCGGTCATGTGCGGCATTTCAATGTCGAGCAGCACCAGGTCGTAGGCGCACTGCCTCAGCAATTCGAGCGCGATAAGCGGATTCTCGGCCGCCCGCGCCTCCAGCCGCGCGCGGCGCAACGCGGCCACAACCAGGTGATTGGAAAGGGGATCATCGTCCACGACCAGCACGCGGCCCACGAGCCGTTCTTCTGTTGATTTCTCGCGGGCGTTCTCGAAAAGCACCTCCAGGAACTCCACAGTTACGCCAATGGTGTGCAGGACGGACGGGTCAATGTGGGACGGCCTTTCCTGCAACTCGAACAACAACGCCTCGAAGGCGCTGCTTAAGAGAGCGATCCGGTGGCATTCCGCGAGGCCCGCAACCGAGGCGACGAAATGCGCCTTGCGATAAAAACTCTCCAGTTTCAGCAGCGTCGCCGCCGGGTCGGAACTCTGGATGAAATCCGTGTACAGGCTGCGCAAGGCGGCGAGCGTGTCGGGCGCGTGCTCCAGAAAATGGCTGCGTATTTTCGCGTTCCCGGCGTCAGCGGCGGAATCGGGACCGGCCCGCCTGTCACCTGGCGGCGTTTCGGCCGGCTCTGCACTGCCGGAGAGGATTTCCCTGGCGATGGTGACGAGCGCGGCGGGCGTACATTCGGCCTTGGCGATGGCGCGCTGGATGCCGATGCCGTTGGCTGCATCCGCGAGTTCACTCATGAAGCAATTGGTGAAGATCGCGACGGGTGTGGATTCGAGGCCGGGTTGCGAACGGATGAATCGTAAAACCTCGACGCCGGACAGTTTGGGCATCATCAGGTCGAGCACCACGAGATCGGGTTTGCCCTCGCGAAACTGCT
This sequence comes from uncultured Bifidobacteriaceae bacterium, assembly GCA_964502895.1. Classification (GTDB taxonomy): domain Bacteria; phylum Verrucomicrobiota; class Verrucomicrobiia; order Limisphaerales; family JADLHS01; genus WYBW01. The sequence goes on from CAZCZP010000117.1 coordinate 11,498, forward strand.
TTGCCGCAGCCAGCCCGTCCGCAGCCGTATCAACCTGGAAACCTTCCTGGACGAACCGTTGCCGATAGATTTCCAGGACCGTCGCATCATCATCCACCAGCAAAATCTTTTTCATGGTGCGGGCCCGAGGGTTCTGCGAATGCCTCGGAGATTACACGGAGGCGTCCG
>CAZCZP010000118.1:0-11603 GCA_964502895.1 uncultured Bifidobacteriaceae bacterium
GGCCGGCCTACAGCTTCCCTTCCGGTTCGCGTCCAATGCACCAGCAACGCCCGCGCTTGGCAAGCGCAAGTTTCTTCCGTGAAAGGGTCAGCAACAGTGGTTGGTTCGCTCTTGATGTACACAAAAAAATGCCCCGGATTGCTCCGGGGCAGTGATCAAAAAAACTTTTTACTTCCGGCGACGAAACAGCAGTAACGAGGCAACTCCCAAGCCGGCCAACACAAACGTGGACGGCTCTGGAACTACAACAGCCGAAAACGAACCGAAGGTTGTATTGGGTGCCGGCGTAGGAGCCGCTGTCGCAGTAACGGAGAACAGCGCCGATCTACCCGCGTTTACGCCTGCGCCGCTGGCTGCGGCATAGGTTGCATATTGACCGCCATTAAACCATGCTTGCACAAGCATTGTATAGGCGCCAGCAGCACCAACCGCCACGGTGCCGCCATCAAAAAGCCCAGCTCCGTCCGTTCCCGGGCTTCCGCCTGTCGCTCCAAAGAACGCAACTGGAGTGGACGAGAGCGGATTCGCGGCTAGAAACGATCCAATGTCCGCAAACGACCCAGCCGCGTAGAGCAACTGAACCGAATAGTTCGCACCCAAGTTCGCACCAAAGGCTCCGCCAGACGCTCCTTGATTAGGGTTACCCACCGTTATTGCATTGCCTGAGACGTAGTTGTTAAAGTTCACGCGGCCTTGGCCGTACATCGTCAATGCTGATACGGCTACCGCTGCCAGTGTTAGTAGTTTCTTTTTCATGTTTTATTAGGGCTTGTTGGTTAGGCTTTCGTAGTCTGTTAGCTATTTCGTCACGGAGCAACTGTAAAGTTGCGAACCCAATTGAATCCAGATGAAGCACTGATCATGAATCCCTCGCCGACGGTCAAACTTGGTTCGCTTGGAGTCCAACCAAACGCGAGCTTACCATAAGTAACCCAATCCTGAAGGCCAGCATCCCATTTCAGCAATTGACTGCCGTTCGGCGGGACGAGACCAAGTGAGCTTACCGTGCCGGAATCCGGAACTTGATTGCCAGCCAACTGAAAGCCGGTTTGGAACGCGTTAGTCAGGTTACCTTGCTTCACTTCTCCCACAAATGTATTTGTGTAGTCGGTTGCCGCCTGCAGAAAAACCAAGGCGCCTTCTCCTGGATTCAGCGAAGCTGCCTCGCCACCACCGGTCCATCCCGTGCCGAATGCGACTTTGCCGTATGTGGTAAAGTCGGCAGCCCCGGGGGACCACTTCAACACCTGACTTCCGGTCGGTAAACCGACATTTGCCCCACCGAGCAATCCGGCCAGCGTATTGTTGGTCGTGTTAAGCGGGTTTGCAACACCTGTGTATTTTGAATTCCCGACAATGACCTTGTTCACATAGCCGACCACGTTTAGAGAGTAAACGTTGGATTGTGCGACTGCGGAAGTCACACCTGCGGCGATTATCGCTGCCGCTGCGAGTAGTTTTGTTCTCATGTTTTTGAAGTGTTATTGTTACCGTGTGTGGTGACACTATTCCAAAGGCACAAGCAGGTGTCAACGGTTTTTTGGAATTTGTTTGAACATTTCTTTTACTGTCAAATTCAAGGTTAAGCCGCAGATGGACATGGGTTAACATAACCTCCGCGCGGCGGGAAACTGACCGATTTGCCCTTTGGATGGAGATTTTCTGGACGGATTCGTTTGTCCCTAATTATAGGGACAACGTTCCAAGACGGGAAAGCTGAGTATTGAACCCATCTCATTCTCCGCGCAACACCGGCGAGGTTTTGTTGATTCGGGAGGTGAAATTAATGGCATTAATTGGGAACTGCGGCGATTCCAACCAATGGGCTAGTGCGAGTATTTCAATGCCTGTGAGGCCAACGGCGCCTTGCCGAACAAGATCGAGCCGATTAGAACCTACCAGTCGGATTTCAGTTATAGTGTTTCCCAACTTGTTGGATACCGTATTCATCCAGTCAATGCTGGCGGTACTTGGTTCCAAGCGCGGTTTCTCAAAGTAATGGCGTACGAGGTTGATAATCGCACGCCATGAGTAGGCATGCGGACCCGTTAACTCCCAGTCATAGTAAATCAGGTTAGTCTGACTCGCGAGGTGGTGATACAGCACAGAAGGACCCGGAAGGTTAGTGTCTCCCCAGTTCGGATGAACACCGGCAAACAGGAAGTCTCCATTTGCGTCTCGAGATGTCGTCAGGAATGGAGTTAGAAACGGCGGAATGTCCGTCCATCGAAGTGTTTCTGCATCAGGGGTATTTGTCTCGAGCACCAGAACCCCGGCTTTGGCGGTTTGCAGATAGGGATTGTATCGGCGTCGTAGTTGAGTAGCAAAACTGTGAAAGTCATTCGTCGCACCGTTCAACGGCGCCGCAGCAAGAGTTTGAACAGGGTATGTTGCACCCGCCCAAACAAAATATTGATCCGGCACGCCACCGAGAAGCAACTCCTCCCCTTTTATTAGGTTTCGCACCTGTGCCTCAATGCCTCTGACTGCGGTAAAGCTGATCAACGGCTCGCGAATTAGATTTGTTGGGACTTGCCAGGGTCCGAAGCGACTGACGAACGATTCGCTTAGAGTGAAGTCACCTTTGATGCGCACCTCGCCATCGCGCCCCGTCAATGTAAGTTTAGCAACTGGTGATTTCGCTATCCAAGATCGGGGCGATACTTGGAACCACCGCGGCAAATTCGGACCGTCGAGAAAAAGCTCCGCCCACGAATCGCTCGCGGTTAGAGCCGGTCTTCCAGACTCACTTATGCGCTTTAAATAGTCTTCCTGAAGGGGACATTTGTCTTGTCCCCAACCTATCAGTGTCCAATCACCTGACCGCACTAGTCGAATAGAATTCTCATTCTTATTCAGTCGCCATCCGGTGACTCCAGCGGAAATTGTTTTCCCGAACTCCCCGATCCAGCTTTCAAGAATAGAGAGGAGGTTTGTTTGCCAAAACTCTGCACGATCGGGCGGCAACCGGACAGCCAATACTAACTCTGCGATGCCGTTGCTGTTCCCCGTCGCCCCAACAAATGACTCGGCACGAGTGAGGTCATGGAGCAACTCAGAGAACGCATTGGCGAAGTCGTTGGTTGCGGTCGTTGTTCCCCACTGCTGAAGCAGTTGATATGGTGCATGAGTGAGTTTTTTGAGTGTCTGTATCCAAAGCGCTTGAAACGCCGGCTGTTCACTCATTTGCACAAGGTGTGTTGCGTTGGTTTCCGTAGCCAAACGGGTGGTTCCACAGAAGTGAAATCGGAGCAAGACCTCGCGCGGCGGGCCATGAGAAGGCGATCTCACGGAATCGTCGCGCTTGCCGCAGGCACAAACAACGGCGAGCGCGACAGGCAACAGCCAATAGAAACTCATTCGCATAAACTCAAGATCTCGTGCCAAAGCTGAAGTAGTTTTGCAATGCGAATCAGGATTGAGTTAGAGTCGGAATAGCAACCCGGATCCGGGCACGAAAGAATCCGAGCTGTGCCAAACAAATCACTCTATTCGAGAACGACCTAACCTTCACTGTGGAGATGGATTCTGCTTGGGCGTGATCGAAGTGGGAGGCATGACTCTCGCATGAGGATTCCCTTCGTCCAGGTAACGCTGGCGGTTGACTTCGATCATAATCTCCTGTTCCTCGCGACTTAGCGGAGGAAGAATTGTTTGCGGCGTTTGCCCGTCAGCCATCGTGCCTGCCGGCACACCACTAACATTACTTGCCGTTCGCAGAGACCGCGTCGTGGGAATCTCCCTTGAACTGCCAAAAGTGGTAACGACACTCGGCCCGGACGCATTAGGATTGACTGCGGCTGTGGGTGGCGGCACGCCAGGTATTGTTGGCCGGCCGGGTTGCGGCAGCGCCATCGGTGATGCACTCGCCGGCGCCTTCGCGACGTGATCCTTCATGTTCAACGGTTCAACGGTCCCATGGTTGTTGAATTTTACCTCGCCGGCACTTTCATCAATATCAAGCACCTCGATTTCCCCCTGTCGTTCGCCTTCGGTCATCACGAACGACTCTTCCTTGGCCGGCTGGCCTGGCTTGGCTGGTATCTGCACTTTGAACAGCACCTGTGGACGTCCGAGAATCGTCGTCAAACCTTGGAGTAAAATCTTAGGAGGTGGATCTTTTTTTACCAGGTCTTCGGGATTCGGCGGAGGTGGAGGTGTTTTGAGGCTGAAAACATTGCGGCCAACAATTGTATCTGCGTAAGGATTTCCGGCGTCGGCCGTTGCCGCGCTGGCCGCGTTGGCAGCCGCGCTCAAAACAAGTATCCCCGCACATACGATGAGCTTCGCACAGTGTTTCATGGCTTGAATATACGATTCCAAATGAAAAACACCACGCCCAAAATTCGGTTGCCCATTTTTCGCGCCGAAGTTCATGGCCCTTTTCGATTGAATACCGAACATCCAGCATCGAACGCGCTGCCCTTGCGAGAATAACCTTCAAGGACCCGGCGTGGGATTGGCGCCCCCATTATCGCTGCCACCGTTTGCTCCAACGGGAAGGCGCTGAGTGATTAATACTCCCCCAACGTCAACCCCAATCACTTCGTAATAATTGGGGTGAAAAACAATGTTTCCGGGGCTTTTTTAATTGCCTCTGCTGACGTCAACACTCAATCTAACAATTGCGTTTCACCGGCAAGCTTCATGCGAGGAGCGAGGGGAAACTGCGTACGCGACAATTTCATGAACATGAGCAAATCCATTTTTCCGCTGCTGTCGGTTGGTCTCGCTGCGACATTGGCCGGGACAGGCTGCCAATCCCATTCTCCGAGCCGGCTCGATTCAACCGCGAATTCATCCCGCACGCGCACGGCTGCGGATCCTGAGATTCAACGCGCAGTGGACGCGGTTTATCCGGCGCTGGTGCGGATTCACGTCGTTTACGAGCAGGGCAACGACGGCCGGATGCAAAAGCGCCGATCCAGTGGCAGCGGCGCCATCATTTCAGAGGACGGCTACATCATCACCAATCACCACGTCGCCGGGCGCGCCACGCGACTGCTCTGCCGCCTGTCCAATCGTGAAGAAGTAGATGCCGTGCTCGTCGGCACGGATGCGCTGAGCGATATCGCCATCATCAAGCTCGATCTGGCAAGCCGGCGAAACCCGGAGGCGAAACTGTCCATGGCCAAATTCGGCGACTCTGACGAAATCCAGGTGGGCGACGTGGTGCTGGCAATGGGGAGCCCGGCGGGTTTGTCGCAGTCCGTCACCAAGGGCATCGTTGCCAACACGGCGATGATCACGCCAGGCGGCGTGGGCTTAAGGTTGGATGGCGAGAACGTCGGCGAACTGGTCCGTTGGATCGGGCATGACGCGGTGATATATCCCGGCAACAGCGGCGGGCCGCTGGTGAATCTCAAAGGCGAAATCGTCGGCGTGAACGAAGTCGGCATCGGCAGTCTCGGCGGCGCCATTCCCTCCAATCTCGCCAAGGCGGTGGCGCGCGAACTGATCGAGAAAGGCCACGTCTCCCGCAGTTGGATTGGCCTTGAACCGCAGACCTTGTTGAAGTCCGACCCCGAGGCGCGCGGCGTGATGGTGTCGTCCATCCTGCCGGATTCGCCGGCCAAAGCCGCTGGCATTCAGTCGGGCGATCTGATCACGGAGTTCAACGGCGAAAAAATCAGCGACGCGCGCGCCGAAGAAGATTTGCCTGTGTTCAACCGGCTGGTTCTTTCCGCGCCCGTCGGATCGAAGCTGACGTTGAAAGGTCTGCGCGGCGGAAAGCCCGCGAGCTGGAACGTGACCACGGTGGATCGTGAAGCCAGCCTGGCGAACGAAACTGAATTGTTGAATTGGGGGCTCACCGTGCGGGATTTCACGCGCGTGTCCGCGCTGGAGAACGAGCGCGAAACCAAAGCCGGCGCGTGGGTGGACAGCGTGCGCGCGGGCGGGCCTTCAGCCGATTCCAAGCCGGACTTGCGTTCCGGAGATGTGATCGTCCGATTTGGCAATCAGCCGGTCGAGAACGTGAAACAGCTTGCGCAATACACGGCGGAATTCACCAAGGGCCTCAGCGAACCCAAGCCCGCGCTGGTTACGTTTGCCCGGGGACGCGACGAACTGGCCACGGTGGTGAAGATCGGGCCTGAGCCGGACGATACCAAACCGGCCCGCCCGGCCAAGGCGTGGCTCGGCCTGGAGTCGCAGGTGCTGACTCGCGAACTGGCCGCGGCCCTCAACGTCGAGGGCAAGCGCGGCGTGCGACTCACGCAAATTTTTCCGGACTCGCCGGCGGAAGCCGCCGGGCTGAAGACGGGCGATCTGCTTTTCAAGCTCGACGGCACGGTGATTGCCGCCAGCACACTCGCCGACCAGGAACTTTTTGCCAACATGATCCGCGATTACAAGGTCGGCTCGGCGGTGGAACTCGAAGGCTTGCGCGCCGGCCAACCGCTCAAGCTGAGCGCGAAACTCGGGACGCAACCCAAACCCAACAGCGATCTCGAAACTTACAAGGACGAGCGCTTTGAATTCACCGCGCGCGAACTTTCCCTCAACGAGGCCGTCAGCGCCCGGCTCAAATCGCCCGACGAAGGCGTGCGAATCGCGACCGTGCAATCGGCCGGGTGGGCTGCGCTGGCGGGAGTTGCCGGCGGCGACATTTTGCTGGCTGTGGACGGCCAGCCCGTGAAGAGCATCGCGCAACTCAAACAAACCATGAAAAGCCTGGCCGAATCGAAACCGCGCCGCGTGGTTTTCTTTGTCAAGCGGGGCATTTACACGGAGTACTTTGAACTCGAACCCAAGTGGTAATCTCAGCCCAACGTCGCCATGAAAGAAATCATTCAACTCCTCACGGTCGGAATTCTCCTGGCCGGCACGTCAAATTTCGCGCGGGCCGAAGACGCCTCGCAGGCTGCCGCGCGCAAGCTGCTCGCGGAGAAGGGCGACTCGGTGGTCTGGCTGACCGCCGTCATGAAAATCAGCATGACTGCGGCAGGCAGCTCCGACTCGCCCATGAACATCCCTGATCGCGAAAGAAAGGTGGAATCGCTCGCCACACTGATTGGCTCCGACCTGTTGGTGACCGCCATGAGCCAGGTGGACCCCTCGCGCGAAATGGAGGGCCGCGAATTCAACACCGCCAAGGGTCCGGTGAAGTTCGACGTGAGTGTGACACTCAAGGAAATCAAAGTCGTCATGCAGGACGGAACCGAGATTCCCGCCGAACAGGTCATGAAGGACGTTGATCTGGACCTCGCGTTTTTCCGCATCAAGACGGACAGCAAAGAGGCGAAAGACGTTGTTTTCAAAACACTCGACCTGAACGACAGCGGCAAAGTGAAGGTCACCGACGACGCCATCACCTTGAGCCGGACCGAGGAAATCCTCAATCGCGTCCCCGTGGTGACCCGCGGCCAGGTGACGAGCATCACGGAAAAGCCGCGGACCTTCGTGCGGGCGACGAGCGCACAGGCCGGCTGCCCGACTTTCAACCTCGAAGGCAAGCTGGTCGGATTGGGAGTCAGCCGTTTCATGAAGGGTAAATCGAGCGTACTCATCGTGTTGCCCGCCGCGGACGTGCAGGAGATCGCCCAACAGGCCGCCAAAGCGAAGCCTCTGGCTGCAACTACGGACGATAAGCCGGAGAAGGCGGTCGAATAGGCTGTTAGGCCGTTTCATGCACCACCGTTCTTCAGACGTCTTGAAGGTTGACGTTGGCTCAGTGAGCTCGCGTCAGGAGTTGCACGGTTTGCTTTTCGAGGCATTTCGGTTTCCCGACTACTACGGTGAGAATTGGGACGCGTTCGATGAGTGCATTCGCGATATCGAGATTCCACCGCACGTTGAAATCAACGGCTTGGAGGCGTTGAGGGCTCGCCTGCCGATAGAGGCGGAGCTATTGCGGCGGTGCATTACCGAGTTCGCCGAGGAGAGACACCATGACATCACATTCCCAACGACCTCTTGAGAACTAGAAATGCAGACTTCCCGCAGTCAGGTTGTTCATTCTGGTACGGGAGTCTGGAAAGAAATGGAGGCTCGCGCGGAGTAGCCACCTCAAGGCGCCAGCGCGCGGTAGAAACGCCAGGGTTGCGGCGAGTCCACGGTGATGAGCCGCGTGGCGCAATCGTCGCGGTTCGTCAGCACGGGCACCCAGGTCCGCAGATCGGTGGAACCTTCGATCACGTAAAAAATATTCGTCCTTCCCCGGAGCGTGAAATGGAACTGCTGATTGTTGTAAGCCACGACCCGCAGCAAGGCCGGCACGGGTGGCTCGCCCGCCTCGAGCGTCTGGAGTGAGACGGTGGACGTCTGGTTGGCGCCCGGTGGCGAATACACGCGCCAGACTGAATTCCAATTGTCGCACACATAAAGATTCCCGGCGTTGTCCCAGGCCACGTCCTTGTGATCGTGATACGGAGCTTCCGTCAGTGTTCGAACTTGCGAACCGTCCAGTGTGCGAAACACGCGCACGCCTCCGCCGATCCGTCCGAAGCCGGTGCCCAAACCCTCAAAGGCCACCGCCACAAAACTTCCATCCGGACTCACCGCGACGCCCGAGGCACCGCACATGTTGTCGTCACCGCTGCCGACTCGCCAGTCCGAGTTGGTCAACGACGTGCCTTCATAAGCCGGGAATCGCATGAGCCGATAAGACGGATCGCCCGGTGTATCCAGGTATTGAATTGTGTAAATCCGGTTGCTCGAATCGAGGGCGACATCGTACGGGGCTGAATTCAAATGCAAATTCGTACCGGCCACCACCACGCTCATTCCAAGATCGTTCGTTGCCAGCGTGCCGTCGGCAGCCGCCATCCAGGCGCGAATGCCCGTGCCTTCAGGATAATTCGCGTCGGCCATCCACACCATCGTGTTCGTGCCGGTACCGCTGATGAACGGTCCGCTGAGATTGGCCGCGCCGTCGCCGGGACGGTTGTCGCTCCTGAGCACCAGCGTGCGCGAGGAGCTGGAAATGGATTGATTAAAGCGCAGCACCAAACCGTGATCGCTCCAATCGTTGACGTACACATGGTCGTCATGCGCGATTTCAATTTTCCACGGGCTGTTGCCCTTCGTCGCCCAGGGCCATCCTCCATCAACCGCGTACGGGTCCTCCGCAGGGCTGCCGTCGGCGTTAAGCTTGAGAATCCCCAAACGGTCTCCTGGCTCGATGTCCGGGTTCAAGCCGAGTTCGCCGTTGCTGATAAAGACCCGTCCGTAATACGGACTGTTGGTGTTGCAATTTACCGCAATGCCGCGCGGCTGATAAACATAATTGCCGGGATTGTAGTCGTCGCTGATCTGTGTCCAGTCGCCGTAACCGTGCGACTTCGCCGTGACGCGCACGCGGTAAAGTCCCAATGGCACGAAGTCGTCAAAGTCATTTTTTACATCCCAGACAACCGTGTTGGTTCCGCGAAAGGTCCCCGGACTCCCGGGCGCGATATTCATCGTGCGGACGACGGTCGTGCCGGTAACAAACTCGAGCGTGACTCCCGCGTTGGCCGTTTCGTTGAGCAGATAACTGATCTCCGCAAACTCGCAGGGCACATAGACGGTCACGTTGGAAGAACTGCCCATGACGCTGCCCGTCATGCGAATGTTCGTGGCATACACGTTGGCTTCCACGTCGCTGGGGGCGGCGAGCGCCAGGATTCCTATCGCGGCCAGGCGCAGCGCAAATCTGTGGAGGAACCGATCGCTGCGGTCGCCTGCGAAACCGGCTGTAATCGTGTGATGCATCAATCGAGCAAATCTCGCGGATTGAACTGTAAGCCCGTGTCTCGTTTTCGAGCGAATTCCGTTCGCTTCCGTGAATTCAGGTGAAATACGCAGAATGAGTGCCAAGACCGCCTGAAGAAATTCTGCCAAGCTTGGCTGCGACACAAATACCTGTCACGCAAGGAAGATGCAGGATGGAGAGTGAATCTCCCCGTTCCGCTGGCCGCTCGGCCATCTACTTTGCGGCCGGGATTTTCTCAAAACGGCGCGACGCGCGCGTTAGAGTTTGCTCGCCCTCCCTGAGAATTATGAGCGCAGCCATGTCCTTCCGTGATTCCACCAGAGTGACGCCGTGCTCCACCCCCAAGACGCTCACGGCCGTGGCGTAGCTGTCCGTATCCACCGCCCGTTTCGCGATGATGGAAACCTGCAACTGTTCAGTCAGGCCGACTCCCGTCCGAGGATCAACAATGTGCGAATAGCGCGTGCCGCCGATCTCCACAAACTGCTCGGCGTCGCCGGAAGTCGAGACGGCGGCATTCTTGAGCAAAATCATTTTTGCAAACCCCGGCTCTTTCGCGTTCAAGTTGCCGACTCCAACCCGCCAACCTGGTTGGCCCGGCGGCGGGTCGCCCGCGGCGATGTCGCCGCTGGCAGCGACCAACGCCCGGTTCAGGCCGCGACTTTTCAGAACCTCAAGCGCCTTGTCGGCAGCGTAACCTTTCGCAATGCCGCCGAGGTCCAATTGCATGTTCGGCACGGTGAGCGTGGTGGTTTTCGTCGCTGGATCGAGCCGGAGTTTTCGCCAGCCAACCGATTCCTGGGCGCGAGCCAGCACATCCGGAGACGGCAGCGTTTCGGTTCGCCGCGCCCGTCGCCACAAGCGCACAACCGGGCCGATGGTCACATCAAACGCGCCATCGGTGAGTTCGGCGAGGCGATGGCTCTGTTCCAGAACCTCGAACAACTCGTCACTCACCCGCACAGGCTGGCCAACAGGTTTTTGACATAGTTGCATCAACTCGCTGTCCGGATTGTAGTCCGTCATCATTCGATCTAACGCAGCGATTTTGGCGAACGCAGCATCGCACGCCTCGCGAGCCTCCGCTTCGTCCGGCGCGTAAAGCGTGATGGTGAACAGCGTGCCCATGTGGGGCTGCTTGAACTCGTAGCGAAACAGTTCTTCGCTCGCGGAATCAATTCCCGAGCGGCAGCTCGCCAGCAAGCCAGCCGCGAACAGTGCGATCACTGCCGCGGCGGATCGAAAAACTTTCTGGTGTTCGAGCGTTACCATCTTCAGGTTGAAATTGTGTCAGCCGAAGCCCGATGGGAAGTGAAAGTTGTTCCAAATTTCTGGGGTCACAAATTTGTTGAGCGGGCTATCACCGCTCACCAACACTGATTCCCAATCCCTCGGCGGAACCTTCAAGTTCAAGTCCGTGCTGTCGGTCGCTCCGGTTCATGACGCTAAGGCCGCTCCAGGCCTTTTGAACGCCACAACAGCCACGCCAGATATCCCGCCGCGGTGACGTCGTAGGCAAGACACCACCCGGGCCACCACACCGGCACGCCCGGATTGGATATCAAATGACTGTGAAAGAAATCGAAGACGCCATGCGCAAACAATGCCCCGGCCACCCACCAGAGATTGAGTTTGAAGCCCAAAACCGAGACGAGCACGAACCCGGCGATGAAGACACACTCAAGAATCAAGGCGTGTAGCGATCCCCCCATCAACGCAAACAAAGCGTAGTAGCCGGCGATGACGATCATGACCACCGGATAAAAGGCGCGACTGCGATCAAAGCCGACTGCGGTGGCAAAAAAGCCAATGGCCAAAGCCAGAATGACGCCAATCAAATATTCCATCGGTTTCCGGCCGATTGTTGCAGAGGGCTGGGGCGATGTCCACCAGCACACCGGCAGCA
>CAZCZP010000119.1:0-1678 GCA_964502895.1 uncultured Bifidobacteriaceae bacterium
GGTTTGTCCGGTGGTGTAATGGTAGCACAAGGGTCTTTGGAGCCCTTTGTCATGGTTCGAATCCATGCCGGACAGCCACCCCGCCGAATCACCTGCTTGAAACCTATCGTTGGGGATCGGCGGCGAGTGCGAGCTTACATCGACGCCAACCGGGGACGCTGGCACAACCACTGGCGACCAGCCGTGAAACCGACAACCAGGCAAACTTCTGCGCCCGGATTGACTTGAGAAATCTCCACGTCAAAAGTAATCCGGAGGGGTGACGAAGAATTACGAAGCGCGCTTCGGCGGGATTCGCCGCCTGTTCGGCGCGAACGGCCAGGAACGATTGCGGCACGCGCACGTTTGCGTCGTGGGCATCGGCGGCGTCGGCTCGTGGGCGGTCGAGGCATTGGCCCGCACGGGCGTGGGCGCCATCACCCTGGTGGACCTCGACGACGTGTGCATCAGCAACGTCAACCGCCAGTTGCACGCCGTTACCGGCGAGTTCGGGAAACCCAAGGTTGCCGTCATGACCCAGCGGATTTTTGCGATCAACCCCGACTGCAACGTTCACGCGCTCCACTCGCTGTTCACCAAATCCAACGCGGACGAAATCCTGGCCACGCACTACGACGGTTTGCTCGACGGGATTGATAGCCCGTCGCTGAAAGCTCTGCTCATCGCGCGCTGTCGCGAACGAGGCATTCCCGTGGTGACTACCGGCGGCGCAGGCGGACGACGCGATCCCACCGCTTTGCGCGTAGAGGATATGGCGAGGACGACCCACGACGCGTTGCTGCAAGCGACGCGGAAAATTCTGCGCGCCGATTACGGCTTCCCACGCGGGGAGAAAAAGTTCGGCGTGCCGTGCGTTTATTCCCCGGAGACTCCGGTTTTTCCCGCCAAGGATGGTTCGGTGTGTGAGAAGCCCGAGCCGGGCAGCAATTTGCGCCTGGATTGCCGCAGCGGCTACGGCACGGCGTGCTTCGTGACAGGCGCGTTTGGCTTCGCGGCGGCGGCGCAGGTGGTGAAACGGATTGTGGAAAGGAAAGAGGAGCACACGCCCGCGGCAAAGTAGGACAGGCATCGCTTGTCTCTTGAATTGCGTGTAAATCGGAGAAGGCTGAAGCCGGTCCTACTCTGAAGTTAATCTGCCAAACAGGCGCAAAAAGTTTTCTTCAATCCGAGCGGCCAGGGTTTCGACCGATTCACCAAACAATTCCGCCGCGAATTCATAAACGCCGCGAAGATTCGCGGGGTGATTCAATTCCCGGCCGCTCGCAGGATCAATCAGCGGAAAGCGGGTTCGTTCCGCTGGCAGACTTTGATCCGGCGCGTCGGTTTCGATTAGGAGCCGCTCTAGCGGAACATGCTTGAACGCCTCGCGCTGACGTTGCTTGCGTTCGTGCGCGTAGTAGCCGGCCAAAGAAAAATAAGCGCCGAGGTCGGCGAAGGGTTTCACCATTTCCTTCGGGCCGCCGTAGCTGTGCAACAGAAAGCCGCACGCGGGCCGGGGTTCGCGTTTCAAAATCTCAAGCATACGCCCCCAGGCTTGCAGGCAATGAATGCTAACGGGCAGGTTTCGCTCGGCGGCCAGTCGCAGTTGCGCGATGAAAACTTCCTCCTGGCCTTCGTACGGCAAGCCCGGTTTCCAACGATCCAGACCAATCTCGCCGATGGCTGACGGAATCTTGTC
>CAZCZP010000119.1:1778-3388 GCA_964502895.1 uncultured Bifidobacteriaceae bacterium
CCGCCGAAGCGTTCGTCCTGGAGATGATTGTGCGCGTCGTAAAGTCGGAGGCTCATGTCACGTGAGGCAATCGCCGGCGCTTGAGTTCCTTTACCAGCATGCGCCGGCCTTCGCACAGCGCTCCATCATGGTAACGCAGGGTTGATTTTCTTGTTTCAACCACGACCTCGCTGTAACTCACGGTTGCGGCGTCGGAACGATGCATGCAGGTGGAGTAAGGGCCGCGTTCGGGCAAATGCGAACCGTGCACTGCTCGCAGCCAGTCGAGCGAGCCAACAGATTTTTCCTTGCGCAAACGCTGAAACGTACGGCTGCGCACGCGTTGCGCGCCTGGTTCATCGTAGCCCGATGAAATCCATTGCCCCGCTCGCCACCGATGTTTGAGGCGGCGGAGCGTCTTCAAATCCCAGCGCCATTCGACGACTTGCTTGTTCCGTGGAAAAGCTCCGACCAGCCTGAAAGGATTGATTTGCGCCAGCGGCAACCGCCGTAATGCTTCGTCAGCCTCGGCGGCATCAACGGCGGTCTTCGTCGCCTGCACCACGTCGCCTCGGCTCACGACGCAATCCGTCACGCGCCGCGTGATGGCGTACCAGTTGATCAAGGCTAGAGTTGCGCCCGAGTCGTTTAGAGCGATCCACGTTCCGCCGCCCGGTTCAGAAGGAAAGACAACGCTCTGACCCGCAACGCGCCGCACGCGCGGTCCGAGGCCTCGCACGCGCGCGAGTTTTTCGTCGCGGTTCATAGCCAGTGCGTAGCCGGAATCGCGCGGCCAGAAAGTGATCGTGCACATGCTGCAACTAGAGGCTAGAAAATCAAAGGCCGAGGCAAGGAGATTTTCGAGCGGAGCCGCCTTAATCTGCCGATGGATAGGAAGCGGCCAGCGCGTGATAACTGCGCCATTGCCGCCAGACCAACGAGAGTTTCGTGGGTGCCGCGCCGCGGGCGCGATTAGCCGCGCCGATGGCGAACACCAGATCCCATTGTCGGAACAGCGTCCGATAAGCGGCCCATAGTGAATTGCGCGCGTCATAAATGCTCGTGGCTTCGGACGACGCGCCGTTCAGCTCGATGATTTGAAAATTCCTTCCCGCGCGCAAATCTTCCGCGCTTGCGTAACGGATGTCGTAGCGCCCAATGAAGAAGCCCCGCAGCTTTTGAGAGATTTCGTCAATGCGCGCTTCGAGTTCGGGTGTCCGCAGGTGCGTACCGTCTCGAAAAATACAACCCTTCGCGTGATTGCCGGATTCGACCAGTTTGAGTTGTTCGCCCGCCGCCAGCACCTCATCGCGCCGCGAGTGAAAACGTCGCAAATAGGTTCCGGCTATGAATCGCGCCCGAGGGTCGCGCTGAATCAACTCGGCCACGGTGCTGCGACCATCACCGGTGATGACGGGAAAAATCTTCTCGGTCATCGCGAAGATGTGCCCACGCGGCTCGTGCGGAAAGCGATAGTAGAACACACCGATTTCGAATGGCCCCCGCGCGTAACGTTGCGCCACGACGGGAGCGGACGTTTGCCGCAGGTAATCCCCGGCCTGCGCGCGGTTGCGGATGAGCTTCACGCCGTCACCGCGCTGGCCGAGGTCGGGTTTGAGAATGAATGGATA